>JBJMQQ010000267.1:0-24768 GCA_045802645.1 Polyangia bacterium
GATCAGGGCCATCCAGTCACTCCTGCTCAACCAGCGCCGTTGGCGGGGTCGATTCTTCGCCGACGATATGGATTGACTGTCGGTGTCCGAAGTGCAATCGTGTCGTGCGGGGGCGGTGACTCGAAATACGCGACGACCGGGATGCTGGGTATTCCGTCCTCGGCGGTGGTCGGGGCGAACCTGGTTTTCGCGGCGGCAGCCGTCAACGGCAGCCCGGAGACCGAGTCCGTCGAGTTCGGCGTCCTCATCGACAGCGGCTCGCCCGTGGTGCTCATCGATCCGGAGTTCTTCAACCTACCGGCTCCGGCGACCGCCAACGACGTCCAGACCCACGTCGATCTGGGCTTTCTCAAGGCGGGCGCCACGGTCGTCACGATCAAGGCCGTTCCGGCGCTGCAACTCTCGGCGGCGATGATGGACGAGATCGGGTTCGGCGGAATCCTGGGCGGGAACGTCATGCGCGACTTCTCGATCCAGCTGGATTACGCGGCCCCGATGATGACCGGCTTCTGCCTGGGGTGCACCAGCCAGCCGCGCGACGACGTCGAGTCGCCCGGCACCGCGATCCCGTTCACGCTGCGCGGTGGCGGGCGCGGCCCGGTGCCGCTGACCAGCACCGTGCAACCGACGGTGTCGATCCCGGCGACGCGCATCCCGGTCACCGTCGACATCGACGGGACGTCGTACCCGTTCATCCTCGACACGGGCGCGAGCGAAATCTCGGTGCGCACGTCGGTGTTCAACGCGGTGACGGCCGACGGGCGCCCGAAGTTGACGGGGTTCCCCATCACGACGGTGATGGGCGACTCGGGCGCCTCGGTCACCCGCGCCCGGAGCGTCACCGTCGGCGGCGAGGCGGTGGCGAACGTCCCGGTCATGACGATCCCCGGCGACGACCTGCTGGACGGCATCAGCATGGAGCTGGACGGGTCGGGTCGGACCCAGATCGACGGGCTCCTGGGCGGCAGCTTCCTGCGCAACTTCCTGGTCACGGTCGATTACCCGAAGGGGCAGCTTCACCTGCAGCGCTACATGACCGAGACGTGGCAGGACGAATTCCAGCGGATCGGGATCGGCCTCGCGCAGACGCCGCCCGGCTCGAAGCACAGGTACGCGGTGGGGAACATCTACGCCGGGACCGACGCCGCCAAGCAACATCTGCGCGTCGGGGACGAGGTCGCGAGCGTCGATGGCATGTCGCTGGACGGCCTCGATCCGATCGCGGCGGACGCCCTGCTGGACGGCACCGTCGGCACCAGCAAGACGCTGGTGATCGACAACGCCGACACCCCGCAGCCGCCCCCGGCGGTGCCGGTGCTGGTCGACGATCTGATCCCCGCCCCCGCCCCCTGACCTGAGGGTCAGCCCGGCGGATCCAGCCAGCTGCGCAACGTCTTGACGTCGATGCCCAGCTTCTCGGCGGCCTGCGCGCGGTGGCCGCCGGTGCGCGTGACCGCCCAGGCGGCGTAGCGGCGCTGCAGCTCACGGATCGGCAGGATCTCGCCGCTGAACTCCAGCGGGTCGGCGGTCGCCGGGTCGCGGACCGCCGGCGGCAGATCGCCGAGGCCGATCTCCGCGGAGCCGCCCAGCAGCACGATCCGCTCGAGGACGTGGGCCAGCTCGCGCACGTTCCCGGGCCAGGCGTGCCGGGACATCACCTCCAGCGCCTCCCGCCCCACCCGCTCGATCGGGCTCTTCGGGTAGCGCGCGCGCAGATCGCCGAGGAGGTGCGTGGCCAGCGCCGGCAGGTCCTCACGGTGATCGCGCAAAGCGGGCAGCTCGATCGACACCACGTCCAGCCGGTAAAGGAGGTCCTCTCGAAACGTGCCCGCCCGCACCGCCGCCGCGAGGTTGCGGTTCGTCGCCGCCACGATCCGCACGTCGACCGCCTGCTCGCGCGAGCCGCCCAGCGGGCGGACGGTGCCGCTCTCGATCACGTGCAGCAGCTTGGCCTGCAGCGGCGCCGGCATGTCGCCAATCTCGTCCAGGAACAGCGTGCCGCCGCGGGCCTCGGCGAAGAGGCCCCCGTGATCGCGCGCCGCGCCCGTGAAGGCGCCGCGCACGTACCCGAAGAGCTCGCTTTCCAGCAACCCCTCGGGAATCGCGGCGCAGTTGACCGAGACGAACGCCGCGCCGGCGCGCCCGCTCTCGCCGTGCAGCGCCCGCGCGACCAATCCCTTGCCGGTGCCGGTCTCGCCCTGGATGAGGACCGGCGCCGGCGCGTCGGCAACGCGCAGAATCAGCTCGCGCAGCGCCCGGATGGCGGCGCTCTCGCCGATGATGGCGCGCGCGACGAACCGGCCGCCCAGCTCGCGCTGCAGGGCCGCCGCCTCGCGCCGCAGCCGCGCGTCGTCCAGCGCCCGCTGCAGGAAGATCACCAGCTCGTCCTGCTTGAAGGGCTTGGTCAGGTAATGCTGGGCGCCGCGCCGGATCGATTCGACCGCGCTGTCGATCGCCGAGAAGGCCGTCATGATGATGACCGGTCGCCCCGGATCCAGCCGGCGGGACGCGTCCAGCACAGCGAGGCCGTCGACGTGCGGCATCCGCAGGTCGCTGACGACGGCGTCGATGCCGCCCAGCTCCAGCCGCGCCACCGCCTCGGTCCCGGAGCTGACCGCCACCGCGTCGTAGCCGTGATCGGCGAGGCCGTCGGCCAGCGTGCGCGCCATCTCGGGGCTGTCGTCGACGATCAGGATCCGGAATCCTTCAGGCATGGGCCGCCGCCTCCGTCGCCGCCGGGAGCCGCACGGTCACCACCGTCCCGCCTTGCGCGCCGCGCGCGACCACCAGTGATCCCCGGTGACTGCTGGCGATCTCACGCGCGATGGCCAGGCCCAGGCCGGTCCCCTCCCCGCTGGGTTTGGTCGTGAACAGCGGTTCGGTCACGCGGCTCAGATCGGCGGCCGAGATCCCGGCGCCCGTGTCGGCGACGGTGAACACCACCTCTGCCGCGGAGGGCTCGGCGCGAACGGTCACGTCGCCGCCGTCGCGACAGGCGTCGCACGCGTTCAGCAACAGGTTGACGAGCGCGTGCTCGATCAGCCGGGCGTCGCCGCTGACCGGCGGCAGCGCGGGCGCGATCTGCCGCGCCAGCGGCACGCCGGCCTTCGCGAACCGGTGCTCGACCAGCCCCACCGCGGCCTCGATTGCCTCGCCGGGGGCGACGCGCTGCCCCGCCGGCAGGTCGCCCCGCGCCAGCCCCAGCAGTCCCCGGATCACCTCGTCGATGCGCCGCACCTGCGCCTGGATCACGTCCAGCCCGCGGCGCGTCCGCTCGTCCGCGGCGCGGGGCACCAGCTGCTCGGCGCGGCCGGCGATCACGCCCAGCGGCGTGGCGATCTCGTGCGCAACGCCGATCGCCAGCGTCCCCAGCGCGGCCATCCGGCTCGCGCGCTGCAGCCGCTCGTCGGCCGAGTGCTGCAGCTCGGCGACGGCCAGCTCGCGCTCGAGGACCAGCTCTTTCCGTTGCTCGCGCATCGCGAACCCGCCGAACGCGAACACCAGCACGGCAGCGACGGCCACCCCGCCGACGAGGCGCCGGGCCGCGGCGCGCTCGCGATCCCGCTCGCGCTGGGCGCTCGCCACCGTCGCGACTTGCCAGTCGCCGCCGGCCGTTCGCACGCGCGCCAGGCCGACCAGCGCCGTGCGCGCGGGCAGGCCCACCGCCGCTGCCTCCGGCCGGGAAAGCCGCGCTTCACCGTCGCCGCGCGCGAAGGCGGCGTCGATGGGCGGGCAGTCTACCGGCTGGCCACCAGCGCCCGAGAACCAGCGTTCCCCGCCGCGCCGTAGGAGGACGATCGTCGCGTCGGGCCGGGGAACCGCCTGGACCTCGGCGGCCAGCGCCGATCCGGTGACGCCGCCCTTGGCCGCCACCTGCAGCACCGCGCCCAGGGCACGCGCGAGGCTGGCCTGCTCGGCGCCAAAGTCGGCCAGGGCGCGCGCGTCCTCGCGACCGGCGTCCCAGCTGGCGAGGCCGGCGACGGTGGCGACCGCAACGATCATCGTCCCGACCAGAGCTCCACGTCTCACTCTTTTCATCCGCAGCTAGAGCAAGGTCCGCGCCGCCCCGACCCCGGCGCGCCGTGCCCCTTTCATGTCACGAACCGCCGGCGGAGGGGGAGAATTTCCCGGCCGGACAGAAAAGCAGCCCCCCGGAGTCCTCCGAAACCCGGTGCTAAACTGCGCGCATGGCCATGAGAACGGCGTTCCGGTCCTCGAACCCCGCGCTGGGGGCGAAGTCCTTCGGCGGTTTCGTCGGCATGGGCAGCGGCGCCGCGGCCCAGACCCGCACGGGCGCCATGACCATCCAGGGGACCGTCGACAAGACGGCCATCCTGCTGGCGCTGACGACGTTCGCGGCGTTGTGGCCGTGGCGGCTCTTCTTCCGCACCGGCGATCCGGAGCTGCTCTTCCCCTGGTTGGCGCTGGGCAGCATCGGCGGCTTCGTGGTCGCGCTCATCACCATCTTCAAGAAGAGCTGGGCGCCTGTGACCGCCCCGATCTATGCCGTCTGTGAGGGGCTGGCGCTGGGCAGCATCTCGGCTCTGTTCGAGGTTCGCTACCCCGGCATCGTGCTGCGCTCGATGGCCCTCACGTTCGCGACGCTGGGGGTGATGCTCATCGCGTTTCGCACGAAGGCGATCCGGGCGACGGAGCGGTTCAAGCTGGGGGTCGTCGCCGCGACCGGCGCGATCGCGCTGGTGTACCTGGCGTCCGCCCTGCTGAGCCTGTTCGGCGTCCACGTCGGACTCTGGCAGTCGACCGGCGCCGTCGGGATCGGCATCAGCCTGGTCGTCGTCATCGTGGCGGCGCTGAACCTGGTCCTCGATTTCGCGTTGATCCAGGACGGCGCCGCCCAGGGCGCGCCCAAGTACATGGAGTGGTACGGCGCGTTCGGGTTGCTGGTGACGCTGGTCTGGCTGTACCTCGAGATCCTGCGCCTGCTGTCCAAGCTGAACCAGCGCCGCTGAGGCGCGGGTCGACGGTGGCGGCCGCGTCTCATTGACCGACGGCGTGCCGTGCTTACGGTCGGCCCGTCATGCCCTTCGTCCGAACGGCTCGCCCCAGGTTCTTTTCGAACTATCTGCGCACGGGTGTGCTCATGGCTGCCCTCATCGCCCTGCTGGCGCTGGGCGGCCGGGCGATCGGCGGCGCGCCGGGCATGGTCCTGTTCGCTGGGTTCGGGCTGGTGATGAACTTCGTGATGTACTGGTTCTCGGACCGGATCGCGCTGATGGCCCACCGGGCGCAGCCGGTCACGCGGCCCGAGGCGCCGTCCATCTACGCCATCGTCGAGCGGCTGACCGCGCGGGCAGGCATGCCGATGCCGCGCATCTACATCATCCCGTCGGCGGCAGCCAACGCGTTCGCGACCGGCCGCAACCCCAGCCACGCGGCCGTCGCGGTGACCGACGGGATCCTGCAGATTCTCAGCGAGCGGCAGCTGGAGGCCGTGCTGGCGCACGAGCTGTCGCACGTCAAAAATCGTGACATTTTGATCTCCACGATCGCGGCCGGGGTGGCCGGGCTGGTCTCGACCATCGGGCACGTGATGCAGTGGGGATTCATGTTTGCCGGCGCGCGCAGCGACGACGACGATCGGGGCGGCGGGCTGGCCGCGCTCGCGTGGATCATCGTGGCGCCGATCATCGCCGTGCTCATCCAGCTGGCGATCAGCCGCTCGCGCGAGCTGGGTGCCGATGCCTCGGGGGCGAGCCTCTGCGGCCATCCAGAGGATCTGGCCAGCGCCCTGCGGCGGCTCGAGGACGCGCAGGAGGTCCGGCCGTACGAGTTTGCCGGTCCGGCGACGGCGCACCTCTTCATCGTCAACCCGCTGCGCGGCGCGGCCGCTGCGTTCATGAACCTGCTGTCGACGCACCCGCCGATTGAAGAGCGCATCCGGCGACTCGAAGCGATGCGGGTCTGAGGTGCCCGGCGCGGACCTCACAGGACGAACGTTGGTGGTGTCGGCGTTCGAGCCCGAAATTGCGCCGCTGCGACGTCTCGTGCGCGGGCTGGCAGGCGTGCGTCTGGCCCCGGTCGGCATCGGCGCCGTCGACGCCGCGGCGGGCGCGGCCCGGGCCATCCTGGAACATCGCCCGCGCCGCGTGCTGTTCGTTGGTACCGCCGGCGTGTACCCCAGCGGGCGCGAAGCCTTGACGATTGGTGCCGCCACGGTCGCGGGCGAGATCATCTGTGTGTCGACGGCCGCGCTGCGCGGGGACGGCTACCTGCCCGAGCCGCAGGTCGTCCGCGCCGCCAGCGCGCCCCGGCTGAGCGCGTTGCTGTCGTCGAGCGAAGGGCCCTGGCCGACGGTGGCTTGCCCGCTGGCCATCACGCGCTCGGCCGCGCTGGCGCGACGGATCGCGACCGCCACAGGCGCGTCGCTGGAGAATCTGGAAGCGTTCGCCGTCGCGCGCGCCGCCGCAGCCGCCGGTGTCGAGTTCGCGGCGGTCTTGGGGATCGCGAACCGCGTGGGACCCGTCGCCCACGACGAGTGGCGCGCGCATCACCGGCGCGCCTCCCGCGCGGCGTGCACGTTGGTGGCGCGCTGGCTGCGTGGCGCGCCAGGTTTCCGACCCGATCGCGCGCGCGCCCGGCCTGCGCGAATCCAGAAACTCCCGTAATTTTCAGGGCAGCGTGCGGTTTTTCACGAAAACTCCACGCGGATGACACACCTTCTTGACCCGTTTCGGTTTAAGGTCGGCGAGGAAAAAGGAGGAGTCACAGTGTTGCAAGCATCTGAGGGTGGTCGTGTGTACCTGGGGAGGAGCGCGTTGGAGACGAGCCTGCGTGAGGCGCCCGCGCTCGGGCAGAGCGGTTTGATTCCGGTTGCGATGGCGGCCATTCCGACCGAGCGCATTTCGCGCCCGGCCCTGGCTGACCTTCCAACCACGCCAGACGTCATCGAGAAGGGTGTTCTGATTGCGAAGAGCACGCTGGCCGGGCTGTGCCTGACGGCGTTCGCGTGCGGCATCATCACGACGATCGCGATCGGTCACGGTCACGCGCCGTCGGTCGCGCAGGTGGCGCGCGTGCAGGAGACCCAGCCGGCGGCAGCGCCCGCGGTCGCCGACCCTGCGCCCGCCGAGGTCCCGGCAGCGGCGGCGCCCGCGCCGGCCGATCCGCTGGTCGTCCAGATGGCGGGGACACCCGCGGCAGAGCCCGAGCGCGCCGTCGACAAAGCGCCAGCGCACGTCGTGGCCGCGCGAACACCGCGGCCGCCGGTCACCCGCACGCCGCCCGCGCGGCGGCGGCCGATGACCGAAGCGCCGGCCACCGTCGCAGACGCGCCGGCTGCCAGCGCACCTGCGGCAAAGTGGGTCGATCCGTTCGCTGAGTAGGGAGCCGCGTTGCAGGCTGGCGCCTCAGGGAGCCCAGTCGACCGATGACGCCGCCGCGGGTCCGGACAACAGACCCGCGGCGCGCGCCTCCGTGAACAGTCGATCGACGGCTTGCCGTCCGTCGTCCGGCAGCGCCGCCGTGTCGGAGTTCGCGTAAAGGTTCAAGTATTCGTCGATGAGAGCCGGATTCTTCAGCGCCTCTTCGCCACGGTCTTCGGCCGACAGACGCGCGATGAGCTCGTCCCGGTGCGCCAGTCCCCAGGCGATGCTCGACCGCAAGACGGACGAGACGCGCGCCACGAGCTCTGGCCCCAGTCCCTTGCGGATGACGTTCACGCCGAGGGGCAGCGGCAGGCCGGTGCGCTCCTGCCAGAAGACGCCCAGGTCCACCGCCAGGTGCAGCCCGCGCGACGGGTAGAGCAGGCGCCCTTCGTGAATCAGTAACGCCGCGTCCACCTCGCCTGCGGCGAGCGCGTCGAAGATTCGGTTGAAGGGGGCGATGGGGATCTCCACGCCTACCGCCTGCGGCGCGATCAGACGCAGCACCAGCCAGGCGGTGGTGGTCATCCCGGGGATCCCGATGCGGAGGCCGTTGAGCTGGTCCGCCGAAAGCGGCCGTGAGGCCACGACGACCGGCCCGTAACCACGCCCCACCGACGCCCCGTGCGGCAGGACCTGGTAGCGCTCGGCGATCGAGGGATAGATGCCCAGCGACACCGCCACGACGTCGGTGCCCCCCTCCAGCGCCAGCCGGTTGAGCGCGGCCGTATCGGCACGTCGATGTGAAAACGTGAGCCCGGCCGTATCGATCGCGCCGACGCGGATCGCGTGGAACATGAACGCGTCGTCCGCGTCGACTGAGTACGCCAGCGAGATGTCCGACATCGTGCGCATCTTAGCCGGCGCGGACGGCGCGTCGCACATTGACCAGCGTCGTGGCGTAAGAGATGCTGGTCTGGCGGTGCGCCTGCCCTTCCCGGCTCTCGCGGTCTCGGTCCAGCTCTTTCTGGCAGGCGGCGCGTTGTTCTCGACGCTGGTGCCGGCCGTCGCGCACGCGGGCCAGGACGTCCGCATCGAGGACGTCGAGGAGTCGCTGGGCCGCGACCCCTCATTCAAGGTGCGCGTCGACGCGGCGCTGATCCTGGGGCGGCTCGGGCAGCGCCGGTCCGTGCCGGCGCTGGCGGGCGCCCTGCGCGATCCCGACGGCAGCGTGCGCGCGGCGGCCGCCGACGCGCTGGGTGAGATCGCCACCCGTCCCGGCAACGCGACTGGTCCGCAGGGCGGCGTCCTGCCCCGCGATGCGCTGGCGGGCGCGCTGCGCGATCCCGAACCGTCCGTGCGACGGGCGGCGCGCGCGGCACTTCACCGAATCGGCGGCGACGAGGAGAACCAGCCGCCCATCCCGGGCGAGGCGGTGATCCGACACCACCGCAGCGAAACGTCCTTCGAGCTGAAGACGGTCGCCGACCCGGGGCACCACGCCGGGCCCGTCCTGCAGAGCCACATGCGGGACTTCCTGGCGGCGCAGCTGCGCACCGTCGGCGAGGTCGATCCGGGCGATCGGACCGGCACGTACGCCGTCGACGGGGTCATCAAGACCTTGTCGATGACCGCCACCCCGCGCGACGTCGAGGTGACCTGCTCCGTTCAGCTGGTCGTCAGCCGGCAGCCGCACGGCGGCGTCTTCATGCTGACCAGCGGCCAGGCGACCGTGCAGAAGCCCAAGCGTCAGTGGCGTCCCCAGCTTCGCCCCAGCATGGAGCTGGAGGCGCTGGAGGCAGCCGTCCGCAGCGCGTCCGAAGATCTGGTGACCCACCTCGCGCGGCGGTAGTGTCGGCGCATGCACGACGCGCCGCCCGCGCCGCGGAACCGGGTCCGGGTGCTTCCGCCCGCGCTGGCCGATCAGATCGCGGCCGGTGAGGTGGTCGAGCGTCCGGCCTCCGTCGTCAAGGAGCTGGTGGAAAACGCGCTGGATGCCGGCGCGCGGCGGGTGGACGTCGAGATCGACGGTGGCGGGCGGCGGCTGATCCGGGTCGTGGACGACGGCTGCGGGATGGCGCCCGAAGACGCGCGCCTCGCGCTGAAGCGGCACGCGACGTCGAAGATCGCGGAGGCCGACGACCTGTGGCGGCTCGCCACGTTCGGCTTCCGCGGCGAGGCGCTGCCTTCGATTGCTGCGGTGTCGCGCCTGACCGTGTCGACGCGCCCCGCCGACGCCGACGCGGGGTTCCGGATGACCGTCGAAGCGGGGGTCGAGACCGAGGCCCGCGAGACGGGGATGCCTGTCGGTACGCAGGTCGAGGTGCGCGATCTGTTCTTCAACACGCCGGCGCGTGGGAAGTTCTTGAAGGCGGAGGGGACGGAGACCGCCAACGTCAGCGAGGCGATGCTGCGCCTGGGGCTGGCGCACCCGGCGGTGCACCTGCGGCTGCGGGTCGGCGGTCGGGTGGCGCTGGACCTGCCCGTGCACCAGGACCTGGGCGAACGCGTGCGGGCGTCGCTGGCGCGCCGCGGGGCGTCCGCGCTGCACGAGGCGGCGGGTGACGAGGGGGGGACCCGGGTCCGGGCGTTTCTGGCCGGCCCCGACGAGGTCTCGACGACAGCCCGGTCGACGTTCTTGTTCGTCGGTGGGCGCTTCGTGCGTGACCGCTCGCTGCTGCATGCGCTGGCGCTGGGCTATGGGCCGCTGCTGGAGAAGGGGCGCTACCCGCTGGCGGCGCTTTTTCTCGATTTGCCGGGGCAAGAGGTCGACGTCAACGTTCACCCGCAGAAGCTGGAGGTGCGGTTCGCGCGCGCGCAGGAGGTCTACGCCGCCGTCCGTCACGTCGTCGGCGCGGCGATCGCGCGCGCGCCCTGGTTGCCGCCGCCGGATCGCGCGCGCCCGTTGCCCGCGTTCACGCAACCGCCGCGCGACGTCCGCGCGGCGTGGCCGTCGAGCACGACCGAGGTGACGGAGCGACCGACGGGGCTGGGCTTCGCGTCCCCCGCCCAGGGCGCGCTGAAGCTGCGCGCGCGGGAGGTGGATGAGGAGGAGCATGTTCCGCCCGCGGGAACGGAGCCGCGTGGGTTCTTCGGCGAGCTGGAATACGTCGGGCAGGTTCACCGCACGTACCTGGTCTGTCAGGCGGCGGATGCGCTGGTGCTGGTCGATCAGCACGCCGCCCACGAACGCATCGTTTACGGCCGCCTGAAGGCGGCGCACGCGCGCCGGCAGATCGCGCGGCAGCGGCTGCTCTTTCCAATCCCGATCGACGTCGGTGAAGTGGCGGCCGCGGCGGCCACCCACGAGACGCTGGACGGGCTGGGGTTCGAGCTGGAACCGGCCGGCCCCGGCATCGTGCTCTTGCGCGCCGTCCCCGAGCCGCTGAAGAACGCCGATCCGAAACCCCTGCTCTGCGAGCTGCTGGGGGAGCTGGCCGAGGGGGTGCCGCTGTCGAGCGGCGACCTGCAGGGCGTGGACCGGCTGCTGGCCACCATCGCCTGCCACGGCGTCGTGCGCGCAGGCGACGTGCTGGAGCGGCCGGCGGCGCTGGCGTTGCTGGCGCAGCTGGACGACGTCGACCTGCGCTCGCACTGCTCGCACGGGCGGCCCGTCATGCTGCGCATGCCGCTGGGCGAGATCGAGAGACGCTTCGGCCGTGCCTGACCGGCCGGTGCGCTTTGTGGCGCTGCTGGGACCGACGGCCTCCGGAAAGAGCGCGCTGGCGCTGGCGCTGGCCGAGAGAACGCCCGCCGAGATCGTGGCCTGCGACTCGCAGCAGGTGTACGCGGGCATGGACATCGGGACCGCGAAGCCGACGACGGACGAGCGGCGCCGGGTTCCGCATCACGGACTCGATCTCTGCCGGCCCGACGAGACGTTCCACGCCGCGCGCTGGGCCGACGTCGCGCGGGCGGCGATCCACGACATCGCCGCCCGCGGGCGGCTGCCGATCGTCGTCGGGGGCACGGGGCTCTATTACCGCGCGCTGACGGTGGGCCTGTTCGAGGCGCCCCCGCCCGACCCCGCGCTGCGCGCCCGCCACCGGGCGCTGGCCGACGCCGACGGAATCGAAGCGTTGCGCGCGCGCCTGCTGGCCGTCGATCCCGAATCCGCGGCCGCGATCGGCGCGCGCGATCTGGTGCGTATCAGCCGCGCGCTGGAGGTGTACGAGCAGACCGGGCAGACCATCGGGGCGCTCCGCCGGCAGGCGGCGGCGCCGCGCGATCTGGCTCCGTTCGCCGTGCTGCTGGATCCCCCGCTGGACCTGCTGCGCGCGCGCATCGCGGCCCGCGTGCAAGCCATGCTGGCGGCCGGGTTCCTGGACGAGGTGCGGGCCTTGCGTCGCGACGGATTCGGCACAGGATCACGGCCGATGCAGGCGCTCGGCTACCAGCAGCTCTCGGCGGTGCTGGACGGAACGACGACGGTGGAAGCGGCCGCCGCCGAGATCGCGCGCGTGACGCTGGCCTACGCGCGCCGGCAGCGCACCTGGTTCAAGAAAGAGCGGATCGCCGCCCGCTTCGCCGAGCCACCAGCGGTCGACGTGCTGCTGCAGCTGCTGGCGCAAACGCCCGCCCTGGAAACGGCCGGCCACCCACAATGAGCGCGGCCGGCTGCGCCTTCTGCGACATCGTGGCCGATCGGCGCCCGGCCTCGATCGTGCTGCGCGATCCCGCCGCCGTCGGGTTCCTGGACACGCGCCCCGTCTTCAAGGGGCACGTGCTGGTGGTCCCGCCGGCGCACGTCGAGACGTTGCCCGACCTGCCAGCGGCGGCGCTGGGTCCGTTCTTCGCGGCGGTGCAACGGGTCGCGCGCGGCGTGGAGGCCGGCCTGGGCGCGGACGGCACCTTCGTCGCCATGAACAACAAGGTCTCGCAAAGCGTGCCGCACCTGCACGTCCACGTCGTCCCGCGACGGCGCAAGGACGGATTGCGCGGCTTCTTCTGGCCGCGCGTCCCCTACGCCAGCGACGAGGAGCGCGAAGAGCTCGCGGCTCGCCTGCGCGAAGCGATCGACCATGCCTGAGCTGCCCGAGGTGGAAGTCGCGGCCCGCAACCTGCGCCGCTGGGGCGTCGGCCATCGGGTGCGCGCGACCGCCGCAGATCCGCGGGCGGCGCGGATCTTCCGGCCGGCGGCCGCGCGCGTGCTGAGCCGCCTGCGCGGCGCGCGCGTCGACGAGGTCCGGCGAATCGGAAAGAACCTGCTGCTGACGCTGACGCCGGCTGGCGCGACCGCGCAACCGCTGGGTGTCTGGTCGCACCTGGGGATGACGGGCAAGTGGGTGCGGCGCCGCGACAGCGATCCCGCGCCCGCGTCGCGGCGGCTGTCGCTGTCGCTGGACGACGGCTCGCGCCTGGACTACGTCGACATGCGGATGTTCGGGCGCTTCCGCCTGATCCCGGGGGCGCGCTTCGGCGACGTGCCCGACCTGGCTGCGCTGGGGCCCGACCCGCTGGCCGACGGCGTGGACGCGCGGCGCCTGTTCGATCGCCTGCAGCGCCTGCGACTGCCCATCAAGGTGGCGCTGCTGGATCAGACGGTGCTGGCCGGCATCGGGAACATCCAGGCCAGTGAATCGCTCTATCGCGCCAAGCTCGATCCACGCCGCCCTGCCCGTTCGCTGTCGCTGGACGAGGTGAAACGACTGGCCGCCGGGATCCGCGCGTCGATCGCCTTCACGTTGAAGAGCTTCGGGAAGGCAGGCGCCGACGGCCAGGACGCCGACATCGCGTACGTCGAGGAGGACGCGCCGAATCCGTTCCTGGTGTACGGGCGGGAGGGGGCGCGCTGCCCGCGCTTCAAACACGCCGACATCGTGCGGATCGTGCAGGCGCAGCGGTCGACGTATTTCTGTCCGAAGTGTCAAAAATGACCCGGCGCTGATCGGCTAAAATTCCCGCGATGAAGAAGACGCAGGCGGCCCGGCGGGCCGCGCTGGGAGCCGTGGCCCTGATGCTCGCGAGCTGCGGCGGGGGGGGCGCGGCGGGGGTCAAAGGGCCAAGCGGGCACGTCATCCTGATCGACATCGACGATCACGGGCTGGCGGGGCTGTGGGCGGCGAACGCGCCCAACCTCAAAGGACTGATCGCGCGCGGTACGCTGGCGTTCTCGCGCGTGGTGGTCCCCACCCACAGCAACCAGAACAACATCGCGCTTTTGACCGGGCAGTACCCTGACGGCAACGACGTCCCCGCCAACGACTGGCTGTCGCGCGCGAACGGTTTCCAGTCGCCGGTCTCGGTCGGCGGCGCGCTGACGATCGGGGACTACGCGCTTTACGCGAAGAACCCGCTGCTCACGCGCGGCGACAGCGTTTATCGCGCCACCCGGCGGGCCGGCGGGCGCACGGCTTACGTCGGCGAGCTGCCGCCGTTCGAAGCAGGCGCCGACGAGGCGCACCTGACGATCGTCGGGACCCAGTTCGCGACGCCGCTGGGCCTGCTGACGGTCGACAAGTCGACGGCCGAGAACATCCTGACGGGGACGCTCGGCTACCCGCAGAAGGTGGCGGACGGCTACGCCTATGACGGGCCACCCGCCAGCGGCGAGACGCAGACGCAGTTCACGCTGCGAGCCGCCGCCGACTTCGTGCGCGCCACGTCGCCGGCTCACCCGATGCCGGCGTTCATGTTCGTGTGGGACTTCCTGGCGCTGGACGATGATCCGACCAGCACGTATGGCGCCGACGGGCCGCAGCTGGCGCAGATCATCGAAGACTACGACAGCGCGCTGGGACAGCTGCTGACTGCGCTGGACGACAAGGGGCTGACCGGCGCGACCAACATCCTGTTCACGCTGGACCACGGCAAGGTCGACACCCACAACCAGGTCGCGCTGGGGACGCACGGCGGCGCCGACGCCGACGGACAGCTGGGCGCGCTGGTCGCCGCCCAGGGCCCGGCGTTGGGCATCGACGGGACCAGCTACGCGCTGCTGAACGAGGACGGAGACGCCCACGTCTACGCGAACGTCCCCGGCGCGGGAACCCCGGCGGGCGCCGCCGCGCAAGCCGAGGTCACGCACAAGCTGCTGGCGCTGATCCAGTCGGGTGCCATCGCGGGCGTCGACACGACTCGCACGATCACCGCCGACGGAGCCATGGGGACGCGCACGTTCAAGGACTTCCGCGCCACCAGCCCGAACCAGGCCGACATCCTGGTGTTCCCGCAGCCCGACTGGACGTTGAATCAGGTCGACGCCACCAACAGCGCGCCGGGGCCGTTCCAGCAGCACGCGGCGTTCCCGTATGGGCGGCACGGCGGGTTCTCCGCCGACGAGCTCTACGTCCCGCTGATCATGGCCGGCCCCGCCTTCAAGAGCGGCGTGGTGTTGCCCCACTCGGTCCTCCACCCGGACGTCGCCGCGACCGCGCTGGCCGCGCTCGGCAGCGGCGTCGCCCTGCAGACGGCCGCGCGCGGCCCGATCCACGCCGCGCTGGCCGGCGACCCGGGCGAGACCATCCCGCTGCCCGATCCGCCTGACGGCGCGCGCGATCTGGTCCTGAACGGCAGCGGCTTCGGCGCGCCGCCGCCGGGCATCCCCGGACCGCCGGCGACGAGCACCGCCATTCTGATCGACGTCGCCGGTCTCTACGAGGACGAGCTCTTCGGCGACCCGGCGACCGCCGACGCGGCGGCGCCGATTCGGGCGCTGGCCGCGACCGGCACCCGGTTCGAGGACTGCTGGACGGAGAGCCGCGACTGGGCGGTGACCGAGCTGCAAATGCTGGCCGGCGGGACACCCGCGGCGCCGTTCGTTCCGTTCCCCGAGGCCGATCCCAACGTCGCGCTGCCGCCGGGACAGGGGCTGCTGGCGATGCCCCCGCCGGCGAACCACGTCGCCGACCCGGACGCACTGGCGGCGTGGCACTCGACGGCGCCGTACGTGGCGGACAGCCTGTTCGACGCCGCGCACCGCCTGAACCTGACGACCGCGCTGGCTGGCATACCCGACTTCCACCTGCTGCACCTCGACCCGGCTGGCGTGGACATGACGGTCCCGGACGCGGGCGCCGCGGTTTCGGCGCTGGCGGGGCAGCCCGCGTTGGTCGTGGTGGCGCTGGGGGCCGGCCGCACGGGCGACCGGCACAGCGCCCACGCCATGGCCGAGCTGAGTCAGCTGGGGGCCACGCTGACCACGCTGGTCGCAGCCGCGCCCGGGGCGCTGGTCGCCATCACCAGCCGGGGCGCCGCCGCCATCGACGATCCGGCCGCCGACTTTTACGGCCCTGGCTCATCGCGGCACGTCCCGTTGATCCTGATTGGCCCGGGCGTCCGGGCCGGGATCGTGACGGGCGAACCGGCCACGGCGGCCGATGTTCCGGCCACTTTGCTGATCGGCCTGGGCGCCCCCAGCCGGTCCGACGTGGCGCAGGGCACCTGGGCCATCGGGCGCGAAGTCGGCGGGATCCCCCAGCCGTCCCCCGCTGCCGCGACGCAGGGACACGCGCTCTTGCGCGCCTTTGTTCCTTAGGGGATTAAATACCCCCGATGGCCGAGCCTGCCCGCGCCCCCCAGCCCCGCCCCGCCGACACGCCGACGCTCGATTTCGAGCGGCCGGTGGTCGACCTCGAGCGAAAGATCGAAGAGCTGATCCGGGTCAGTGGCGGGGCGTCCGAGCTGCGCCCGCAGATCGCCCTTCTGGAGTCGCGCGCCCGCGAGCTGCAGCAGAAGATCTTCGCCGAGCTCAGCCCCTGGCAGAAGGTGCAGCTGTCGCGCCACCCTGCCCGCCCCTACACGCTGGACTACATCGAGCGGCTGTTCGGCGAGTTCGTCGAGCTGCACGGCGACCGGCGCTTCGCCGACGACCCCGCCATCGTCGGCGGGTTCGCGCTGTTCGACGGCAAGCCGACGCTGATCCTGGGCCACCAGAAGGGGCGCAGCACGAAGGAGAAGGTCCTGCGCAACTTTGGCCAGCCGAAGCCGGAGGGCTACCGAAAGGCGCTGCGCCTGATGGAGCTGGCCGCGCGCACGGGGCGCCCCATCGTCTGCTTGATCGACACGCAGGGGGCCTATCCCGGCATCGACGCCGAGGAGCGCGGACAGGCCGAAGCGATCGCCAAGAACCTGGAGATCATGGCCGGGCTTCCGGTCCCGATCGTCTGCGCCGTCATTGGCGAGGGCGGCTCGGGTGGAGCGCTGGCGCTGGGCGTCGCGAATCGAATCCTGATGCTGGAGTACGCGACGTATTCGGTCATCTCGCCCGAGGGCTGCGCCTCGATCCTGTGGCGCGACGACAACCGCAAGCCGGACGCGGCGGCCGCGATGAAGATGACCGCCACGGATCTGCAGCGGCTGGGCATCGTCGACGAGGTCATCCCCGAGGCGCCCGGCGGCGCTCATCGCGATCACGACCGGACGGCGGGCAACCTCGGCGAGGCGCTGCGGCGGCACCTGGCGGAGCTGTCGTCGCTGTCGCCGGAAGCGCTGCGCGACGACCGGTACCGCAAGTTCCGCCACATGGGGGCGTTCGTCGAATCCGGCGACAAAGGGGCCGCGACCGCGACGTGAGCGGCGGCGAGCGCGCCTGGACCGAAGAGGCGCTGCGCCTCAACGCCCGCTACATCGAGGAGATCGTCATCGCCTGGGGGCTGTGCCCGTGGGCCGCCCAGGCCTGGCGCACGGGCGCGGTGACCCGCCGGGTGCTGCTGGACCCGGGCGGCGACGCGACCGCCGTGCTGGCTTTGGTAGACGAGCTGGCCGCGCGACCCGAAACCGACATCGGCCTCGTGATCTGGCCAAGGCTGACGCTGGACGCGGGCGCCTTTACCACCGTCGCGGAACAGATCCGGCGCGCCGACCGCGCCCGCCGTCCGCCTGACGACGGGCCCCCGTTCCTGATGGCGGCGTTTCACCCGGACCTGCGCGACGCACCGCCAACGGACGCGCCGTCGCTGGTCCCGTTCATCCGCCGCACGCCGGATCCGACGCTGCAGCTCGTGCGAACCAGCCTGCTGGACGCGCTGGCGCGTGGCGGCCGCGACGTGTCGTCCGAGATCGCCGCGGCCAATTTCGCGACCGTCGGCGCCCGCACGCCGGCCGCCCTCGACCAGGCGCTGCGCGACATCCGCCGCGACCGCGACGAGAGCTACGCCCGCCTGCGCGGGAGCTGAGTCAATCCTGCGCGCGCGGCAAGAACAGCGCGACGGTCGTGCCAGCGCCAGGCGCCGACTCGACCTCGATGAACCCGCCGCTGGCCGTGACGGCGCCTTGAACGACCACCAGCCCGAGGCCGGTCCCCTCGCCCTCGGGCTTGGTCGTGAAGAAGGGCTCGAAGACGTGCGCGCGCACCTCTTCGGTCATTCCCTGGCCCGCGTCGCGGACGTCCAGGCGGACGAACTCTCCGGCCGGGCGCGCCGGCCCGGGTGCGTTGACGGAGACCGTCACGTTCTGCGCCGAGATGACGATCGCGCCGCCGTTCGGCATCGCGTCGCGCGCATTGACGATCAGGTTCATGACGATCTGCTGCACCTGGGCCGCGTCCATGAAGATCGACCACAGGTCCGCGGGAAGCTGGGGCGGCGGGATCGTCGACGGGCGCGCCAGGCGGCGCAGCATGGCCTCGATCGGCCCCAGCGTCTCGGCGATCGCGAGCCGGCGCGGCAAGGCCGGCTGCTTTCGGCTGAAGGTCAGCAGCTGTCGGGTCACGCCCGCGGTGCTGTCGACGGCTTGTAGCGCCTCGCCCAGCAGCGCGACCGCCGGCGATGCAGGCGGCAGCTCGCGGCGGGCGACGTCGATGCTGGCGGAGATCACCGTGAGCAGGTTGTTGAAGTCGTGCGCGACGCCGGCCGCCACACGCCCGATCGCCTCCAGCTTCTCCGCCTGTTGCAACCGCGCGGCCAGCGCCGCCGCGCGGGCGTGCGCCTCTTGCACGGCGGTGACGTCGCGTCCCTCGGGGATGATCTGCACGACCTGCCCGCGCGCGTCCCGGACGGGCATCAGCGAAAAGTCGATCGCGCGCCGCTTCCCCGCTCCGTCCACGTGCGTGGCGTCGAAGCGGACGAACTCGCCTTCGGCCGCCCGTGCCAGCGATTCCCGCAGGCGCGCCTGCTGGGCGGGGTCGTGCGTCCACCAGGGCGTCTCCCACAACGGCCGACCCAGGAGCGCCGGCAGGTCGGCGTCGATCATCTCCAGCGCCGCGCGGTTGGCGGCCAGCAACGATCCGTCGCGCGCGACGAGGCCGATCAGCTGAAAGGTTTGGTCGAAGAGGGTCCGGAACCGCCCCTCGCTGACGGCCAGCTCCTCGGTCCCCTTCTGAACCTGCTGCTCCAGCACCATCCGCGCCTGGCGCAGCGTGCTGACATCGCGCAGGACCAGCGTTCCGCCGAACCACCGCCCGCCACGATCGCGCAGCGGCGCCCAGCGCGCGTCATACCAGCGACGGCCAAAGCTGCTGGGGGATGCCACCTCCTGCTGGCGCGCCTGGTCGCTGCCGATGAACGAGACCAGGCCGGGCCATGCCTCCAGGACGTCCACCGCGGCTCGCCCGACGCCCCCAGCCGGGTGCGTGTGCAACAGCGCCGCGGCGACGGGATTGGCGTCGACGACGCGACCGGCCCGATCGATCACCAGGACGGCGTCCGTCAGATGTTCGAAAACCGCCTCCCGCGCGACAGGCACCAGGTCGAAGAGGCGCCCGCGCGAAAGCGTCCAGGCCGTCACGAGCGAGCTGATCGCGAACGCGACGTGACTGATATCCCGTTCCCCCTGCAGGCGCAGGTCCAGCGCGAGCCAACCGAACCCGAAGAAGATCGGGAACGCGATCGCGACGGCAACGCCGGCGGTCTGGGCGCGGAACGGCGGGCGCTGCTGAAGGAGCAACCCGACCAGCAGCGCGATGGCCGCCAGCGCGACCGCGAGCACCGCGGCCAGATAGGCCATGTCCCAGGAGGTGAAGGGGTAAAGCAGCGCGCCGTAGGGCGGCTCGAGCGACGCGCCCGCGCGCAGCCCGCTCCCGGTCAAGGGCGCCGCCGCGATCACCAGCGTCGGGACCGCCAGGACCGTCACGATGACGACCATCAGCCAGCCGGGCACCCGCCGGCCGGTGTAGCGCGCCGCGAACATCAACATGAAAAAGCCGGTCGCGACCGCTGGCACCGTTTCGAAGCAGTCCCACGCGATCTTGGTGGCCAACCCGGCGCTCGCCAGCTCGGCCAGGTGCCCCGCGTTCCAGACGGCCTGCGCCAGCGCCATCGCGGCGAACGGCGCCGCGGCCGGAGAAGCGGCGCGGCGGCGCCAGGCCCAGACCGCTATCGTCAGCGTCGCCGTCAGGGTGACGGCGCACAGGAACAGCGCCGCCCAGGCCGGCCGCGCAGCGAACCTTGCTGCGGACGGAAGGTCCAACGCGCCAAGGGCGCCCATCCCGCCAGTGTCGCGCGCGCGGCGGTTTCCAGCAAACTGGGATTACGCAGACGTCATCTGACGGTCGCGCCCTGGGCGACCGCGCCGGGCGGCGTTTCGCGCGCGTAGATCTCCAGGTCACCGGCGGCGAAGGTTCGGCGGTAGTTGGGCGGGATCAACACGCGCGCCTCGGCCGGCATCGCCCACGTCAAGAGGTGCGTGAACCGAGGCTGTACCTCCTTCCAGAATCCGTCCCAGGCCTCGTGCCATGCGGCCGTGCAGAACGTGTCGACCGCGGGCTGCCCCAGCGCCTTGCAGGCCTGCTCCGGCGTGGCGAAGTGCGAGGCGAACTGGTCCAGCGTCGGCTCGATGATCTTGGCCGGCGGATAGTGGGCCCAGGTGATGGGGGTCGAACGCTCGACGGCGAAGACCAGGGGCACCATCGCGTCTTTTTCGACGGTGTAGTACGCCCAGCTGTGGGCCAGGCTGGCCACGAAATCCGCGGTCCTTTTCGGCTTGAACATCAACGGCATCAACGTCGCCCCGCGGGGCACCGCGCTCAGTCCGGCCGTGAATTCTGCGCGGTCGCGGTCGAGACGCAGGTAGTCCAGGCCCAGGACGGCCGAGAAGGAAACCGCGCAGGCGACCAGCACGGCGGGCAAACGCCGGGGCAACGAGCGCGGAATGCGCAACGCCAACCCAACCCACAGGAACGGGACCAGCCGGCAATTGAGGTAGCACCAGTTGCTCATCATCATGGGCAGCGCGACGTACGCCAGCGCGAGCCCCGCCATCGCGCCGTTCGAGAACCAGGCGCGCGTGGTGTGCCGGCCGCGCCAGGCGAAGACCGGGAGCAACAGCGCGGGAACCAGGCTCATGCTCCCCCAGCGGGTGAGCGCGCCCGAGACGTCCCGCCAGAAGTGCATGATCAGCTCCCAGACGTTCTGGTACGACACCAGCGGGTAAAAGGCGGCCGGCGCCCGTTCGGCCTTCACCAGGTGCTGCTCGGCGCTGAAGACGGACAGCAACGCTGCCGGAACCAGCGGCAACAGAATCGCCGCGCCGGTGGCGATTCGCGCGCGCCAACCGGGCTGCCGGAGCGCCTCCCCGGCCACCAGGGCGCTGAGCACGATCAGTGGAAACAGGTGCGCGTACCAGACGGCGCCGGCGAGGACCATGATTGCCGCCGC
Organism: Polyangia bacterium; assembly: GCA_045802645.1. Lineage (GTDB taxonomy): Bacteria > Myxococcota_A > Polyangia > Fen-1088 > Fen-1088 > JADGRB01. Next base: position 20,855 of record JBJMQQ010000267.1, read on the forward strand.
GCGGCTCCAGGTCGGCTCCTTCCGCTGGCGGTCGATGACGATCAGCAGGAGCAACGACAAGTTGAACGCGACGACGAAGTTCAAGAACCCCATCGACACGAAGAAGCCGTGGACGAGAGGCCAGGTGAACAGCATCGCGACCGACATCCCACGGCGCCCGGTGAAGTGCAGAAAGAACGCGGGAAGCGCGACGGCGCTCAGCGCGATGGCAAACCCGGTCGCCAGCCGGGCGGCGAGGAACAGGCGTTGATCGCCGAACAGATGGAACCACAACGCCAGGAACGAGTTCGACTTGAAGAACCCGTTGAATGCGAACTGCGGAAACAACTCCGGGTGTTCCACGATGTGCGCCGTTGCAACGTGGTTTGGCAGATCCTGAAACGGAGGCAGGTGCACGAGGAGCAACGGCCACGCCGACAGCGCGAAAAGAAAGAAGGCGATCCACGCGGCGAGGCGCGCGTCCGTCAGGGCGGCCAGCCACTGCGACGGGGAGCGCGAAATGGGAACCCAAGCGGTTTCGGGTACCACCGCGACAGCGGACGGACACCGCAGCGAGACCTGGGGCTCGGCCATGGCGCGCAGTCTACCTCCGGGGCAGGCGCTGAAAAAGCCAGAGGGGACGGCCATGTGGGGCAGATCTCATGTGCAGCCCGAGCGCTCCTGATGTAGCGTCCGCGCCGGACTCACCCTCGATGCACCAGCAGCACGACAGGGCGCCGAACGGCGACGGTGTGGCGCCAAATTCGAGACCTATGTCCGGTCTCGACGGCGTCCTGATGCTGGCGACCGGCACGTTCGTCGTGGCCCTGCTGGTCCTGCTGAGGTACCGATTCTTCGACCCCGACGAGTTCGAGCACGCGCACGCTGCCTGGTGCTGGTCGAAGGGGCTGATCCCGTACAAAGACTTCTTCGAGCATCACACCCCCTGGTACTACGCGCTGCTCCGCGAGCTCTTGCGTGGGTTCCAGGTCGACAGCTCGTTCGACAGCGCCCGCCATTTCCTGCTGCTGGCGCGCGTCCTCTCGCTTGCGCTGGCGGTCGGGTCGCTGGCGCTGGTCACGCGCATCGGGCGAACGTGGGAGAGCCGCCGCGTTGGGTTGCTGGCGGCCTTGTTCCTGATCACCCAACCATTCTTCTTCAAGAAGAACGTCGAGCTCCGCCCGGATGTCCTGGCGCTGCCGTTTTTCCTCGCGAGCCTGTGGGCGCTCTTGCGCGGGCTGTCGCCGGCTCTGTCGACGGGGTGGCGGCGGAGGTCATGGTTCGTTCTGGCCGGCCTTTGTCTGGGCGGCGCCGCGATGTGCACGCAAAAGATGCTGTTCGTGCTCCCCGGCGTCCTGGCCGGTCTCGGCCTCTGGGTTCTGATCGAGGAGCGCTGGGCCAGGACGATGGATGTCGTTCTGTTCCTGCTCGCGTTCTTTCTGCCGGGAATCGCGACGGGCGCCGCGTTTGCGCGGCTGCACGCGGTCGGCCCCTTCATCTTCAACAACTTCCTGTTGAACGCGCACTGGGCGTACACGCCGACGTGGCAGTTAATCCGGCTGGCGCGAACCAGCGGGCCCGTGATGGTGCTGGCTGGGTATCGAGCGTACCGGGTCCTGCCCACCCTCCTTCGACCGGAACGGCGGAACGCCGGCGAAGCGCTGCTGTTCTGTCTCTTGGTTTGGTTGTTCGTGGCCCTGCTGGTGATCCCCGCGGCCCAGATGCAGTACTACTTGATGCCGCTTCCGCTGCTTTGTCTATTCGCGGCCAGCGGGCTGGACGAACTGGCCGAGCGCGCCGGCCGTCGCGTTTTGCCCTGGGCGCTGGTCGCGCTGTCGATCCTGCCGGTCGTCAACTTCGCGATGGACGCGGCGTCCACCAATCAGACGCAGTTCGCCCGGCTTCGCCGCGTGTTCGAAAGCACCACACCGAGCGATCTGGTCATGGACGGCTGGCAGGGAGCCGGCGTGTTCCGGCCCCACGCGTTCTACTACTACTTCGTCCATGACGAGCTCTTGCAGATGATGTCGCCCCAACGCTTGAACGCGTTTCTGGACGACCTCGAGGCGGGACGCGGCCGCCCTGCCCTCATCGCGCTGGACCGCCGGCTGGTGGCGCTGGGCCCTCGGTTCCGCGCGTTCGTGAACGCCAACTACGGCAGCCGCGACGGCTTCTTCTACTATCCGGCCGACTCCAGGTGGCTGCTGAAGTCCGCGCCGCCGGCGCCGAGCTTCGGGCCGATCAGGTAGCTAGAACCGGAACCCACCACCCAACGTGACCCGGATGTAGCGGGTTCCGTTGTCGGCGGTCTCGCTGCCAACCGGGATTGCCTGGAAGCCGTACTGATATCCGCCACCGATGCTCGCGAAGACCCGTTCGGACAGGTCCATCGTCACCCCGACGCCGAACGCGACGACCGCGCCCTTGGGCGACTTGCCCGCCGGCGGCGCCAGCAGGGAGTACCCCGGCAACACCTCGGCGTAAACGGAGATGCCCTCACCCAGCGGCTGCGTGTACGCAATCCGCACGAGCACGTCATATTCCTTGCTGGCCCCGGCGCTCGCCAGCTGGGTCGCACTGACCTTGGGCTGAACATTCCAGATCGCCTGGGGCGCCAGCCCCACGGAAAGTCCGCGGATGATCCGGAAGTTGACGGCCAGGTTGAAACCATAGGCGAACGCGGCGTCGCCGGTGACGCTATCCCCGAGCCCGACGGCCGTCGTGTACTTCCCGCGCCCCATCGGTAGGAGCGACAGCGTGACGTCGAACCGACGCTGGGACCCGACGGGGGGCGCGGCAGCCGGGCTCCCTGTCTCGACGGCCGCGGGCGACGGAGGAGGCACGGCGCTGTCCGGTGCTCCCGCTCCGGCCGCGCGCGCGACCGGCGCCGCGGCAATCAACGTCAGAGCAACCAGTGTGCCCACCAAGCGCATCTCTTTACGCGTGTTCGCCATGATGGTCCGCATTAGAAGTAGAACGAAAACCGCAATCGAGCACTGTAGACCTCGTCATCGAATTCCAGCGGTGGAACTGTGCTGGCAGTCTTCCAGTGACCGCGGGAGTACCCGCCGACCAGCTTGATGTACAGCTGATTGAAGGCGACGTACTGAATCGCCGCGAAGCTTTGCCACAGCCAGTAGTCGTCGCCGACGCCGGGGATCGCGACGGCGTTCTGGTCCACGTGGCGGCTGAACACCCCCCCGAGCCCGAACAGCAGCGGATGGCGGGGGCTGCCGTTGGAGACGTTCACGAACCCGCCGAAGCTGGTTCGGGTCAGGGTGTGGAGCAGGTCACGTTTGCCCGTGTTGTCCACGGTCTCGGTCGTCCCCTGAGCCGCGTTCAGCCCGAACTCGATGTGCGGCTCGAAGACGAACTGGACCGCCCCGCCGACGCCCTTCGAGGTGACGTCGGTCTCGTCCGACGCGCTCTGACCGGTGATGTGCTGCCACTCCACGCCGCCCTTCAGCTTCAGCCAGCCAAAGTCCAGGATCGCCACCGGTCGGACCGCCACGGCGGGTTCGGCGGGCAGCGTGCCCGCCATGCCCAGCAGCTCGAACCGCAAGAACCGGAAGGGATAGTAGTGGAAGGCCAGGTTGCCGGCCGCGCCCTGGGGACGGAACTGGTTGTCGGTCAGCCCGTAGAAGCCGATCGCATAGGCGCTTTCGCCGAGGCCGGACGCGCCCTGCCGCTCGAACGTGTTCTGGTCCAGGCCCATGCCCAGGTGAAAGACCTCCCAGCCCTCGAATCGGCCGATCATGAAGTCCCACTTGTTCCATTGGCCGACGCGCAGCCAAAGATCGTCCGTGTCGGCGCCGCCGACGTCCGAGCGGGAGATGGTCTGATCTTCGGTTCCGACCAACTCGACCTGTCCTTGCACGAACCAATCGTCGAACGAGTAGGTCGGCGTAAGCCGGAGCAACATGCGCGCCTGCTGC
>JBJMQQ010000268.1:0-10966 GCA_045802645.1 Polyangia bacterium
ACGCTGGAACCGCTCCCAGAACTTGTACCCAGTCTTCCGGCTGATACCGAACTCGCGGCAGAGATCCACCATCCGCTCGCCCTTCGACAGCCTGCTCACGAATTGCATTCTCTCGGACATCGGGTGACTCACTTTCCAGGGCACGGCGTCCTCCTGCGCCGTCCCCTATCAGCGTGTCACCCATGTACCCGTACTGTTTTGTCACCTATGTACCCGGTCTGTACCCGGCACGCGATTCGCGATACGCGGGCCACCCTCGAACACGAACTCGCTCACGACCACGCCGGCCCTCAGGCGCTGCGCGACCCCACCAGGTCGCGCAGCAGCAGGTTCCATCGATCGTTGATCGCCGTTTTCGAGAAGTCGCGCAGGTAGACGGCGCGGGCGTTCGCCTGCCAGGCGGTCAGCGCGTCGCGGGCGGCTGCGAGCGCCACGAGGCGCTGGGCCGCTGCCTCGACGCCTGCGTCGCCCTGGCCGACGACCAGACCCACGTCGTGCCGCCCGATCCAGCGGGCGATCTCCGATTCGGGCGGCCCGGCGTAGAGCACGGGGCGGCCCACCGCCAGCGCGCCGAAGAATTTCGACGGGACGACGATGCCCGCCCACTCCGGCTGCAAGCTGATGAGGTGCAGGTCCGCCGCGAGCAGCCGCGCGCCCAGCGCCTGCTCGTCGGCGAACGGTGCGAAACGGACATTGGTGTCTTCCGCCGAGACGGCCGCCACCAGCTCGTCGTGACGATTGCCGCGCGCCGCGAAGCAGAACGTGACGTCGTTTCCGGACTGCCGGCGGCAGGCCCGGGCCACGGCGAGCAGCGCCCGGTGGTCGTGGGCCCGTCCCATGGTCCCCGCGTACAGCAGCGCCAGCTTCGCGTCACCGAAGAGCTGCCGGCGCGTCGCGGGATCCGCGGCCTGCGAGGGCGCGTCCGCCAGCGCCCAGGGCGTCAACGTGGCCTGTCGGGCGCCCGTCCCGTAGGCGGCCAGCCGCTCGCCCATCCGCGGACCGATGTCGACCAGCGCGTCGTACGATCCGTAGGCCCACTTCATGAGGCGCGCGGCGGCGGGAACCAACGCCCGCACCGCCGCGTTGCCCCCTTCGGCCGCGATCGCCTCCGGATACAGATCGAAGCACCAATGCACCAGCGCCGCGCGCGGCCACAGCCGGCGCAGGCCGGGGCCGATGAGCGGGGCGAACGCCGGGTCCGACCCGATGACGACGGCGTCGAACGGCGCGAGCCGGCCCGCGCGCGCGAGCCAGGCCGAGGTCATCCAGGCGCTGTTCGTGAGCCGCTGGATGGGTCGCGATTGCTTGAGCGGCGGCCGGTAAACGCGGTGGATGTCGCCGCCTTCCCAAGTTTCGCGCGCCGGGTACGTGCGGTCGGGATCGAAGCACGATCGGTTGCTGGTCAGCGCGACGACGTCCCACCCGCGCTGCCGCTGCTCGACGGCGAGATCCGAGAACATGCGCGCGCTGACGACGTCGTCAGGGTGAAAGAAGTGATACACCAACAGCAGGCGCGGCACGGCCGCGGAAGCTAGGCGCCGCCCGGTCGCCCGTCAAGCATCCGGCGCGGATGCGGTATAGCTGGACGCCGCCCGCGCCGATGAAGTATCAAAGATGGGCTTGAAGCCAGCGCGCGTGCTCGTTCTCTTCGACACGGACGGCGAGCCGCCCGCGTCTCAGGAGTACAAGAAGCAGGTCGAGTCGACGGATGAAGCCGAGTTCGACGTCGCTCGCGCGCTGATCTCCAAGGGCCACCACGTCCGCCTGTTCGGGTTCCGCGACAACCTGGATCAACTGGTGGGCGGGCTGCGCGCCGAGCCGGCCGACGTCGTGTTCAACCTGTCCGAGCGTTTCCGCGGTCAGTCCGCGCTGGATTACACGGTCGCGTCCGTGCTGGAGATGCTGGGGCTGCCGTTCACGGGCGCCTCATCCGAGGGGCTGATCCTGGCGCGCGACAAAGCGTTGACCAAGAAGGTCTTCGCGTACGAGGGGATCAAGATCCCGCGCTTCATGGTTTGCCCGCGCGGCGTCGCGATCCAGCGCCCCAGCGACCTGCGCTACCCGCTCATCGTCAAGCCGCTGGACGAGGACGCCTCGGTCGGCATCGCACAGGCGTCGGTGGTACGCGACGACGACGCGTTGAGGGAGCGGGTCGTGTTCGTTCACGATCGCTTCAAGACGGACGCCATCGTCGAAGAGTTCATCGCCGGGCGCGAGCTTTACATCGGCGTGATGGGCGGCGATCCGCCGGTCGCGTTGCCGCCGATCGAGATGGTCTTCGGAAACGAATCGACGGCCGAGGCGCGCATCGCGACCTTCAAGGCCAAGTGGAGCGTCCGGTACCGCGAGAGCAAGGGGATCCAGAACGAGATCGCCGTGAACCTGTCGCCGGAGGTTCGCCAGCGGCTGGCGGATGTCGCGCTGCGCGCCTATCACGCGGCTGGGCTACGCGACTACGGCCGCATCGACGTCCGGCTGGCGCACGACGACGCGATCTACGTGGTCGAGGCGAACCCCAACCCCTATCTGGCCGAAGGCGAAGACCTGGCCTGGGCGGCGGAAGAGGGCGGGCACCTGTATCCAGAATTCATCGAGAGAATCGCCGAGATGGCGATGTTGCGTGGCGGCAGCGGCCGCTGATTTCTGGTCCCGGCGCCGGGGTCGAGACTCAAATAGGAGGTACCTGATCCCCGTTTCGTAGGAGGTCCCCCTTGTGTGCTCGCTTTAGCCTCACCTTGTCATTTATGGCAGCCCTCTGTGGGCTGACCGCGGGTTGCGGGTCGCTGTTCCCGAGCGGTGGTGGCGGCGGTCCCCCGACCAGTCCTAACCCGCCCCAGTCGGTCGTCGTTCACAACGTTCGCGTCAACAGTGTTGGGTATGTCGTGGGACGCGCCAAGGTCGCGACCGTGGTCCTGCCGGCCGGAATGATGACCCTGTCGAACACGATGGCCCAGGTGGTCGACAACAGCGGCAACGTCGCCTGGACCTGCACGATGACGGGGCCCATGACCGACCCCGTCATGAACAACGCCGTCTACTACTTCGCGGACTTCTCGCCGTTCGACAATCCGGGCACGTACACCATCAGCGTTCCTGGGCTGGGGACCGGCGACGCGGCGACGTCGGTGCCGTTCCTGATCGCCCCGGATGCGATGCTGGGCCCGCTGACGGTCGCGATGACCGGTATGACCGGCCAGCGCTGTGGCACGGCGGTCAAGATCAGCCTGGGCGGCGACACGTGGCAGCACCCGGCTTGCCACCTGAATGACGCCGCGTCGCTGAAGTACCTGACCGGCGATGACAAGCCATTCAAGAGTGAGGGTGGCTGGCACGACGCGGGAGATTTCGGCAAGTACGTCAACAACGGCGTGTTCGCGGCCGGAATGCTCCTGGCGGCGTGGGAGCAATTCACGCCGACCCTGGCCACGCTGACGCTGCAGGTTCCAGAGCACGGAAAGACCGCTGACGGCGGCACCGTCGCGATGCCTGACTTCCTGTGGGAGATCAAATGGGAGCTGGACTGGCTGTTGACCGCCCAGGCGGCCAGCGGCAATGGCAGCGTCCCCGACAAGCTGACTGCGCTGAACTTCGAGGCGTTCGGGACGATGCCCCAGTCCGATGGCCAGCAGCGATATTTTTCGGGCGTCGGCACCGCGATGGCCGCGAACTTCGTGGCCGTGATGGCCGCGGCGGCTCGCATTTATCAGGACTACGCGCCCGCGGATGCGGCCAAGTACCTGGCGGCCGCGCAGCAGACGTACACGTATCTGCAGACGACGAGCGACCCGCCGTTCGCCGTGAACGACGACCCGGATCCCCACTCGACCAAGAACGTCTTCAACACCGGCCACTACGCGGAAGGCGACGGCGACAACCGCCTCTGGGCGGCCGCCGAGATGTGGGAGACGACGGGGGATCCGGGCGCGCTGGCCGACATCGAGACGCGCGCCCAGAAAGCGGCGTTCGCCGCCGACTTCGACTGGGCGAACGTCCAGAACCTGGGGCTCTACACCTATGTCCTGTCCCGCCGCGCCGACAAGAGCAGCCGCAACGCCACGATTGTTGCGAGCCTCACGGCCAGCCTGACGTCCACGGCAGACAAGCTCGCGATGACAGCGTCGGCCAACATCTTCGGGCGGGCCATCGGCGACAACTACTACTGGGGCTCGAACGGGTCGGTCGGGCGTACTGCGATGACCCTGGCTGCGGCGAACGCGGTGAGCCCGGATCCCAAGTACCTGGACGCGATCCAGATGCAGGCCGACTTCCTGCTGGGGCGCAACTACTACGACCGCTCGCAGGTCACGATGGTTGGCTACCGCCCGCCCATAAGCCCGCACCACGGTCCGTCGCAGGGTGACCTCATCGCCGATCCATGGCCGGGGCTGGTGGTCGGCGGCGCGAACACCCAGCCTGTCACCGCGGGGGTCAAGCCGTCCGCATTCGACTGGATCGACAAGCCGGACGCATACGACGTGAACGAGATCGCCATCAACTGGAACGCGCCGTTCGTGTTCGCGACGGCCGCGCTGACGCCGCCGTCGCCCTGATGTAGAGTGCGCGCGGAGGACTGCTCATGCGCGCATCTCTGTTGCTTAATTTGGGACGTGCGGTGCTGGTGCTGGGTCTCGCGACGGCCAGTTGCGGGTCCAGCAGCAGCTCGAACCCCGACTCGTTCGTCGGCCAGTGGACCTACCAGTCCGGGTCGATCGTCCCGAACTGCAGCGGGATCACGGTCGGCGACATCGATCTGACGGGCGACGCGGTCAGCATCACCAAGGTCGATTCGACGCACATTGCCATGGTCGTCGCGGCGACCGGCGCGATGTGCAACGTACGCTTCGCCGTCGACGGAAACACCGCCACGGCCGACACGAATCAGACCTGCGCGATCAGCGACGGCACCTACAACGCCACGCTGCACGTCACCAGCTGGACCTTGTTGATGGACAGCGGCACGATCACGATGTCGATGAAGGGCACCGCCGCCGTCTCGATCATCTCCTGCGCGCCGACCTCGACCGGCACCATGGTTCGCAGCACCGCCGACGCGGCGCCGGGCGGCTGAGCCTAAGAGCAGCTCTTTCGGGCGGCGGGCGCGGCGCCGTGCTATGGATCGCGCGGCAATGACGGTGGAAGCTGGCGCTGCCGGCCGCGCCGGGTTCACTCCGGTCTCGCCCGCGCTGCAGCGGCCCGCGCTGTTCACGCGGCGCAAGTACTGGGCCGAGCGGTTCGGGGTCGCCCCCGTGCTCCCGATGTCGCGCGCCGAGATGGACGCGCTGGGCTGGGACAGCTGCGACGTCATCCTGGTGACGGGCGACGCCTACGTCGACCACCCCAGCTTCGGGATGGCGCTGGTCGGCCGCCTGCTGGAGGCCCAGGGCTTCCGGGTCGGCATCATCGCCCAGCCGGACTGGCGCAGCGCGGAGCCGTTCCAGGCGCTCGGCCGCCCGACCGTGATGTGGGGCGTGACGGCGGGGAACATGGATTCGATGGTGAACCGCTACACGTCCGATCGGCGGTTGCGCCACGACGACGCGTACACGCCGGGCGGCGAGGGGGGGGGCCGCCCCGATCGCGCGGTCATCGTTTATGCGCAGCGCTGCCGGGAGGCGTTCGGCGACGTGCCCGTCGTGCTGGGCGGCATCGAGGCCAGCCTGCGCCGGATCGCGCACTACGACTACTGGTCCGACAAGGTCCGGCGGTCGATCCTGGTCGACGCCAAGGCCGACCTGCTGGTTTACGGCAACGGCGAGCGTGCCATCGTCGAGATCGCGCACCGGCTGGCCGCGGGCGAGGCGCCCGAAGAGATCCGGGACGTGCGCGGGACGGCCTTCACGCGCCCGGCCGGGGAGCGCCCGGCCGATTGGGGCGAGCTCGATTCGCGGCAGGTCGACACGCCGGGCGCGCTGGCCCCGCCCGTCGACCCGTACGCCGACACGACCGCTGCCGGCTGCGCGCCCGCCGTCCCGGCGCCCGCGGTGCTGCCGGCGGCCGGGCTCCGCCCGCGCCCCGACCGGGCCCGGACGGTGATCCGGCTGCCCGACGCGGACGCGGTGGCTGCCGATCCGGTCCTTTATGCGCACGCGTCTCGCACGCTGCACGTCGAGGCCAACCCGGGCAACGCGCGCGCGCTGGTCCAGCGGCACGGGGACCGCGACGTCTGGCTGAACCCGCCGCCGCTGCCCCTGCCGACCGCCGACCTCGACCGCCTGTACGAGCTGCCGTACACCCGGCGCTCGCACCCCAGCTATGGCGACGCCAAGATCCCGGCGTACGACATGATCCGGTTCTCGGTCACGATCATGCGCGGCTGCTTCGGCGGTTGCACCTTCTGCTCGATCACCGAGCACGAGGGGCGCGTCATCCAGAACCGGTCTGAAGCGTCCATCCTGCGGGAGATCGAGACCGTGCGTGACACCGTGCCGGGATGGCGGGGGGTCATTTCGGACATCGGGGGCCCGACCGCCAACATGTACCGGCTCGCGTGCAAGAGCCCGGAGATCGAGTCGGCCTGCCGGCTGCCGTCGTGTGTCTACCCGGGGATCTGCCCGAACCTGAACACCGACCACTCGGCGTTGATTCAGCTCTATCGAAAGGTGCGCGCCGTGCCAGGCGTCAAGAAGGTCCTGATCGCGTCCGGCGTGCGGTACGACCTGGCGTCGACCTCGCCCGAGTACGTTCGCGAGCTGGCGACGCACCACGTGGGCGGGTACCTGAAGATCGCGCCCGAGCACACCGAAGAGGGGCCGCTGTCGCTGATGCTGAAGCCGGGCATCGGCACCTTCGAGAAGTTCAAGCGTCTCTTTAACGAAGCGTCCGAAAAGGCTGGAAAGAAACAGTATCTCATTCCGTACTTCATCGCCTCGCACCCGGGCACGACGGACCGGGACATGCTGGCGCTGGCGCTATGGCTGAAGAAGAACCGCTATCGCGCCGACCAGGTTCAGACGTTCCTGCCCTCGCCGATGGCGACCGCGACGGCGATGTACCACACGGGGCACAATCCGCTGCGACGGCTGCGGCGCGGCCCACCGACCGTGGCCGTGGCGAAGGCGGGCAAGACCCGCCGCCTGCACAAGGCCTTCCTGCGCTACCACGACCCCGCGAACTGGCCGCTCTTGCGGCAGGCGCTGCGGCGGATGGGGCGGGGCGACCTGATCGGCAACGGTCCGGAGCAGCTGGTTCCGCTACGGCAACCCGCGACCGCGCTCGGCGCGGATGCGGGTGAACCGGCGCGCCCCTTCCGGACGCAGCACTCGCGCTCTTAGCCGTCCTCGTCCTCGTGATCGTCCTCGTCCTCGATCAGACGAGGACGGCGACGAGGACGAGGACGATCACGAGGACGGGGAAGACTCGATCCAGCCGCTGAGGCTGGCGCGCCAGCGGGCCAGGTCGGGAGCCTGGATCGCCGCGTCTTGCTCGTCGGCAGCGACCAGGGTGGCGATGCGGGTCAGGATCGCGGCGGCGGCTTCGCGCGCGCCAGCAGGACGTTCGACGACCAGACGGCGGAGCTCGTGCCGGAGACGGACCAACTCACGCGTCGACGCGTAATCCATTCGCGTGACCTCCTCATCTCACCGTAGTCGCGCGGCGGCGTCCGTCAAATTCTACCGTTCGCGTAAAGCGCGGTGAAGAGCGCGCCCAGCAGCATCAGCGCCGCCGTGGCGAACGCGTGCCGGCGGTCGCGACGCAACGCCAGGCCGGCCAGCGGCCAGCTCAGGTACCACGGGAACCAGGTCGCGGTGCCAAGCGCGATAGCGGCGGACGACGCCAGGGTCCAACCGGTCGCCAGGACCGCCACGCCATCCCGGCTGGTCCGCACCACCGTCCAGGAGATCGCGGCGTACGCCACGGGCACCAGCAACAGCCCGGCTGTGCTGCCGCCCGCCCGGTGCCCCTCGCGCCACCAGGCGCCGAGCCCCGCGAACGTCCGCGCGCCGTCCCAAAACGGCAGCATCGAGACCAGCAGCGGGAGCAGCGCCAGCGCCGCCACGGCCGTGGCCGAGCGCCAGGGCCGGCGCCGATCGCGTGCCGTCCAGGCCAGCCAGGGGATCAACAGTAGCGGGACCAGCTTGACGGCGGCCGCGCTGCCGGCGGCCAGCGCAGCCAACCGCGGGCGACCAGCCGCGAGCGCCGCGAACGACGCCAGCACCAGGGCCAGCATCACCAGATCGTTGTGTCCGCTGCCCGGGCCCTCGATCAGCAAGAGCGGGTTGAGCGCGACGAACGCGAACGCCGCCTCACCCGTGTCGTCGTACCCGCCGACGTCTGTCTTCTGCGCCGCCCGCCGGGCCGCCGCTGCCGCGGCCAGCAGCGCGGCCGCGGCCAGCAGCTTGAACGCGAGCACCTGACCGGCCACGCCCAGCGGACCTGCGGAGCGGACCACCGCCACGGACAGCGCGCTCCACAGCGGTCCGTACGGCGAGGCGACGTCGCCGCCCAGAAATGCCGCCGCCGGATCGCCCAGTCGGACCAGCGCGCTCTGCGACGTCGTCATCGGGTTCAGGTGATGAAGCGCGGCGAGCCGGCCGAAGCCGACGTAGCCGTAAACGTCCGCCGACAGCACGGGGGGACACGCCACGGCCATGGCCACGGCCACCAGCACGGCGGCGGCGCGCATCGTTCGCCAGGGCAGGCGGCCGCCGCGTGCGCCGGCCAGCAGCAGCGCGCCGTAACCCGCCCACGCGACGGCGATCAGCAGCCAGAACCCGGCCCGAAACGCCGGCGCTGCCAGGGACGCGGTCGGCAGATGCCACAGCGCGCGAAACTGCTCGAGGCCAGGGTGGTTCAGTCCCCACGGCGACGAGAGGTCCGGCGGCATCCCGTAGAGCCAGGCCGCCGCCGCCAGCGTCCCGCCGGCCGCCAGAATCGCAGCCACCGTCGCGGTGAAGGTCGAGCGCCCGATGACGGCGGCGACCGAGCCCTTCATCGCGCCGAAACGGCGGCGGTGAAGGCGCGGACGGCGTCCGCCTCGGGCGTCACGCGGTCGGGATGGAAGCCGCACGACGCGAGCGTCAGATCCAGCACGGCGCCGCCCCCGCCCGAGCCGACGTGGGCTTCGATGGCCATGCTGCTGGCGCCGGGCGGGGTTTCCAGCTCGACCCAGATGCGCGGCGACTGAGGTTCGGCGCCCCCGACCCAGCGGCGCATGCCGTCGATGTAACGCGCCCGGGTTGCGTCGGTCAGGTAGTCGCGGACGACCGTTTGGTAGGCCAGGTGCAGCGTCGGCCGGGCGGTCGCTTGCGCCAGCGTGTCCAGGCGCTCGGGCACGTCCGCCAGATCCGACATCGCCAGCCGCGGCGGCGCTGGGGAATCAGCCAGCGACCGAAACGCCTCGATGGCGGCCTGCAGGCGGTCCAGCCGCGCCGTCTCGCCCGGCCACACGCAGGCGGCCAGCCAGGCCCGGTCCGCGTCGCGCCCGACGTCCAGCGGGCTGGCGTCAAAGCCCTGGCGTAAAGCGATCTGCGCGCCGGCGGCGACCGGCAGCGCCGCCCCGCGCGGATCGGTCCAGATGGCCGGGAGCCGATCGCCGGCCAGGTTCAACCCCGCGCTGCAGCCCAGGTCGTAAAGCGCCAGCGGCCGGGCGCCACCCGCCAGCGCGGCGGGCCACAGCCAGGTGACGGCGCGCGAGGTCTCGTTCGTCTGCACGCTGCGGGTCGCGAGATCCGCGAACAGCCGCGGCGGCGCGTCGCCCAGCGCCGCCGCCAGCCGGTCCCGGGTTGCCGCGTCGGGCTTGGGCTGGGCGGCACCGATGGCCTCGAACAGCGGGTGGCGCGTGCCGGCCCGCAACGCCTCGGCCCGCAGCGCCGCCATCAGCAGCAGCGGCCGGTGGTAAGGGTTGTGCTGCTTGCGCTCGCGCCAGGCGGCCTCGACCCGGGCGCGGGCGGCCTGCTCGGTGGCACCGGTCGGGGCGTCGAAGAGGGCCACCGCCTCCTCGAGCAGGCGGTGATACACGGGCGCGCGGCCCGGCGTCCCGGCGCGCCAGGCCCGCACGTCGTCGGCAAACCCGTCCAGACCGCGCCGCATCACGCCTCAATATACCTCGGCAGCGCCCGGCCGGTCGGCGCGCAACGCGAGCAAAAACAGGCTAAATTCCGCCGACCAGCATGTTCCGCCCCACCGACGATCTGCGCATCGAACGCATCCGCCCCCTGATCCCGCCCGAGATCCTGATGGAGAACCTCCCGCTCAGCGAGCGGGCGTCGACCACCGTCGCGGAGAGCCGGGAGGCCTCGGCCCGCATCCTGCGCGGCGAGGACGACCGCTTGCTGGTCGTGGTCGGCCCCTGTTCCATTCACGACGTCACGGCGGCCCGCGAGTACGCGCGTGGTCTGCAGGCGGTCGCGACCGACCTGGCAGACGCGCTGTTCGTCGTGATGCGCGTCTACTTCGAGAAGCCCCGCACCACCGTCGGGTGGAAGGGGCTCATCAACGACCCGTACCTCGACGGCACGTTCAAGGTGAACGAGGGGCTGTCGATCGCGCGCGGCCTGCTGCTGGATCTCGCGGAGATGGGCCTGCCGGCCGGCTGCGAGTTCCTGGACACCATCACGCCGCAGTACATCGCCGACCTGGTCAGCTGGGGCGCCATCGGCGCACGCACGACCGAGAGCCAGGTCCACCGCGAGCTGGCCTCGGGCCTGTCAGTCCCGGTCGGCTTCAAGAACGGCACCGACGGCAACACGCAGATCGCGATCGACGCCATCCAGGCGGCGAGCCACCCGCACCAGTTCCTGTCGGTGACGAAGCAGGGCATCTCCGCGATCGTCGCGACGCGCGGCAACGATGCCTGTCACGTCATCCTGCGTGGCGGAAAAGACGGGCCCAACTACGACTCGGCGGACGATGGACGTGAGACGGGCGATGGCGAGCGAGGCGGCGATCGTCGCGCGGCTCAACCGGCACGTGCAGCACCTGCACGCCGACGCGGTCACCTGGAGCGCGATCGGCGCGCGCACGACCG
>JBJMQQ010000269.1:0-7024 GCA_045802645.1 Polyangia bacterium
CCGCGGTACGAAACGGGCCGTAATAGGCTGAGGCGTACTTCGCGCTGTAGGCGAGCAGTCCGACGTGGTCGAACCCCTCTTCGTCCAGGCTCTCGCGCAGAAAACCGACGAATCCGTCCATCATGCCGGACGGCGCCACGAGATCCGCGCCCGCGCGCGCGTAGGAGAGCGCGGTACGCCCCAGGTTCTCGAGCGTCGCGTCGTTGTCGACCTGACCGTCGCGAATCACGCCGCAGTGCCCGTGCGTCGTGTACTCGCAAAAGCAGGCGTCGACCGCGAGCACCAGGCCCGGAACGGCCTTTTTGACGGCCCGCAACGCGCGCTGAACCACCCCCTCGGGGTGCCAGGCCTCACTGCCAACCTCGTCCTTTTTTTCGGGCAGGCCGAAGAGGATCACCGCAGGGATGCCCAGCCGAGCGACCTCTTCGGCCTCACGGACCAGCTCGTCCACGGAGAAGTGAAATTGACCGGGCAAGGACTCGATTGGCCGCTTGATCCCCTTGCCCGGGCAAACGAACAGCGGAAACATGAAGTTGCTGGGGGCAAGCGTCGTCTCGCCCACCAGCCGCCGCATCGCTTCGTTTCGTCGGAGCCGCCGCGGCCGGGTCTCTGGAAAAGCCATGCGCGCAAGCGTAGCTGAGAAGCAGCGCCTCGGGGAGAGACCTGGGCGACCCGCCTTGTCAGCGCGGACGAGATCGCTAGGTTTCCATGCGGGGCGTGGGCGCTTGGGGTGCCCGTGCCGAGGAGGCGGAGGATGCGTATCGCGAAAATGGTCGCAGCCGGGCTCCTGGCGGCGGCAGGGATGGGTTTTCAGGGTCCGGCACACGCGGCTGAGGCGCCGTGGGGGTCGAACGTGGCCGAGCCGGTCGCGCTGTTGAGCAGCCTGCATCGCGCGGCGCTGCACGAGGTTCAGCTGGGCGAGCTCGCGCAACACGCGGCCAGCACACCGGATGGGCGACAGTACGGGGCTGATCTGGCGGCGGATTTTCAGGGCGTCGACCAGCGAATCCTGTCGCTGGCTGGCGGCCTTGGGATTCCTGAGAAGCGCTTGCAGGTGACCGAGGGAGCGCACGTGGCGGTTCTGCGGAAGGACTCGGCGGACTACACGCGGCTCGCAAGCGAGACCGGCACCACGTTTGACCGTGATTTCTGGGTGACCGTGGCTGACGCCCAGGCGCACGAGTCGGACCTGCTGGCGGCGACGGCAACCCGCGAACCGGCGTTGACCGACCTCGTCACCGAGATGAGCGGGCTCTACGATCGCTCGAGCCGCCGCGCGCTGGCGGCCGCGCACGCCGGCGCCGCCGAGCCGACGGAAACCGCGCCTGACGACGAGGCCGCGACGCAGCCGACGGAATAGTCAGGGCGAGCGCGTCGGGCGAGCGGTCCAGGCCTGTATCACCGCTTGCACGACGCCGTCCTGGGTCGGGTCGTCGGCCACCGCCGACGGGGTGACGCCTGCTGCCTGCATGGCCGCGGCCGTGACCGGCCCGATTGCCACGACGACGCGCCCGGCAAGAGAGCTCGCGCCCCAGCGATCGACGAGCGCACGCACCGCCGACGGACTCGCGAATATCGCCGCATCGAAGGCTGGCAGCGGCGGCAGCGCGCAGGGGCGAGTCTGCGAAACGGGCACCGTCCGGACGAGGACGCCGCGCGCCGCGAGCTCCGTCTCCAGCACGTCGCGCCCGTCGAGCGCGCGCGGAAAGATCACCTGCGTCCCGGCGCTGACCCTCCCCATTGCCGCGGCCAACCCCTCCTGGTTGCGCTGCCCGGCGGCGGGAACCACGGCCACGGTCAGGCCCTCGGCTTCAAGCGCCGCGGCCGTACCGGGTCCAACAGCCGCGATCGTCGCGGCGGCGGCCGCGGCGAAGTGGCCGATGCGCCGCAGGCGCGCCGCCGCGAGCCGCACCGCCGACGGGCTGGTGAACACGACCCAGGCGCCCGGCCCCAACGCTGCGAAGGCGTCGTCGAAAGGAGCCCAGTCAGGCGGCTCGCCAACCGTGACGGTCGGGTAGAGCAGCGGGGTCGCGCCGGCCGCGCGCAGCGCCGCCGCGAGCGGGCCGGCCTGCTCGGCCGGACGAGTCACCAGCACCCGGCACCCGCTGAGACCGGAGCGATCGCGCGTCACCCGTGCGATGATACCGTGACGCCGCCGTGAAGCGCCGATCTCCCCTCCCCTCTTTGGTCCCCGCGCTGTGCGCCTGGGCGCTTTTGGCGGTCGCCGGCGGCTGCAAGAGCGGCGGCCACCAGGCGTCGTCTTCGCTGGCGCCGGGGACGACGCCGAACGTCGTCGTGCAGGCCGACGGCCGGGCCGTTCCGTTTCATGTCGAGGTGGCGACCACGCCCGAAGAACACGCGCGCGGCCTGATGTATCGCTCGCACCTGGACACCGACGCGGGGATGTTGTTCGTGTTCGAACAGCCCGACGTCCAGCGGTTCTGGATGAAAAACACGCTGATCCCGCTGGATATGATCTTCATCGGGCCGGATCGCCGCATCGCCGGCGTCGTCGAGAACGCGGCCCCCGAAACGGAAACGGAGCGGATGGTGCCGGCGCGATCGCAGTACGTGCTGGAGATCGGCGGCGGTCTCGCATCGCGGCTGGGCATCCACGCGGGCGAGCTGGTCGAGCTGCACGGCATCCCGCAGCCTTGATCGCATGGAGCCGATGCTCGCGACGCTGGCGGACGCGCCGCTGCGCGACCCGTACCTGGTCTACGAGCCGAAGTACGACGGCATCCGCGCCCTGATCGCCGTCGTTCCCGACGGAGCCGCCGCGCAGGTCACGATTGCGTCGCGCAAGGGGAACGACAAGACGGCGCAGTTCCCGGAGCTGGTGGGGGCGCTGACGGACTGGTGCGCCGGACGTGGGACGGCGGCGTTGCTGGACGGGGAGATCGTGGCGCTGGACGAGGCCGGGCAGCCGACGGGATTCGGCGAGATCCAGGACCGCATCCACCTCGCCGAGCCTCGCGAGATCGCGCGCCTTGCGGCGGCGCGTCCGGTCGCTTTCGTGGCGTTCGACCTGCTGCACGACGGAACCGAGGAGCTGACGGCGCGGCCGCTCACCGAGCGGCGGTCCCGCCTCGAGCAGGCGCTGAAGGGCTTGGCGCAGGGGGGACCGCTGCGGCTGGCGCGCCAGGTGACGGGCGACGGGACGGCGCTGATGGCCGAAGCGGAGGCGCGCGGCTGGGAAGGGCTCGTCGTCAAGGACGCGCGCTCGCCCTACAGGCCCGGTCGGCGAACGTTGGAGTGGCGTAAGATGAAGCTGCTCAAACGGGCGGAGCTGGTGGTGGGCGGTTTCACCGAGCCACGCGGCGCCCGCGGCTGGTTCGGCGCGCTGATGGTGGGCGTGCCGGCGCCGGGCGGCGGCCTGCGCTACGCCGGCCACGTGGGCGGTGGGTTCAGTGAGAGCGAGCTGGCCCGCGTCGGCCGCCTGCTGGCCCAGCGCACGATCGACGTTTGCCCGTTCGACACCCGCCCACCCGCCAATGAACGCCCACGGTGGGTTCGACCGGAACTGGTGGTCGAGGTGAAGTTCACCGATTGGACGGCGGAGGGCTATCTGCGCCAGCCGATTTATCTTGGACTGCGCGAGGACGTCGCGCCGGCGTCGATCGCCGAAGAGCTCCCGACGCCAATCATGCCTACACGCCCAAAGACGCCCTCCCGTCCCAAGCCCGCGCGGCGCCGCGCCCGTCCCGCGGTGACGCAGCCCGACCCGATGACCGAGAACCCGGCGCAGGTCTTGGCCGCGCTGGAGGCGCTGATCGCACGCGGCAGCGGCCGGCTGGCGCTTGCGGACGGAACCATCGACGTCGGCAATCTGAACAAGCCGCTCTGGCCCAAGCTGAAGCTCACGAAGGGCGATCTGATGCGCTACTACGTCAGCGTCGCGCCGTTCCTGCTGCCCGTCGTCCGTGACCGGCCGCTGGTCATGAAGCGCTTCCCGAACGGGATCGAGAGCGACGCATTCTACCAGCAGCGCGCGCCCGACGATGTCCCGCCCGGCGTGCGTGCCCAGCGGGTCCGCGTCGACGACGACGTACCGGCTCGCCTGGTCGGCGGCAACCTGACGACGCTGCTGCACATGGTGCAGCTGGCGGTGATCTCCCAGGACCCATGGTTTTCGCGCGCGCAATCGGCCGAACAGATGGACTTCGCTGCCATCGACCTGGATCCGATGCCGGGCGCGACGTTCGCGCGCGTGCGCGACGTGGCGCGCTGGGTTCGTGACGAGCTGGACGCGCTGAGCATCGCCGGCTGGCTGAAGACGTCGGGGTCGCGTGGGTTGCACGTGTACCTGCCGCTGGGGCCGGGGACGTCGTTCGAATCCGGGATGCTGTTTTGCCAGCTGGTCGCGTCGTTCATCGTGAAGAAGCACCCGGAGGCGACGACCGTCGAACGAACGGTCAACCGGCGCGATCCGAGCACCGTCTACATCGACTGCCTGCAGAACGTGACGGGCAAGACGCTGGCCTGCGCGTACAGCGCCCGCGCCAGCGACTACGCCGGGGCGTCCACGCCGCTGACCTGGGACGAGCTGGACGACCGGCTGGACCCGCGGGCCTTCACGATCCGCACGTTGCCCGAACGCTTGCAGGACGTCGGCGACCTGTGGGCTGGACTCAGGAAAGCTCCCGGGATCGACATGGACGCCGCGCTGGAACGGATCCAGTCCCGCTGATCGGCGGCCGTGGTAATAGTACCCGCGTTCAAAACCTGCCAAGGAGCCCGTGCATGCGTTCGAAGATGACGATTTCCGTCCTTGCCGCTCTGACCCTGCTGGGCGCGGTCACCGCGCGCGCCGAGGACGAAGATCCCGCCAAGGGGCACTTCACGCTGGAAGACGCGACCAAGGGCCTGTCGGGCTCTGGGCCGCTGGTCGCCAAGCTCGAAACGTCGCAGGGGACGCTGACGTGCGAGCTTTACGACAAGCAGACGCCGATCACCGTGGCGAACTTCGTCGGCCTCGCCCGCGGGCTGCGGCCGTTCAAGGACAAGGACGGCAAGTGGGTCAAGCGCCCCTTCTACGACGGCCTGATCTTCCACCGCGTCATCCCGGGTTTCATGATCCAGGGCGGCGACCCGCTGGGGACGGGCATCGGCAACCCGGGCTACAAGTTCGAGGACGAGATCGTCCCGGCGCTGACGTTCGACAAGCCGGGCCTGCTGGCGATGGCGAACGCCGGACCGCGCACCAACGGGTCGCAGTTCTTCATCACCGAGGGAACGCCGACCTATCTCAACGGGCGTCACACGATCTTCGGCAAATGTGACCCGCTGTCGGTGGTCACGAAGATTGCCAACGTCGAGAAGGGCCCGCGTGACAAGCCGACAACGGACGTCGTCATGAAGCACGTCACCATCTCGCGCGGCAAGAAGAGCAAGGCGAAGTGAAACATTTCGTTCTCGACACCAACGTCCTCATTCACGACCCGCGCGCGCTGCTTCAGTTCGCCGACAACGAGGTGGTGATCCCGATCTTCGTGATCGAGGAGATCGACCAGTTCAAGAAGGAGTCGTCCGAACGTGGCCGCAATGCGCGCGAAGTGGCGCGCATGCTGGACGGATTGCGCGAAGGCGGACACCGATTGTCCGACGGGGCGCCCCTGCCCGCAGGCGGGAAATTACGCGTTGCCTCGGCGGCGCGTGCCGTGCCGACGACGTTGCGCGAAAGCCAGATCGCCGACCACCTGATCCTGATGGTCGCGCTGGACGTGCGCGACTACAACAAGGGCGAGCCCACGATCTTCGTCACCAAGGACGTCAACCTGCGCATCCGCGCCGACGCCCTGGGTCTCACCGCGATGGATTTCGAGGGTGAGCAGATCAACATCGACGAGCTCCACACCGGAATCACGGACCTGCTGACCACGGCCGCCGACGTCGACACGTTCTACACCAACAACGTGCTGCAACTGGCCGAGTCCAACTTCAAGGCCAACCAGTACGTGGTGCTGCGCGATCGCGACAACCCGTCCCACAGCGCGCTGGGGCGCTTCGACGCGGCGACCAAGAATCTGATTCCGCTGCGCAAGCTGCGCGAAGGCGTGTGGGGGATCCGCCCTCGCAACAAAGAGCAGCACTGCGCGCTGGACCTGTTGCTGTGCGACGACATCAAGCTGGTCACGCTGATTGGCAAAGCCGGCACCGGCAAGACGATGCTGGCGCTGGCCACGGGCCTGCAGAAGGTCGTCGAGGAGCAGATCTATTCCAAGCTGCTGGTGTCCCGGCCCATCTTCCCGCTGGGCCGCGACGTCGGCTACTTGCCGGGCGACATCGAAGAAAAGCTGAACCCCTGGATGCAGCCGATTTACGACAACGTCGAGTTCCTGATGGGGCTGTCGAAGACGGAACGCAAGAACGGCCGCAGCTACCAGGAGCTGATTGACATGGGTTACATCGAGATCGAACCGCTGACGTACATCCGCGGCCGCTCGATTCCCAATCAGTACATCATCGTCGACGAGGCCCAGAACCTGACGCCGCACGAGGTGAAGACGATCATCACGCGCGTCGGTGAGGCGACCAAGGTGGTCCTGACCGGCGACCCGTACCAGATCGACAATCCGTACGTCGACGCGACTTCGAACGGGTTGACGACCGTCGTCGAGAAGTTCAAAGGCGAGCCGATGGCCGGCCACGTGACGTTGTCCAAAGGTGAGCGTTCACCGCTCGCCGAGCTCGCGTCGAACGTCCTGTAACCAAGATTCGCCGCCACAAAGACGATCCGCCCCCGTCTTGCGTCAAGTCGGGGGTGTATCTACATTGCGCGCAGTTCAGGTTCCTCACCGATTTCCGGAGGCCTTCATGCGCACAGGTTGGTTGGTCGCTTCGTTGGGTGTTTCGTTGATGGTCGTGGGTTGCGGGTCTTCCTCCGGAGGGGGCACCGGCGGATCGGGTGGCCATGCCGGGACGATCGGGACCGGCGGGCACACGGGCGGTAGCGGCGGTGGCCGCGCGGGCGCCGGCGGCGGGACGGCCGGGGCGGCCGGCGGCGGCGCTGGGGCGGCGGGCG
>JBJMQQ010000019.1:0-3714 GCA_045802645.1 Polyangia bacterium
GACATCAGCATCCCGCCGGGGCCGCGCCTCGGCGACCTGGTCGTCAAGGCCGACCACCTGCGCAAGGCCTACGGCGAGCGCCTGCTGATCGAGGACCTGACCTTCAACCTGCCGCGCGGTGGGATCGTCGGGGTCATCGGGGCCAACGGCGCCGGCAAGACGACGCTGTTCCGGATGATGACCGGCCAGGAGAAGCCGGACGGCGGGACGCTGCGCATGGGCGACACGGTCAAGCTGGCCTACGTCGATCAGAGCCGCGACACGCTGTCGGGCGACAAGACCGTGTTCGACGAGATCGCCCAGGGCGCGGACCAGCTGGAGATCGGCAAGCGCAAGATCCCGGCGCGCGCCTACGTGGCCGGGTTCAACTTCAAGGGCACCGACCAGCAGAAGCGGGTCAAGGACCTGTCAGGCGGCGAGCGGAACCGCGTCCACCTCGCGAAGGTGCTGCGCTCCGGGGGCAACGTCCTGCTGCTCGACGAGCCTACCAACGACCTGGATGTCGACACGCTGCGGGCGCTCGAGGACGCGCTGCTGGCCTTCGCGGGTTGTGTGGTGGTCATCAGCCACGACCGCTGGTTCCTGGACCGCATCGCGACCCACATGCTGGCCTTCGAAGGCGACAGCCAGGTGGTCTGGTTCGAGGGCAACTACCAGGACTACGAGGCCGACCGCCGCCGCCGCCTGGGCGCCGCCGCCGACCAGCCCCACCGCATCAAGTACAAGAAGTTGATGCACTAGGGCCGGGTTATACTGCGGGCCATGATCCCGTACGAAGAGCTGGATCGCGCGCTGGCGCGGTGGAAGGCCCGCTCGCAAGGGGGCGCCTCGGTCGAGGCTGTGCCCGAGGAGGAGGTGTCCGCCTCGGCGCCGCTGGAAGTGGTCGCCGAGGAGACGCCGCTGCCCATCGGCCCCGGCGACCTTGGTAGCTATCCCGAGGCGGTCCCCACCTCCGGCGAGCGCACGGGCGAAATCGATCTCGCGGAAGTCGAGAGCTACGAAGACGTTCCGAAGTAACTCAGAAGTAGAACCTGATGCCGAGGCCGCCCTCGATCCCGAGGCCGATGTCGGGAACGAGCCAGAACGAGGGCACCAGCTCGAAGAAGATCTCGAGGAAGCCGGGATTGTTGAACATCAGGTCCAGGCCGATCGGCGCGCGCGCGGCGACCGCGATGCAGTCATTGCGGCAACCGCTCCACCAGACCATGCGGCCGCCGCCGCCGATGTGCCAATCCAGCTGGGCGGCGCCCCGGATGATGTTCGATTGCCAGAGGTAATCGATGTTGATGGTTCCGTTGTGAGCGCCGTACGCGTCGCAGATGTGGTTCCCGTTGTTGTCGGTGTAGCAGTTGCCGTTGACGCCGCTCCAAAAGCCCAGGCCGAAGTCGAGCGCGTTGGTCGGGCCGACCCACAGCTTCGCCGACAGGCCGGTGGGATCGCCGATGACGACGCCCAGACCGAACTTACGCGTGTAACCGACCTCGGTCGCGCGCGCCGATTGTCCGACGACGGCCACGAGGACGAGAGCGCCCAACGTCGCGAGAAGTGTCCGTTTCATGGCGCGTATAGTACGCACGAACTCGGCCGTCGGACAGTTCGATCGTTCGTGTTGGCGGTCACCCTATTCGCGACGGTGGCAATGGGGCGCCCGGCGTTGGCGGCCGATGATTCCGACGCGTTGCCGCCCGTTTCGAACCTCCCGTTGGAGCAGCGCGCGATCCAAGTTGTCGGCGGTGCGGAAAGGGTCGTCGACGCGGCCACCGCCCGCGCGCGCGGGCTGACCGTCGTCGACCTCTCCGACGGCTGGGTGCCACGCGTGCTGGCCGATCAGCCCGGCCCCAAAGGGGCCACGCTGGAGAACCCGTACCGCGCAATCTACAGCGGGCTCGCGTCCGACCGCGGCGACGGTGACGGCCAGCCGCTGGCGACCGGCGAGCGCAATTACCTGGACCTCTATGGCATCCCCCCGACGCTGTCCGTGATGCGGCGCCGGTTCCTCGAGGACAGCCGGCGCACCTGCGCGGCCGACATCGACGCCGACACGCTGCTGGCCGTCGACGAGGTCCCGACCTGGGGGGCCAGCACCGAACAGAAGGAGCTGGGCAAACGCCGCGCGCGCGCCGCCCGGCTGGAGGCCGCCCGCGTCGCCGCCGGCGTGCCGACGCTGGAGGCGCTGGCCGAAAAGGATCCGCGCACGGCCCGCGACGTCAAAGAGCAGCTGGCGTTCGCCGCCCAGCGCGCCGCCTTCGGCGAGGCCGAAAAGCGACTCGTCTGCGAGGGCCTCATGGACCCCGCCAAGCACAAGGCCGGCGCCTACGACACCGCGATGCGCACGGCGATGCTGCAGTTCCAGCAGAAGCACGCCGTCTTCGACCAGGCCGACATCAAGCGGCCGACGCTGGAGGTGCTGGCTCGCCCGCCGCTGGAGAACGACATGCGCGCGCTGGGGCGCGTGCTGTCCGAACGGGCGATGCACGCCGCGGGCTTCCTCGAGGACGGCTCGGTCAACGATGCCGCCGCCGCAGGGGCGGGGGCGAGCTCGGTCGTCGGCGCGACCTACCTGGGGGCGGACGGCACGCGCCACCCGGTCCCGGACCTGGCGACGGCCTCGCGCGAGGCGGTGCTGGCGCGCCTGGGGATCGCGACGGCCGCCGACGCGGTCGCATTCTTCAAGCGCCACAGCCGGGCCGACTTCGCCTGGCTGAAGGTGGCGGCTCGCTTGCCGCCGCCGCCCGAATATTACGGCCCGCAAATGGACCTCTACGCCGAGATCGATCGGGGGGACGTCTGGTACGACTTCCCGTTCAACGCCGCCGGCGTCCGCC
Organism: Polyangia bacterium; assembly: GCA_045802645.1. GTDB lineage: Bacteria > Myxococcota_A > Polyangia > Fen-1088 > Fen-1088 > JADGRB01. The sequence continues at coordinate 2,826 of JBJMQQ010000019.1, forward strand.
TCCCGCAGCCGCGCACGCGTTTCCCCACCTTCACCATGTACGTGAAGTGGCGCGGCGAGCGCGTCCCGCTGGTGCGCTGGCGCACCACGGTCGGCGGCTGGCGCGTCGAGTTGGCCGCCGACGGTCAGGAGTACTACCGGTACAAGGGCTCCGACGTCGGGCCGCGCGTCTGGCACCACATCGTCGCCGCGCCCGTCTGGATCCCCCCGGCGACCTCGCCGCTCGCCTCGATGGTCAAAGAAAAGCGGGTCAACGGGACCTACACCAAGGTCACCAACTACGACGAGACCGGCCCCGGGTACCTGTCCGCCTACGGCCTCGCGGCGGCGATCCATGAGGAGATGCGACGCGGCCCCGACGGGCCGACATTCTTCGACAACGGCATCCGCACGCACGGCTCCTTCGACTACACGTCCTTGCGCGGGCGCTTCTCCCACGGCTGCCACCGCCTGGACAACCAGCTCGCCGTGCGGCTCTTCAGCTTCGTGCTGGGCCATCGCCGGATGCGCGTCATCGGGACGATCCCCCTCGGGTCGCGGCGGACATTCTTCGCGCAAGGCGAGGTGTTCGAGATGCGCCTGCCCAACCGCGGCTTCTATTACGAGCTGGACCCGCCGCTGCCCGTCGACGTCCTGGAAGGGACCGTCAAGGGCCAGCTGCAAAAGCCCATCGCCGGCTACGTACCCAAGCCGGGTGTGAAGTACGCGTCGTCGCGGCTCCCGGCCGCGTCCAGCTCCCCGGATAGTCGCGCCGGCGGGGGCGACGCTCCGTGACGCGCGCGCGGCGTGCCTGGGTGGCGGCGGCCCTGCTGGCCGGCCTGCAGGCCTGCAAAACCCGGCCGCCCGCCCCGCCGCCGCCCGCGCCGCCGCCACCCCCGCCGCCGGCTGCC
>JBJMQQ010000270.1:0-51474 GCA_045802645.1 Polyangia bacterium
GATCTTCATGCGGATCTGGTTGATGAAGATGACCAGCGTGTTCGACTTCGCGATCGTCCCCGTCAGCTTTCGCAGCGCCTGGCTCATGAGGCGCGCCTGCAGGCCGACGTGCGCGTCGCCCATCTCGCCCTCCAGCTCCGCGCGCGGCGTCAGCGCCGCCACCGAGTCGACGACGATGATGTCGACCGCGCCCGACCGCACCAGCATCTCCGTGATCTCCAGGGCTTGCTCGCCGCAGTCCGGCTGCGACACCAGCAGATCGTCCGTGCGCACGCCCAGCTTGCGGGCGTAGCCGACGTCCAGCGCGTGTTCGGCGTCGACGAACGCGCAGATTCCGCCCAGCTTCTGGGCTTCGGCGACGGCGTGCAGGGCCAGCGTGGTCTTGCCGGAAGACTCGGGACCGTACACCTCGATGATGCGGCCGCGCGGCAGGCCGCCGACGCCCAGCGCGATGTCCAGGCCCAGCGATCCCGTCGGGACCACCTTCACCTCGGGCGGCGCGAGCCCTTCGCCGAGCCGCATGATGCTCCCCTTGCCGAACTGCTTTTCGATCGTGGAAACGGCCAGATCGACCGCCTTGTCGCGGGCCAGGTCGCGCTCGCGCACGGCAGCCACGGCCGGCTTGACGTCGCTTGGCTTCGCTTCGGACTTGAGGTCGGTCTTGTCGGTCTTCTCGGTCGCCGTCGGGGTCGTCGCCATGTGTTCTCTCCTGGTCAGTTGGAAGCCAAAGCGGCGCGATGCCGCAAAACATAGGTGGAGCCGGCGTGGTCTGGACCGCCGCCAAGCTGGCTTTCGTAAACGTGAAGCGCGTCGACGGTCGCGACGCCGAACGTGCGTTCACCAAGGCGCGCCAGCGTCGCACCGGCATCGACCGCCGCCTTGGCCCGGCCCACCGTCACGTGACCGCGAAACGGACGGGTCTCGCGTTCACCGACACCTGCCGTCGCGGCGGTCGCCTCGACCAGCGCGGCGGCCTTCTGCAGACCGCCCGTCGGGTCGTCGATGCCCGCCCAGATGACATTTGCCCGGCGCACTGACGGGAAAGCGCCCATCCCGCGAACGGCGATGTCGAACGTCGGCAACGTCGCGAGGGCAACCTGCAGGTCGGCCCCGAAAGCGGCCAGCTTGGCCGGATCGACGTCCCCCAAAAATTTCACCGTCACGTGTAGGTTCTCGACCTTGCGAGACCAGCGCACACCGGACAGCGCCGGCGCGAGCTCGGCGGCGACGCCGAACACCGCCTGCTGCACGGCCGCCGGCAGCGGTACCGCGACGAAGCTGCGGACCGCCTTTTCGCCACGCAAGGCGCTCATCGCTTGCGGGTGTCGAAATAACGCCGCGCCAGATCCAGCGCGTAGTACGCGGCCGCCGTCCGGACACGTTCCCGCGTACCGGCGAACAGCTTGGTCGACGTCCGGGTGGTGCCCGGACCGCAAATCGCGAAGCAGACCGTGCCGACCGGCTTGTCAGGCGCCCCGCCCTCCGGCCCGGCCACACCCGTGATGGCCACCGCCACCGACGACCCGCAGACCCGCTTGGCCCCTTCGGCCATCTCGCGCGCCGCCGGCTCGCTGACCGCGCCGAAGTCGGCGATCGTCTCGGGCTTGACGCCGAGGACGCTGGTCTTCACGTCATTGGCATAGGCGACGATGCTGCCGCGGAAGAAGGTGCTGGCGCCGGCCTCGGTCGTGACCAGCTCACCCGCCAGCCCGCCCGTGCACGATTCAGCGAAGGCCAGGGTCGCCTCTTGGGCGCGCAACGACTTGGCCACCGCGCCGACGAAGGTCTCGCCGTCGACACCGTAAATTCCGGGGCCGATCCGCTTGCGAATCTCGGAGTCGACTTTGTCGACGATCGCCTTGGCCGCCGCCTCATCCGGTTGCCGGACGACCAGCTTCACGTGGTTGACCGGCGCGGAGGTGCGGAAGTGCAACGTGGCGCCGTCGACCCCGTTCAGGATCCCCGCCAGGCGGTGGTCGATGTGCGACTCACCCATTCCGTACAGGTGCCACGTGCGCACCGCCGGCGGCGGCCCGCCGATGTCGGCCAGCCGCCGGGTCAGGCGCGGCAGCACCTCTTCGGTGAAGATCTTTTCCATCTCCCGCGGGACGCCCGGCAGGAAGAAGGCGTCGGCGCCGCCCAGGAGCAGCGTGAACCCGGGCGCGATGCCCGCGGCGTTCGGGAGCGCCTCAGCCCCGTTCGGCACCCGGACCTGACGCAGGTTGTTGGGCGTCATCTCGAACCCGTGGGTCGAGAACCGCTTCTTCATCGCATCCAGCGAGGGTTCGTCGGCATGCGTCCCGGTGGCCAGCAGCTCGGCCACGGCGTCGACGGTCCGGTCGTCCTCGGTCGGACCCAGCCCGCCCGTCGAGATGATGAGGTCCATCTCGGCCCGGAGGCGAACCAGGGCGGCCCGGATGGACTGTGGATCGTCGGAGACGACGACCTGCTCGACGACCTCGTACCCGAGCTCGAACAGCCGCTCGGCGATGAAGGCGGCGTTGGTGTTGCTGATTTCGCCTCGCAGCACCTCGTCCCCGATGGCGAGCAGCGCTGCGCGCTGCGGGATGCGCCTGGAACTAGACATTTGAGCAGGTACCCTATCCGCCGGTGATCGGGATGTCAACGATTTGTCGAGCTCGTTTTCGGGCGTCGGAGGCAGTGCAAGTTGGCCGACGGTTCGTCGGACAATTGACGCCCCGGGACGGCGCCGGTACGCTCGATGGGACCGATGCGCATTCGCTATGCGGCGAAGACGGATGTCGGCCTCAAGCGCAACCACAACGAGGATTACTTCTCGTTGATCGAGGACGAACAGCTGTTCCTGGTGGCCGACGGGATGGGCGGACACGCCTCGGGCGAGGTCGCGTCCAAAATGGCCGCCGACGTCATCCAGGAGTTCTACGCCCGCACCAAGGACGAAGAGGCGACCTGGCCGTACAAGATGGATCGCCACCTGTCGTACGTGGAGAACCGCCTGGTGGTCGGGATCAAGATGGCCAACCAGCGCATCTTCCAGGCCGCCGCCAAGGAGATGAAGCTGAAAGGGATGGGGACCACCATCGTCAGCGGCCAGGTGGTGGGCGACAAGTTCTACATCGCGCACGTCGGCGACTCGCGCGCCTACCGCATCCGCGGCGGCACCATCCAGCAGATGACCCGCGACCACTCGCTGCTCGAGGACTACAAGGACGCGAAGCCCAACATGTCCGAGGACGAGCAGCGAAAGTTCCCGCACAAGAACGTGATCACGCGGGCGCTGGGCATGCGCGAGCACGTGCAGGTCGACGTGCTGGCCCACGACATTCAGGACCGGGACACGTTCCTGCTTTGTTCGGACGGCCTGTCCGGAATGGTCGAGGACCCCAAGCTGCTGGAGGTGGTGCGCGCCGCGCCCGACCTCGAAAGCGCCGTCGCCAGCCTGATCGAGGCTGCCAACGCCGCGGGCGGCACGGACAACATCACGGTCCTCGCCCTGCAGTGCGCGAACTGAGTCGCCGCGCTGGGCATAGCCCAGCTCCGTTCAACGGCTAGAAGTTGAAGCCCAGGGCCACGCCCACGCGGGTGGCGCCGCGCGCAGCGTCCATCGCGTCCGCGCCGACGGGCCGCGGCGTGCCGGGCGCGCCGGTCGCGACCTGCAGCGGCACCCCGGGAACGCCGACCGCGTTCAGCGCCACCTGCACGTCGACCTTCAGCACGATCGACGGCCGCGGGCGGTAGTCGAGCCCACCGCGCGCGAACCCCCGCGCGGGCGACGCCGCCTCGGGCGCCAGCTGTCCCGGCCCGGTGATGGCCGGCGGGTTGTAGTTGTAGGGGGACATCCCGCTGCGCGCGTCGATGTTCTCGTACGCCGCGAACAGCACCAGCGCCTGCTTGCCGGGCGCGCCGGCGAGCTGCAGAAGGTCGTAGCCAAGCTCGACGTAGTAGCCGCGCCCGCGCGCCGGCACCGCGCTCTGCCCCAGCAGCCCCAGGTAATCGTTCACCAGGTAGGAGTTGACGACGTAGAGGCGCGCGTACTCGGCGCGCAGGGTGATTCCGTGCCGGCGGTAACGGAGGTCGCCCTCGACGAGACCGGCCCGCACGCCGGATAGCGCCGGGACCCCGTGCGCCGCCCCGCCGATGTAGCCGGCCGCGCCCACGATCAGGCCGGGCGGCAGGTCCGCCAGCTCCAGGCGCCCGGTCACGGCGGCGTCGTGGATGGCCAGGTTGCTGCCGTCCCCGCGGCCTCCCCACAGCGGCGCCACCGGTGAAAACCCGCTGGCGTCGAGGCCGCTCACGACCGCGCCTTGATAGCGCAGCCCCGGAATGACCTCGCCGAAGATCCCGGCGCCCAGCTCCCGCCAGACCATCGGGATGATCAGCTGGTCGGTCAGCGGCCGGTCGACGGTCAGTTCGGCGGTGGGCTCGGGCTCGAGGTTGCCCAGCCCCACGGGCATTCGCATCAGCCCGGCGCGCGCGCCGAGTCCGGCCAGGGGCGCGGCCTCGATGAACGCCTCCTGCATCCCGAAGTGGCGGCCGTCCTCGAGCTGGGCGGCGGCTGCGATGCGCAGCCAGTCGGTCGGCCGATGCTCGACCGAAAACACGATCCACCGCAGCTTCCTGCTCGTGTTGGACGATTCGTCCACGAACAGCTGCCCCTCGCCCCAGGCGCCGAGCTTCGTGCGCCGGCGGAAATCGTCGAACGCCGCGGCCCCCTCCGCCCGGCCGGGTGGCAGGCTGGCGGCGGCCGGCGCGACCGCCGTCGAAGGCGCGCCGGCTTCTGTCGTGGCGGGCGGCAGGGTCGGCCACGGGACAGGGCCGCCGGCCGGTGGAGCGGCGGCGGGTGCTGGGACGCTGACGGGCGCGGGCGCCGCCGGCGGACCCGCGGGTGGAGTGGGCGCGGGAGCGGGCTTCGTGACGGTCGGCCAGGCTGCGGGCCCTGACGGCTTGGGCGCCGGCGGGGCCGCCACACCCGGGGGCAGCGGTTCGTCGGTGTCCGGCGGCGCGGGCCGCGCTGGTGGCGGGGCAGCGCGGGCTGCCGCGGGCGGCGGCGGCACCGGCCGGACGGCGGCAGGCGGGGGCGGCGGATCTGGCAAGTCATCGGCGGCGGCAGCCACCCGCCCGCAGCAGACCCAGACCGCCGCCAGAACGGCCGCACGCCTCAGGCTCGGGCGTGGCGCCCATTGGTCATGGTGCCGCAACCTGCCCTCGTGGCCGACCACCTTACCGCGCCGCATTGGTCCCGTCGCGAAACTGATCGGATGGTGCGCCTTGGGGCTGGAGGGCGGCCGTGCCGCCGCCGGCTCAAACCCGACCGCGGCGACCGGGGCGAGGCGACGTATCGGGCTCGCGGCCCGCGGCGAGGCCGGGACACGCGCCGCCCGCGATCCCCCGCGCCCGCTCACACAGCCCAAACAGCTCATGCCTGTGCCGGAGGACGTTGAAGCCCAGCCGGCGCGCGGCGGAGTCCTGGAGCTGCTCGATCTCGTCGCTCTCGAATTCGATGATGAAGCCGCAGGCGTCACAGATGAGGTGGTCGTGGTGAGCGCGCCCCTCCGCGACCTCGTACAGCGTCTGTCCGGGGCCGAAATGGCGGGCCGCCGCGATGCCTGCCTCTTCCAGCAGCTTGACGGTGCGGTAGACGGTTGCAAGCCCCACCCGCGGGTGCTTGCGGCGCGCCGACGACAGCAGATCCTCCAGCGCGACGTGACCCGACGACCGCAAGAACGCGTCGACGATCGCCTCGCGCTGCTGGGTGGTCTTCAGCCCTTTGCGCTCGAGGTAGGCGCGCCAGTGCTCCTTCGGATTCGGGTGGCTGGCTGCGCTGCCCGCCGCCCGCTTGGTCAGGCCGCTTGCTGTCGCCATTTGATCGAGCACCCCATCGACGGCCGCTGTGGCGCCGGGACCGGCTGGCCCGCCAGCAGCGCCTCGAGCGCCGCGGCCAGCTCGCGCCGGGTGACCTTGCTCTCGTCTTTCCACGAATCGTCGATGCGGCCGCGATAGGCGAGCTTGCGATCGCGGTCGTAGACGAAGATGTCCGGCGTGCAGACGGCGCCGAAGGCGCGCGCCACGTCCTGAGCCTCGTCGTGCAGGTACGGGAACCCGTAGGCCTTTTCACGCCAGCGGTCGCGAAGCTTGTCGAACGCGTCGTCCGGATAGCTCTCGGCGTCGTTCGAGCAGATCGCGACGAGCTGCACGCCCCGCGGCCCGAGGTCGCGCGCGAGCCGGATCAACCGGTCCTCGACGGCCTTCACGTACGGGCAGTGATTGCAGATGAACATCACACACAACACGGGCGACGCGGCGAAGTCGTCCCGCGCGTAGGTCTTTCCGTCGACGGCAGGAAGGCTGAAGTCGGGGCAAGCGGCACCGAGCTCGGGCGGGGGAGTTTCGACGGCCATGGCTCGGTAGAATACAACGACGCCGCCGCCAAAGCGGCAACACTCCGTTGGCAACACTCCGTTGTGGAACAGCCATGCGGTTCCAGGTACAACAGAAACCGCATGGCCCCCGAGGGAAAGACCGATCCCGAAGCGACGGCAGCGGGCGGCGCGCTGGCCGAAGCGGCCCGGTTCGAAGAAATCCTGGGACGTCTGCGCGGGCTCGTCGAGCGTCTGGAAGGCGGCAACTTGCCGCTGGAAGACAGCTTGCGGGCCTTCGAAGAAGGAATGGAGCTGTGCCGCCGAGGCACCGCCATCCTCGACGGCGCCGAGAAGAAGGTCGAGCTGCTGCTGGGGAACGCGGGCGCGCCCCGACTGACCCCGTTCGATCAGACCTGATGCCCACCTCCTCTAAATCCTTCACCGGCTGGGTCGACCAGCAGCGGGCCGCGCTGGCCGGCTTGCTCGAACAGCGCCTCGCAACGCCGGCAGACGGCGATCCGGGCCGGCTCGTCGAGGCGATGCGGTACTCGCTGCTGGCGCCGGGCAAACGGATCCGTCCGCTACTGGCCCTGGCCGCCGCCGAAACGGCCGGCGGGATCGACGACAACGTGCGGTTGGCCGCCGCGTCGGTGGAGCTGGTGCACTGCTACTCGCTGATTCACGACGACCTGCCGGCGATGGACGACGACGATTTTCGCCGCGGCCGCCCCAGCAACCACAAGGCGTTCGGAGAGGCGACCGCCATCCTGGCGGGCGACGCGCTGCTGACGCTGGCCTTCGAATGGATCGCCGAAGCGGGCGAGCGAGCCGGCGCGCCAGAGCGATATCTGCGCGCGTCCTTGGCCCTGGCGCGCGGCGCCGGCGCGCGCGGCATGGTGCGCGGCCAGGCACGTGACCTGGGTGAGTCTCCACCCGACACGCTGCAGGGGTTGGAAGTCCTACATGCGGAGAAGACCGCCGCCCTGTTCCGGTCGGCGCTGGAGGTGGGAGCGCTGGCCGCCGGTGCGTCGCCCCAGGCGGTCACGATCCTGGCGCGATACGGCGAGGCCTACGGAATCGCGTTCCAGCACGCCGACGACCGCGACGACGCGGAGCACGACCAGCACGCGGCGGCGGCCCGGGCGCGGCTGCAGGCCCTGGTGACGGAGGCCTGCGCGCTGGTTGCGCCGCTCGGCCCCGCCGGCGCCCGGCTCGCCAGTTTCTCGCGCGCCTTGATTCGTGAGCCAGAACAGTCTGTGATACTGTAGAGACTGCCGAATGGGGGCCGACGAGAGAACCTCGATCTTCGAGCCGCCAGCGGCGGCGCCGGGGGTCAAGCGAGACCGGGCCTACCTGGTGGTCTTGGCCGGCGCGAGCGTCGGCGAGATGTACAAGGTCGAGAGCGACAAGACGGTCATCGGTCGCGGCCAGAAGGCGCACATCCGGCTGCTGGACGACGGCATTTCGCGTGAGCACGCGCAGGTGGTCGTCGAGGGGAACAAGGTCTTCCTTCAGGACCTGGGGTCGACGAACGGCACGTTCTGCAACGGCATCAAGGTCGATCGCAAGGAACTGGCCGACGGCGACAAGATCCTGGTCGGCTCGACGACGATCCTGAAGTTCACGTACCACGACAACCTGGACGAGATCTTCCAGAAGCAGATGTACGAGTCGGCCCTGCGCGACGGGCTGACCAAGGCCTTCAACAAGAAGTACTTCACCGATCGGCTCGAGAGCGAGCTGACCTTCGCCGTCCGACACTCGTCGGCGCTGGCGCTGGTGATGTTCGACATCGATCACTTCAAGAAGGTGAACGACACGTACGGACACCAGGCCGGCGACTACGTGCTGAGCGAGATGTCGACGCTGCTGACGGCCACCCTGCGGGCCGAGGACGTCTTCGCCCGCTACGGCGGCGAGGAGTTCGCCGTCATCTGCCGGGGCATCGACCTGTCGCAGGCGCACGTCGTGGCCGAGCGCATGCGCAAGGCCGTCGAAAAGTACCGGTTCGTCCACGAAGGGACGGTCATTCCGGTGACGATCAGCGTCGGCGTGACTGGCCTCCCCGACCCGGTGGTCAAGGACGCCAGCGACCTGGTCTCCCGCGCGGACAAGGCGCTTTACCAGTCGAAGCACGGCGGCCGCAACCGCGTGACGCTGTTTCAGGGCTGAGAAAAAGATCAGCTGATCCGCTGGTTTTTTTGCCGCGCGCCCTTCGGGTTCGTAGTCTGACCAGGTGTCGAGAGCCGCGATCGTCCTTGGCGCCCTGCTGGCGCTGAGGGGTGCGGGCGCTCACGCTTCGCCCGGCGACGACGACGGCGACCGCGAGGACGCCCCTTCACCAACCCGAACCACCACCGCGAAGCCGGTCGCGTTTGAACGCGCGTGGCTGGAGCCGTTTTTCCAGAAAGGCCCGGCCAAGCAGGCCGTCGAGCGGTTCCGCGCCGAGGACTGGTCGGGGGCGGAGGCCGGTTTCGCGCGCGCGGTGAAGTCGCTCCACGGCGACGAGCGGCTGGCCGCCACCGACATGCTGGCGCTGTCGCGGTTGAACCAGGGTGACTGGGCGGGTGCGGGCCGCCTCTTCGAAGAGCTCTTCACCAGCTACTCGAGGCTGGCGCCCTACCACGCCTACAACGCGGCCCGGTGCCGGCTGCGACGCGGTGACTGGGCGGGCGCGCTCGAATGGGCGGCCAAGGTCCCCGCCGGCAGCGTGCCGCAGGCGGAGGCGGCCCTGGTGCGCATCGACGGGCTGCGGTCGCTGTCGCGGTGGGACGAGGCGCTGGCGGCGCTGAACGAGTATCTGACCCGGTTTCCGAACGGCCCGCGGCGGGCGGAGGTCCTGTTCAAGAAGGCCGAAGCGACGGAGAAGGTGAGCCCGACGGCTCCGCCCTCCGACGTGGTGACGATCTACCGGCGGGTCTGGGCCGAGGCGCCCCTGGAAGCCTGGAGCGAGCGCGCCGCCGAGCGCCTGGAGCAGATCGCCGCCGCCCTGCCCGCCCCCGAGGCGGCGACGGTGCGCAGCCGAACGGCCGGCGAGATGGTCACCCGCGGGATGGTGTTCTTCGACCACAACCGCAACCAGGAGTCCGAGACCACGCTGGCGAGCGCTCTCGGCGCGCCGGGCCTCACGCCGGAGCTCGACTGCAAGGCGCGCTTTTACCGGGCGCAGTCCGTGTGGAAGGCGCGGCAGCGCCCGCGCGCGGCGCCGCTGTTCGACGAAGCTGACTGGGCCTGCGCGCGCGCCGGCAACCGGGACCTGCACGCGAAGGCGCTGTACCAGGGCGCGCGGTCCTGGGCGTCGGCCGGGAACCGCGACGCTGCCATCACGCGCTACCAGCGGGTGGAGGCCGAGCACGCCGATCACAGCTACGCCGACGACTCGCGCATCCGGATGGCGGAGCTGCTGACGGACGCCGGCGACGATGCGGGCGCGGCCAAGGCGCTGGCCGAGGTGCCGGCGCGGTACCCCAAGGGCGATCTCCTGAACGAGGCGCTGTGGCGGCTCGCATTCGGCGCGTGGCGCGCCGGGCATCTGGACGACGCGCTTCACTGGCTGGACGAGAATCTGCGCCTGGTCCCGCACGAGGAGATCTGGTACGCCGAGGGGCGCGTTCAGTACTGGAAGGGTCGGGTCTTCGAGAAGCAGGGGCACGCCGACGACGCGCGCGAGTGGTACGAGCGCGCGGTCAAGGAATACCCGTTGTCCGTGTACGCGCTCTTGTCGTTCGCGCGGCTGCGGACCGCCGACCGACACGCCACGGACAAGCTGGTCGCCTCGTTGCGCAAGGGGCTGAAGGAAATCCCGGCCTGGTCATTCCCGCCGCGCGCGCTCTACGGCGAGCCGGGGTTCCTGCGGGCGGTCGAGCTGGCGCGCATGGGCCAGGGCGGCGATGCCCGCCGCGAGCTGGCCAAGCTGGGTCTGGCGACGTCCGCCGAGAAGCACGCGACCAGCGCAGCAGCCGCAGCGGCCGCCGCCGAGGGCGAGGACGTCATCTGGATCACCGCGACGCTGCTGGATCGCGGCGGTGTCTGGAGCGCCTCGCACACGCTGCCGCGCTACGGTCTGACGAATTACCGGCTGGAGTACCCGAAGGGGCTGAACGCGGCCAAGTGGAAGCTGGCCTACCCGCGCGCCTTCGCGGCGTACATCACCAAGAACACGCGCGCCAATCAGCTGCCGGAGGCGCTGCAGCTGGCGATCATGCGCGAGGAGAGCGCGTTTTCGCCGCGCATCGAGTCCTTCGCGAACGCCGTCGGGCTCACGCAGATGCTGGTCAAGACGGCGCGCCGCTTCTCGGAAGGCGCGCCGGTCACGCGCGAGACGCTGCTGGACCCGGCCAAGAATCTGGAGCTGGGGGCGCGATTTCTGGGCTTCCTTTGGAAGCGCTTCGAGGGAGCCGCGCCGCTGGCGATCGCCGGCTACAACGCGGGCGAGGCGGCGGTCGACCGCTGGCTGGGCGAGCGGGGCACCCTCGACATGGACGAGTTCATGGAGACCATCCCGTACGATGAGACGCGCAACTACACCAAGCGCGTGCTGGCGTCCTTCTTCGCGTACTCGTGGCTCTACGGCGACAAACCGGTCCCGGCGATCCCGCTGCACGCCCGCGTGGCTCCCGCCAAGGGTGAGCACGGCAAACGCGCGGCGCGCGTCGAATCGACGGCGAAGGGCTAGCCCGCCCTACTTCTTTTTCTTCCGCCGAAACAGCCCCGTCTTCTCGGGGTTGACGCGCTGGCCGCCGGCGGCGGCGAACGCGCGCAGGTGCTGTTCCTCCTCCTCGGTGAGCGAGCCGGGGACCACCAGCTTCAGGTGCACGACGACGTCACCCTTGCCCCGCGCGCCGAGGTGCGGCAGCCCCTTGCCCTGCAGGACGATCGTGTCGCCCGGCTGGGTGCCGGCCGCGACCTCCGCCTCGAGGTCGCCGTCGAGCGTCGGGACGGCGATCCGATCGCCAAGCGCGAGCTGCGGAAAGGTGACCTCGGCCTGGGTGTGCAGGTCGGCCCCGTCCCGCTCGAACCGCTCGTCGGGTTCGACGTGCAACACGACGTAGAGGTTGCCGGGCTGGCCGCCGCGCGGGGCCGCTTCGCCCCGGCCCATCATGCGAAGCGTCGACCCGTCCTCGACGCCCGGGGGAATGGCGACCTGAAGCGACTCTTGCTGCTCCTCGACGCCGGCGCCGTGGCAGGTGGTGCAGGGGTCGCGCACGACCCGCCCCTCCCCGCGGCAGACCGGGCAGGTCGACGAGATCATCAGGAAGCCCTGCGCGTGCATCACCTGGCCGCGCCCGCCGCAGCGCTGGCACGGCTCCGGCGCGCTGCCCGGAGCGGCCCCGGTGCCACCGCACTTCGAGCAGGCGACGTTCCGGACGATCTTGATCTCTTTCGTGACGCCGGTGGCGGCCTCTTTCAACGTGACCGAGACGCGGGTCTGGACGTCGTCGCCGCGCCCCGGACCCCGGCGGCCACCACCGCCGCCGCCGAAGATGTCACCGAAGATGTCCGAGAACGTCGAGAAGATGTCCCCGACGTCGCGGAAGCCCCCGCCGAACCCGCCGCCCTGACTGGCGTGGCCGAACCGGTCGTAATGGGCCCGCTTCTGGGCGTCCGAGAGGACCTGGTAGGCCTCGGATGCTTCCTTGAATTTGGCCTCGGCCTCCGGATTTCCGGGGTTCCGGTCCGGGTGAAGCTCCATCGCGAGCTTGCGGTAGACGCGCTTCAGCTCGGCCCCGTCCGCTGTGCGCGCGACGCCCAGCACCTCGTAGTAATCCCGCTTCTCCGACACGATTTGTTTTCTGTTCTAGGAGACGGCCACCGACAGTGTCAATTCCGGCCGGTGGCTTGGTGCTATCTTTGCGCCGATATGAATCATAGCCCGGGTTTCCTTGCGCTGGTTGCCGAGGCGAAGACCCGCGTCAAAGAGTGCACGATCGCGGACGTCAAAGCCCGCCTGGATCGGGGCGAGCACTTCCATTTCGTCGACGTGCGCGAGGATCACGAGTTCTCGGTCGACCACGCGCGAGGCGCCCGCCACATCGGGCGAGGCGTGCTCGAGCGCGACGTCGAGACGCTGATCCCCGACAAGGACACGCCGGTCATCCTTTACTGTGGCGGGGGATTTCGCTCGGCGCTGGCAGCCGACAACCTGCAGAAGCTGGGCTACACGAACGTCATCTCGATGGACGGCGGCATGCGCGCCTGGCGCGAGGCGGGCTACCCGATTGAGAAGTAGCCCGGCCGCCGCGACCCGGACTCCGCCGACCGCTTTCGGCTCCTCCCTGGACGTCGTACGGGACGAGATCGTCAGCTGTGAGGCGTGCGCCCGGCTTCGCGATTACTGCGCGCGGATCGCGCGCGACAAGAAGGCCGCCCACCGCGACGAGACGTACTGGGGGCGGCCCGTGCCGGGGTTCGGCGACCCTGATGCGCGGCTGCTGCTGGTCGGGCTGGCCCCGGCGGCGCACGGGGCGAACCGCACGGGGCGGGTGTTCACGGGCGACGGTTCCGGGGACTTCTTGATGTCGGCGCTGAACGCGGTCGGCTTCGCGAACATCCCGACGGCGCGTCGGGCCGACGACGGTCTCGCCCTGCGCGACGCCTATATTCTCTCCGCCGTGCGCTGCGCGCCGCCCGACAACAAACCCACGCCCGACGAGATCGTGCGCTGCCGGCGGCACATGGTCGCCGAGATCGGCGCGCTGCGGCGGCTGCGTGTGGTCGTCGCGCTGGGGAAGATCGGCCACGACGCGTACCTGGCGTACGCCGCCGATGCGTTGGGCGTGCGGCCGCGCCCGCGCCCACCGTTTGGACACGGCAGCGAAGCCCGCCTGGGCGACGGTCTACCCGTACTGCTGGGCTGCTATCACCCCAGCCGGCAGAACACGAACACCGGCAAGTTGACGGCGCCCATGATGCGCGCCGTCTTTCAGCGCGCGCGACAGATCCTGGAGACCCCGAATGCCTGACGACCAGTTCCCCGACGATCCCGGTAAATGGAAGGTGCTGACCCGCGAGTACGTGGCGCGCGAGCCGTGGTACACGGTGCGCGTCGATCGGGTGGCGCTGCCGAACGGGCACGTCATCCCCAAGTACTGGATCAGCGAGTACCCGCCCTGGGTGAACGTCGTCGCCCTGACCAACGACGACGACGTCGTGCTGATCCGGCAGTATCGCCACGGCATCGAGAAGGTCGCCTGGGAGATCCCCGCCGGCACCACGGACGAACGCGACACGTCCCTGGAAGAGGCAGCCAAGCGCGAGCTGCGCGAGGAGACCGGATACGGCGGTGGGCGCTGGTCACTGCTGGCCACGCTTTCGGCGAACCCCGCCCTGCAGAACAACCTGACGTACACCTTCCTGGCCGAGGGTGTGACGCGCCTGGGGGACGCCGCGCCGGAGTCGAACGAAGAGATGAGCGTCCGCCTGACGCCGCTGCGCGAGATCCAGCGATTGATCGACAGCGGCGGTTTCGTCCAGGCGCTGCACGTCGCCCCGCTGCTGATGCTGCTGCTGCGCCGCCATCAGCTCAACGCGATCGGGGGACGCTGACGTGCCGATGCCCGACGAGATCGTCGGCCTGTTACGGTCGACGATCGCCCTCAAGTGGCCGGACGGCCACGAGACGCGTTACCGCGCGCGCGACCTGCGCCTCGCCTGCCGGTGCGCGCACTGTATCGAGGAGACCTCAGGCCGGCCGCTGCTGGACCCCGCCACCATCCCCGACACGGTCCGGGCCCGCTCCATCGACATGATCGGCCAGTACGCCATCCAGATCGACTGGAGCGACGGCCACAGCAGCGGCATCTACAACTTCCGCGACCTGCGCGCCAACTGCCCCTGCGAAGCGTGCCGCGCCGGGCGCTGAGGCGGCGGAGGGCCAGCGTGAGCGAGGCCGTGTTCGAGGGAGGCCCTCGTGCTCGTGTCGCGGACCGCTAGCCGAACCCGAGCTCGCTAGCCCCACACGAACACGAACTCGAACTCGCTCACGCCCACGGGTGCCCGTTTACCCGCCGACCAACCCGGCGATTGTCCCCGTCAGGAACGTCGCCAGAGAGCCCGCGATGATGGAGCGGATGCCGAGGCGGGCGAGGTCGGGGCGGCGTTCGGGGACCATGCTGCCGAGGCCGCCGAGGACGATGGCGAGGGAGCCGAAGTTGGCGAACCCGCAGAGCGCGAAGCTGGCGATGCGGAGGCTCTTCACCGAAAGCAGCGCGGGGTGGCTGGTCATCATCTGGTAGGCGATGAACTCGTTGAGCACGGTCTTGGTGCCGAGGAGCTGGCCGACGAAGGGCGCCTCGCTCCACGGGACGCCCATGACGTATGCCAGGGGCGCCAGGGGCGCGCCCAGGAGGCGCCCCATCGACCAGCCTGGGTGGCCGATGAGACCGCCCGCCCAGCCGACGGCGTGGTCGCACATGTTGATGAGCGCGACGAAGGCGATCAACATCGCGCCGACGTTCAGCGCCAGCTGCAAGCCCTCGCCGGCGCCACGCGCCGCCGCATCGACCAGGTTCACGTCGAGCCGCGGAACCGCGACCTTGGCGGCGTCGGAGGTCTCCGGCTGGCCGGTCTCCGGCACCATGATCTTCGCGAACATGACGGCGGCCGGCGCGCTCATGAACGACGCCGTGATCAAGTAGCCGGCGTCGACGCCCATCGCCACGTAGGCCAGCAGCACGCTGCCCGAAATGGTGGCCATCCCGGCGCACATCACGGCGAAGAGCTCGCTTTCCGTCATCCGCGCGACGTAAGGGCGGATGAGCAGCGGGGCCTCCGTCATGCCCAGGAAGATGTCGCCCACCGTCGAGAGCGCTTCGGCGCCCGACACGTGCATCGACTTCGACAGCCCGCGCGCCAGCAGCGCGACCAGCCGCTGCATGAGGCCCAGGTGGTACAGCACCGCCATCAGGCTGGCGACGAAGATGATGATCGGCAGGACCTTCACCGCCAGCACGAAGCCGACCATCACGGGGTGCAACCCGCCGCCCGGCGTCGGGGCGTGGACGACGGCGACCGCCGGCCAGTCGCCGAACATGAAGCGGATGCCGGCGTCCGCAAAACCGACAAAGGCGTCCGCCAGGTCATTGAGGAACCGAAACAGCCGGCCGCCGGCCCGGGTTCGCAACGCGAACAGGGCCAGCGCGAACTGCAGCCCCAGGCCCCACACGAGGATGCGCGGGTTCACGGCCCGCCGGCGATCGTTCGACAGCGCGAACGCGATGGCCAGCAGGACGACGATCCCGACGACGCCCATCACTCGACCAGCAGCGGCGGGCGGTGAAAGCGCGCCCGCAGGCGGTTCACGGTCCGGAACAGGAACGGCCGGCGAATGAGGCGGCGCTCGAGTCGGCGCTTGCCCGGAAAGCTCACCAGAGACAGGCCGATGACCGCGGTCAACAGCCCCTGGCCGGGGACGCCGGGGACCGCCATGATGAGGCCCAGCGCGACCAGCAGGGCGCCGCCCACATTCTTCGCGACCACCAGCAGAACGTGCAGGATCAGCGGGCGCCGGATCGCCGGGCGCGTGTCACCCTCGACCTTGAACCGGTCGGGCGGCCAGCTGACGACGACGGCCACCACGACGATGAAGCTGACCACGGCCGCGCCGGCGGAGATGGCCAGCCCCCACCACAGGCCGCCCCGCTGAAGCAGCGACAGGACGGCGTTCAGCAGGCGGTGAAGGGCGCTCATCGGCAGAGGTCACTTTTTCACGGCGACGGGCAGATGGCCAGGGCGGAAGCCTCCGCGCCGTCTGCTAACCTCGACGGATCATTCGCGTCGAAGTCGTCGAGAGCATCACCGCCGTCGCCGCGGCCGACTGGGACCGCCTGGCCGGGCCGGACGATCCGTTCCTCGAGCACGCGTTCCTGGCGACCCTGGAAGCGTCCCGCAGCGTCGGCGCGCGCGCCGGGTGCCTGCCGCGCCTGGTGCTGGCCCGCGACGAGGCCGGACGGCTCTGTGGCGCTGTCCCCGCGTATCTGAAGACGAACAGCTACGGCGAGTTCATCTTCGACTGGTCGTGGGCGAACGCCGCCCAGCGTTCGGGGCTCGAGTACTACCCGAAGCTCGTCGCCGCGATCCCCTTCACGCCGGCCACGGGGCGGCGCCTGCCCCTGCTCGACGCGCCGGACGTCGACGCAGCCGCCGTGCGTGCGGCCCTGCTGGGCGGCGTTCGCGAGCTCGCCGACGAGGAACGGGCGTCGTCTGTGCACTTCCTCTTCTGCACCGACGAGGAGAAGGAGCTCCTGGGTGGGCACGGCTACGTGCCGCGCCTCAGCATGCAGTTTCACTGGCACAACCGGCCGGCCCGACCCTTCGAAAGCTTCGAGGATTACCTCTCGACCTTTCGGTCGCAAAACCGCAAGCAGGTCCGCAAGGAGCGGCGGGTGGCGGCCGAACACGGCCTGACGTTCCGAACGGCGACCGGCGCCGAGCTGGACGACCATGACTGGGCGGCGCTTCGCACGTTCTACGTCGCGAACGTCGCGCGCCACGGCGGCCGCGCCTACCTGACCGAGGCGTTCTTCGACCTCGCGCGTGAGACCCTGCCCCACCGGCTGGTCGCAACGCTGGCCTACCGCGGGAGCCAGGCCGTCGCGGGCACGGTGAACTTCGAAAAGGGCCAGCACCTCTACGGCCGCTACTGGGGCTGTCTGGACGACTTCCAGATGCTGCACTTCGAGCTCTGCTACTACCGCCTGATCGAACGGGCGATCGAGAAGCGCCAGACGCTGTTCGAGGCGGGCGCGCAGGGCGAGCACAAGCTGAAGCGGGGCTTGGTCCCCGCGTTCACCCACAGCGCGCACTGGATCCGCCATCCGGGCCTGGCCGAGGCGATCGCCTCCTTCGTCGAGCGCGAGGCCGAAGCCGTCGCCACCGAGGTCCTGGCCTACGCCGAGCACTCGCCGTTCCGCGCCGAGACACCCGGCGACTCCGCGGACTGAACGGCGTCGCCTCGCCGGCCTGCGCCCTGCGCCATGATCGAATTTTTCTACTTTTTCATGTTCCAGGCCGTGGGCGTCAACATGGCCTTCATGCCCGCCCACCTGCGGGCGCTCGGGTTTTCCGGGCCGCAGATCTCGGCGGCGCTCGCGGCGGCGCCCCTCCTGTCGCTGGCGGTGCCGCTCGGGTGGGCGTGGCTGGCGGATCGCTCGCAGCGGCACGATCGCGTGCTGCAGGTCGTCGCGTGTGGTGCCTGGCTGGGATTCACGCCGTTGCTTTTCGCGGAGGACGGCCGCGCGCGGGCGTTCGGCGTCGTCATGGCCGGCTACGTCTGCTTCGCGTTCTTCTGGGTCGGCATGGGCGGCCTGGCCGACGCGCTAGCGGTGGCCCGCGTCCGCGCCGGCGCCGTTTACGGCCGCCTGCGCCAATGGGGCTCCGTCGGCTTCGTGTGTTCGTCAATCGCCGTCGGGCTCCTGATCCAGCGCGGGTACGTCCGCCTGACCGGCCCGGTGGTTCCCCTGGCGATGTGGGTCGGCCTGGGCGGCGCGTTCGTCGCCGCGATGCAGGTCGGCGGCACCGGCGAGCGCACCGCCCGCCCGCGCGCGGCCGACCTGCGCGCGCTGCTGCAACAGCCGGGGTTGCGGCTGCTGCTGATCGCGGGTGCGCTGCACTGGATGTGCATGTCGCCGTACAACGTGTTCCTGGGCGTGTTCCTGCGGGACCTGGGACTGCAGCCGCTGTCGTGGGGTCTCGCCTACTCGGTCGGTGTCACCGCCGAGATGTTGGCCCTGCTGTACTTTCAGCGGCTACATCGCCGATTCAGCCTGGACCAGCTGCTGGCGGCGGCGTTCGTGGCCAGCGCGATCCGATGGCTGGGAACTTCGTTCGCGCGCGCCCCTGCCGCGCTCATCCTGCTGCAGCTGTTTCACGGGATGACCTTCGGGATCTTCTGGAGCGCCGCCATCGAGCTGATCGCGACGACAGTCCCCCCCGCCCTGCGGGCGACTGGGAATGCGCTCCTGGTGATGGCCATCAACCTGGGCGGCGCGGTCGGCAACCTCGGGACCGGCGCGCTGTACGACGCCGCCGGCCCCCGGGTGTTGTTCTTGATGGCCGCCGTCGGCCAGATGCTGCCGCTGGCGGTCGTGCTGCTCGCGCGCCGTGGCGGGACCGGGCTCAGCCGCCTTCGGTCGCGAACGTGATCTTGTCGTCGACGGCGTCGATCCGGACGGTGCCGCCGCCAGCCAGCTTCCCGAACAGCAGCTCATCGGTGAGCGGGCGCTTGACCTCGTCCTGGATCACGCGCCCCAGGGGGCGCGCTCCGTTCAGCGGGTCGTAGCCCTTCTTGGCCAGGTAGGCGCGAGCCGCCTCCGTCAGGTCGATCTTGACCTTCTTCTCGGACAGCTGCGCCGACAGCTCGCTGATGAACTTGTCGACGATCCGACTCATCACGGCCGGATCCAGCGGCGCGAAGTCCACCTTGGCGTCCAGTCGATTGCGGAACTCCGGCGAGAACATCCGCCGGAACGCCTCGTCGGTGTCCCCGAACCGCTCTTCGCCGCCGGTGCCGAACCCCGGCATCCGCCGCGAGAGCTCACGCGCGCCGACGTTGCTGGTCATGATCAGGATGACGTGCCGGAAGTCGGACTTGCGGCCGTTGTTGTCGGTCAGCGCGCCGTGGTCCATCACCTGCAGCAGCAGGTTGAACAGATCGGGGTGCGCCTTTTCGATCTCGTCCAGCAACAGCACGGCGTGCGGGTTCTGGTGGATGGCGTCGGTCAGCAACCCGCCCTGGTCGAACCCGACATAGCCGGGAGGGGCGCCGATGAGGCGCGAGACCGTGTGGCGCTCCATGTACTCGGACATGTCGAACCGCAGGAACTGCACGCCCAAGGTTTCGGCGAGCTGCTTCGCCAGCTCCGTCTTCCCGACGCCGGTCGGACCGGCGAAGAGGAAGCTGCCGATCGGCCGGTTGGGCATCCCCAGCCCGGCGCGGTTCATCTTGATGGCCTGCGCGACCCGCTCGACCGCCTGGTCTTGTCCGTAGATCTTGGCCTTCAGCTCGCCGTCGAGATTGGCCAGGCGCTCGCGATCGTCAGCCTCGACCCGCCGGGGCGGGATGCGCGCCATGGTCGCCAGCACCGCCTCGATGTCGCGGCTGCGAACGCGCCGCCGCGAGCCCTTGATCTTGCCCTTCTTCAGCTTGGTCGCCGCGCCCGCCTCGTCGATGAGGTCGATCGCCTTGTCGGGCAGCCGGCGATCGTTGAGGTAGCGCGCCGACAGCTCGGCCGCAGCTCGCAGCGACTTGGTCGTGTACGAGACGCCGTGGAACTCTTCGTACTTCTCGCGCAGCCCGGTCAGCACCTTGATGGTGTCCTCGATCGACGGCTCGTCGACCTCGATGGCCTGGAACCGGCGCGCCAGGGCCCGGTCCTTCTCGATGTAGCTGCGGTACTCCTTGTGCGTGGTCGTGCCGATGCAGCGGAGCTTCCCGTTCGCCAGCGCCGGCTTGATCAGGTTCGACGCGTCCATCGCGCCACCCGACGCGGCGCCCGCCCCCACGATCGTGTGCAGCTCGTCGATGAAGACGATGGCGTTGTCCTTCTCGGCCAGCGCCTTCAGGACGGCCTTGAACCGCTCTACGAAGTCACCGCGGTACCGGGTCCCGGCCACCATGGCCCCCATGTCCAGCGCGTAAATCGTGGCGCCCGCCAGCGCCGGCGGCGCCTCGGCGAGCTCGTTCCGGCGGGCCAGGCCCTCGACGATGGCCGTCTTGCCGACGCCGGCGTCGCCCACGAACGGCGGGTGGGGCTTGCGGCGGCGGGCCAGCACGTGCAGCGCCCGCTCGACCTGGGACTGCCGGCCGATCAGCGGGTCGATGTCGCCGGCGCGCGCCCGCTCGTTCAAGTTGACGGCGAACTGGGCCAGCGGATCGGCCGGCGCCTCTTCACCCTCTTCGTCGGGGCTGGGGCCGCCCTGTCCGGGAACCCCCGTCTTGGCCGGTAGCAGCTTGCTGATCCCGTGCGAGATGTAGCTGACGACGTCCAGCCGCGAGATCCCCTCTTCCTTCAGGAAGGCGACCGCGTGCGACTCGGGTTCGGAGAACAGCGCGACCAGCACGTTGGGCCCCGTCGCCTGCTGCTTTCCGGCCCCCAGGACGTGGTTCACCGCGCGCTGAACCACCCGCGCGAAGGCCAGCGTGGGCTGGGCGCGCTCGCGCTCGTCCTCGGGCAGCGGCTGGATCTGCGTATCCAAGAACTCTTCCAGCTTCTTGTCGAGGCGGCCGAGCGATCCACCGCAGTGCTTGATCACCTCGGCCGTCTTGTCGTCCGCCAGCAGGGCGAGCAGCAGGTGCTCCAACCCCGAAAACTCGTGTCCGCGGTCCGTCGCATCGTCCAGCGCGCGACGGATGGCCGTTTCCAACTCTGGGCTCAACATACTCATGCGTCTGGGCTCTTTCTTAGAGATGCCTGAAGAGGCATTTCGTTTTCACGGGCGAACTGCAGAACCTGATGAACCTTGGTTTCTGCGATCTCGAACGGGTACACCCCGGCCACACCGACGCCCTTCGTGTGGACGTGCAGCATGATGTTCCGGGCCGAGCCGGCGTCGTGCTGGAAGTACTTCATGAGCACGTACACCACGAACTCCTGCGTCGTGTAGTCGTCGTTGTGCAGCAAAACCTCGTACAGGGGCGGCCGCTCGACCTTCTTCTTGGTCGCGGTATCCCGCTCGAGCTCCGGCGGCTTCGTGAGCGTCCCGAGGTCGCCTTCCTTGTCATCACGCCGCTTCGGCATCGTCCCGGCCAACGATCGTAGCGCACTTACCAGGACCCACAAGTCGGCCGGCCCCGGAACCTTCCTATCCCCCGTCGTACTGCGCGCGCGCGCCAGCGCCATCCCAGCCGCCAGCCGCTGGAACTCGTCGAGTGCGGCACCCGTTCTTGCCGATCCGATCCACCCGAGCCCGGCGCGCTCAGCGCCAGCAGCCGCTTGCGCAGCGCTTTCGTGCCTCGCGATGCGCAGTCTGGGCAACCGCGCCGGGGCTTGTCAATCGAACCCCAACTCCGCAAACACCCACGCCCCGCGCCGGGCCGCCCGGCAACCCAATCCCTCCCCCCACGGCCCGGCGCGCCCCCCACCCGCCTACCAAACTCCGGGTCGCGTTATCCGGCATTTCGCCTCCCGCGCCGAGTCGGGTCGCGGCTGTATTTTGCAATGTGCGAACGGCTCCCGCGGTGCGGCGATGGAACGAAGTCGCCGGTTGCTCGATCCAGGATCGCCGATTCTCTAACGGTGACGGAACTTTCGTAGATTTGCGGCCGTCCTGGTTCTGCACGGTGACAGTGATTAAAAAAAGACCTCGATGCGGGAAGTGGCGTCGATCGTCGCAGCGGGGGTGACGGCGGTCTTCGTTTTGGGGTGCGCGGAGCCCGAACTCGAAACGCAGCGACTGGCCAGTCAGTCGGCGGTGATGAACGCGACGGCTGGCGGGCTGTTCGTGCCAGCGTACTTCTCGGCAGATTCCGGCGGCGACGCCGCGTTCGCGCAAATCGCCGCGGGCCACCAGTCGGAGTTGCCCGAGATCGCGATCGTGAACGCCGGCTGCGACGCCAGCGGGAACGTCAATCCGCAAACGGGGGGTTGTGTCATCGGGGGTGGCCCCGGCGCGGGCCGCAGCGGGTACGTTCACGACAAGATCGCTTACCTGCGGGCGCGCGGCATCAAGGTGTTCGGCTATGTCTGGGCCGGCCGGGTCACGACGAACGGAAAGACCGCCTACCGGAACAGCAGCGACATCGTTGCCGACATGCGCGCGTGGGCTCAGAACTACATGGACGCGGACAACCCATTGACCCTGGTCAACGGGTTCTTCTTCGACTCTGCCTACCGGGCCACCGCCGGCGGCGTCGCGCAGGCGGAGTACATCGCGGCGCAGGCGGCCGAGTACGGGACCTGGTCGGGGCCCGCCGTCGGCGAGATCGGCCAGTCCGCCGGAGGGCGGTCGATCTTCAACTGGGGGACGACGGAAGCCGAGTACATGCGGCCGTACCTGGACTGCACGCTTCGCGGAACCGGCGGCGCAAACGACGGATGGAACTACGTCGTCGTCCAGGAGGACGCCGCGACGCAGTTCATGGGTGCGAACGGGGAGCTTCCGACCTGGGCGCGCTACCAGTACAACCCAGGCCATTTCATCAGCATCGTTCATCACGCCTCGTCGGATCCGGCTGACGTGACGGGCTTGCTGGCGGCCGCCCGCCAGCGCTGGAACAGCGCCTACGCCTACGTCACGGACCTGCCTTCCGCGGACAACAGCCACTACTACTCGACCGCGCCCGCCGCCGGCGTCTGGCAGGCTCAGGCCGCGCAGGGCGGAACGGCGAGCTACGTCTACGGCGCGGGCGACGACGTGCTGGCAGCTGCCTGTCCGGCTCCCAGCGCCGCCACCCCGGCGTACCCCTGACGGGCGCCCGGGCGCACGGCCGCCTACGCGCGCGGGTGGAAGCGGTCGTAGACGGAGCGCAGGTGGCGCCGCGAGACGTGCGTGTAGATCTCCGTCGTGCCGATGTCGGCGTGACCCAGCATCGCCTGGACCGCCCGTAAGTCGGCGCCCCGCTCGACGAGGTGGGTGGCGAACGAGTGGCGCAGCTTGTGCGGTGAGATGGGCTTGCGGATGCCGGCCGCGCGGGCGTACCGGCCCAGCAGCTTCCAGAACCCCTGGCGGGTCATCGCCCGCCCGTGATGGGTGAGAAAGAGCGTGTCGAGCCCGCGCGCGCCTGCAAATGTCGACCGTGCCCCTTCGACGTACGCGCGCACCGCCCCCAGGGCGGCCTCGCCGACGGGGACCAACCGCTCCTTGCGCCCCTTCCCCGTCGCCAGAAGGTAGCCGGCGTCGAAGTTCAGGTCGCGCAGCCGCAGCTTGACGAGCTCCGAGACGCGAAGACCGCTGGCGTACAGCACCTCGATCATCGCGGCGTCGCGCAGCCCGCGCGGCGTCCGGCGATCGGGGGCGACCAGGAGCCGGTCCACCTCGTCGACGGTCAGGTAGTCGGGAAGCTTGCGGCCGAACCGCGGCAGATCGATGTCCTCTGTCGGGTCGACGGTCACGAGGCGCTCGCTCTTGAGGAAGCGAAACAGCTGGCGCAAAGCCACCAGCCGGCGGGCCTGCGAGCGCGCAGAGAGCTTCCGCTCGTTGAGGTGGACCAGGAAGTCGAGGATGTCCACCGCACCGACGGTGTTCGCGCGGGAGATGGTCCGCCCGGAAGCGAACTGGGCGAAGCCAGCCAGGTCGCGCCCGTAGGCTTCGACGGTCGCCGGGGTCAGCTCCCGCTCGACACGCAGGTGGTCCAAGAACTGCTGGATCGCCACGTCCAAGCTGGGCGCCACCCGCCCATGCTCGGCCGGGAGGCGCCGCAGCGCAAGTTCTTGCCGGGTCGCGGGCGGTTCGACCGCCGGACTGGACGTTCAAGCCGCGTCCCGCCCCGTTGCAAGCGCGAACGCGATCGTCGCCAGCACGGCGTCCGTCTGAACCAGCACGTGGTTGGCGGCGAAGCGGAGCACGCTGATGCCACGGGCCGCCAAAAATTCCGCCCGCTGCCGGTCACGCCGTCGAGCGTCCGGATGAAAATCCTGCCGGTGTTCCAGCTCTATGGCCAGGCGGCGCGCGGGGCAGAAGAAATCCAGGTTGAACGGGCCACACGGATGCTGCCGCCGAAATTTGTGGCCCGCCAGCCGGCGGCCGCGCAGGTGGAACCAGAGCAGGGCTTCGGCTTCGGTCGGGTGACGGCGGAGCTCGCGGCGGCGAACGAGAGCAACATCGCGTTGGTCCATACGCGCTTTTCGGAGGACCGCGCGGCGCGGTTGCTAGTCTCCTGAATTGCTGTTTAACGAATGCTGTGGCTGACGCGTCTTTACGTGATGCGTGTGACGCCTGGGGAAGGCCTCCGCCGTTCGCCACGAGAGCCTCCCGTCTCCGGGGATGAAAGCTTCGGCCGGCAAGTCATGGCGGCTTTCGCCGTCGTCGGCGTGGCGTTCGTCGGCGCCACCATCTACTCGGAGTCGCGCACATCCGTGATCGACCACTCCGCGCTGAGCATCGCGAACAACGCGGCACCCAGCATCGAACACCTGGCTTCCGGGCGAGCGGGGTTGCGCCAGCTCGCGCTCGCCGAGCACCGCTACGTCGATACCTTCCTGGCCGGCGGCAGGATGTCGCCAGAGGCGATGTCAGACGCGCGGTCGGCCCTCGAGCGCGAAGTGCATGCGTACCTGGCTCTGTCGCGGTACCCGGGCGAGGAAAAAGCCTGGGGGGAAGCGAAACGCACTCTGGACGATCTCGACCGGGCAATCGTGAACGTCGTGGCTGCCGTGCCACAGGGGCGGACTCAGCTGCGGGAGGCCGACCTCCGTTTTCGGGCGCAGGTCGAGGCGGTCGCGGCCGCATTCACCAGCAACTTGCGCATCAACGCCGATATGGCCGCCCGGCTGGCGGATCGGATCGAGACGGTCAGTCACCGGCGCCGGACGCTGGTGTTCGTGCTCGACGGGGTGTGCGCTCTCGCGACGCTGGCGACCGCCGTGCTGGTGTTGCGGCTACTTCGAAGACATCAGCGGTTGGCGCGCGCGTACGAGGCTGCGCTGGTGCGACGGGCCGAGGAGCTGGAAGCCTTCGCTGACCGCGTCGCGCACGACGTCCGCAATGCGCTGGTCCCCATTTCACTCAGCGTGGCTCAACTCGCGCGGATGGAGCTGGGCGAATCACCGCACGAGCGGGTGGTCATCGCCGACCGCGGTGTCTGGCGACTGTTCAGCCTCCTCGAAGGATTGCTCGCCTTCGCGAAGGCGGGCGCGCGTCCGGTCCCGGGCGACAACGTGGAGGTTGGCGACGTCATTCGCGACGTGGTCGTCGCTCACCGGCCCTCCGCCGAAGAAGCGAAGTGCGAGCTGCGCGCTGCCACGATCCAGTCGTGCCGGGTTCCCTGCAATGCCGGCGTGCTCACCAGCATCATCGACAACCTGGTCGGAAATGCCATCAAGCACATGGCTGGCCCCATTCGCCGCGTCGAGATCGCTTCGGTACTCCGCGGTGCGGTCGTGCGCGTGACCGTCGACGATACCGGTCCGGGTGTGCCGGACCAGCTCCGCGACGCAGTTTTCCGGCCGTTCGTCCGGGGCAACACGGCCGCGTCGGGTGTCGGACTCGGGCTCGCAACGGTTCGCCGGCTGGCCAGCGGCCACGGCGGATCGGCGGGCGTTGACCCTGCGCCTGGAGGCGGCAGTCAATTCTGGGTCGAGCTGCCCCGCGTCGGGGCGGACGCCGCCGGTGCGTGAGCTAGCTGCGGTGAAGCTCGCCCGCGGCGCGGTCCAGAAGACCGTTCACGAAGGCGACGCCGTCCGCGGTCCCGTAGCGCTTGGCGAGCTCGATCGCCTCGTTCAACACGACCGCCATCGGGACGTTCGGCGCGTAGCGCAGCTCGTAAAGTGCGATCCGGATGATGTTGCGTTCGACCACGCCCATGCGCTCGAGGCGCCAGTTGCGCGACAAGCCGGTCAGCAAGGTGTCGATTTCGGCGCGATGCTGGGTGACACCACTCACCAGCTCTTCGACCAGCGCGTGGTCGACGCGCGGCGCGCCCGCCGCGGGCTCCTCGTCGTCGGTGACGGGGGCGCTGTCGGACGCCAGGAGCGGGAAGTAGCGCGCGATCATCTGCTTGGCGTCCAGCACGGGAGCGCCACCCAGATCGATCTGGTGCAGGATTTGAAGCGCGATTTCGCGCGATCTGCGGCGGGGACCAACCATCGTTACCTCAACTGCGCATACAGGTCGGCCATTTCGATGACCACCAGGGCGGCGTCGTAGCCGCGGTTTTCTTCTTTTTTCTCGCCGGATCGCTCCAGCGCCTGCTCGAGCGTGTCACAGGCGAGCACACCGAAGGACACGGGCACCCGCCCCTCCGCGGCCAGCGCACCGATGGCGCGAGCCGCTTCTCCAGCCACGAGATCGAAGTGCGGCGTGCCGCCCCGGATGACGGCGCCCAGGCAGACCACGCCGGCGAACCGACCGCCGTCCACCAATCGGCGCGCCAGCCCGGTCAGCTCCATCGCGCCTGGGCAGCGGAACACCTCGACGTCCCCTTCAGCGGCGCCCGCCTCGCGCAACGCCTGGCGCGCGCCGGACATCAGCCGCGAGACGACGCCGTCGTTGAAGCGGGCCGCGCAGATCGCGAACCGCCGCCCCTTGGTCTGCAGCGCGCCCTCATGGACGTGGGTGGTGGCGCCGGCGCCGTACGAAGAGGCTTTGCTGGTGGTCTCACTCATGCGGACCGCTTCCCTCCGCCGGCGTCCCCGGCATCGCGCAGCGGGACGACGCGGGAGCCCGTCCGGATCGGCAGGCACTCGACCACTTCGATGCCGTATCCCGCCAGCCCGGCGATGCGCCGCGGGTGATTGGTCAGCAAACGCACCGAGCGGACGCCCAGATGCGCCAGCACCTGCGCGCCAAGGCCGATATCCGTGAGCACGGGCGTGCGCGCCGCGTCCCCGCTTGCAGCCGCGCCGAACGCCCGCAGCTCGGTCGCCAGGCTCAGGCGCCCGCGCGGAAACACGTAGAGCAGGATGCCGGCCCCGGCCTCCTCGATCATGCGCAGCGACACCGCCGCCGGGTTGTCGTCCTCGAGCGGGGCCGCGCCGAACACGTCGCGGATCGTGCCGGCGGTCTGCACGCGGACCAGCGCCGGGCGGTCCGGCGTCACCTCGCCCAGGATCAACGCCAGGTACTCCGTCTCCTCGACGTCGGTCGCGTAGACGATCGCCCGGAATTCGCTGGAGACGCCGCCGGCGCGCGGCCGCACCTTGGTCTCGGCGACGGCGCGAACCAGCATCTCGCGCGCGAGGCGGTACTGGATGAGGTCGGCGATGTTCACCAGGGGCAGATCGTGCTTGCGCGAAAACTCGAGCAACTCCGGCATGCGCGCCATCTCACCGTCGTCGCGCATGATCTCGCAGATGATCCCGGCCGGCTCACGGCCAGCCAGACGCGCCAGGTCCACCGAGCCCTCGGTCTGCCCCGAGCGGACCAGCACGCCGCCCCGGCGGGCGCGCAGCGGGAAGACGTGCCCGGGAATGACCAGGTCGTCGGGCTTGGCATCGCGCGCGACCGCGACGCGGATCGTCTCGGCCCGTTCGCGCGCCGAGATCCCGGTGGTCGTCCCGCGGCGCGCGTCGATGCTGACCGTGAACGCCGTGTGGTGCCGCGCCTGGTTGTCGGCCGTCATCATCGGCAAGCCCAGCTGCGTGACGCGCTCTTCGGTCATCGACAGGCAGATGAGGCCGCGCCCCTCGCGCGCCATGAAGTTGATCGCCTCGGGCGTGACCAGGTCGGCCGCCATCGTCAGGTCGCCCTCGTTCTCGCGATCCTCGTCGTCGACCAGGATCACCATACGCCCGGCGCGAATGGCGTCGATCGCGCCGGCGACCGCCGCGTCGCGATCTTCGCGCGACGCCCCGCCCTCAGCGGACAATGCCGGTCCTCCGCAGCGACTCGACGTCCATCGGACGGGTCGGGGTGCGCCCCGCCAACCCGTCGCGCTCGCCTGGCGGCGTCAAGTACGGCGAGATCAAGCGCTGCACGTGACGAGCGATCAGGTCCCCCTCCAGGTTCACCGGCGAGCCCTCGGCTTTTTCCCCCAGCTTGGTCACGGACAGCGTGTGGGGAATCAGGGTGACGCCGAAGATCGCGCCGCCGGCCACGTCAGCCAGGGCGTTGATGGTCAGGCTGACGCCGTCGACGGCCACCGACCCCTTCACCGCCAGCGCCGGCGCGACCGAGGTGGGTGCCGAGATCTCCAGGTCCAGCGCGCCGCCGTTCTCGCGGCGGGCGACCACGGTCCCGACGTCGTCGACGTGGCCGCTGACCAGGTGCCCGCCCAGCTCGTCCCCCAGGCGCAGCGCGCGCTCGAGGTGGACGCGCGCCCCGGCCTCCAGCCGGCCGAGGGTCGTCAGCATCAGCGTCTCGGGCCCCAGATCGGCCGCGAACATCCCGCGGGCGGCGTCCCGGTCCACGATGGTGAGGCAGACGCCGTCGACCGCGATGCTGGCCCCCAGCGCCGCGTTCGAGAGATCCAGCGCCGTCGATACGGTCAACCGCGCGGTGGTCGCCTCGGGAGCGGCTCGCGCGATCGACACGATCGTGCCCGTGGCTTCGACGATTCCGGTGAACATGTCTTACAGGCGGCGCAGCATAGCATCTACGCCACGACGTCCGCGGTGATCAGCAGGTCCTGGCCGACGGTGCGCGTCGACAGCGGCCCCAGCCGCAGCGCCTTCGCGAGCGGCAGGTCGGCGCCGCGCGCGATGGGCACCCCGCCACCGATGAGCCGGGGCGCCAGGAACAGCGCCACCCGGTCGACCAGGCCGGCCGCGATGAAGGCGCCGTGAATGGTGGCGCCCCCTTCGACCAGCACCGAGTGCACCGCGTGATCCCGGGCCAGAGCCTGCAACGCGCGGCGCAGGTCGCGCGCCGGCCGGATCACGACCGACCCCGGGCGGCCCCGCAGCATCTTCAATCGCGCGGGCAACCCGCCGCGGCCGGCCAGCAGCACGCGCAGCGGTCCGCTGGCTGCGTCGTGGCCCGGCAGCCGAACCGTCAAACGGGGGTCGTCGGCGCGAGCCGTGCCGGCGCCGACCAGGACGGCGTCGTGTTCGGCCCGCAGCTCGTGCGCGACCCGGCGCGCTTCGGGGCCGGTCAGGAAGGCTGGCGCGCGCCGCCCGCGCGGGTGAGCGTCGGCGATGTAGCCGTCCAGCGTGGCGGCGACCTTCAGCGTCACCAGCGGGCGCTTCTCGGCGATCCAGGTCGCGTACGCCCGGATGGCGGCCCGCGCCTCCGGCTCGAGGCACCCGGTGTCGACCTGGATGCCGGCGCGCCGCAACCGGGCGATGCCGCGGCCGTCGACGACGGGATTGGGGTCGCCGCAGCCGACCACCACCCGGGCCGGCCGCGCCTTCAGGATTGCCTCGGTGCAGGGGCCCGTGCGTCCTGTATGGCAGCAGGGCTCGAGCGTCACGTACATCGTCGTGCCGCGCGCATCGCCGCGCACGCTGGCCAGGGCGGCGATCTCCGCGTGGGGGCCGCCGGCTCGTTCGTGGAAACCCTGGCCGACGACCCGGCCGTTGCGGACGATGACGGCGCCGACCGTCGGGTTCGGGCGGGTGGTGCCGCGGCCGCGCTCCGCCAGCCGCAGCGCGCGGCGCATGAACCGCTCGTCGGCCGTCGAGAACGCCGCCCGCTTCACTTGCGTCCCCGGTGGTCCACCAGGGTCTTCAGCGTGTCCATCAGCTCGTTGACGTCGCGAAACGACCGGTAAACCGAGGCGAAGCGGACGTAGGCGACCTCGTCGATCTCCCGCAGCGCGTCCATGACGGCGTCGCCGATGCGCGAGGACGGGATCTCCTTGTCGCCCGCCTCCAGCGACCGTTCGATCTTGTCGGCGGCCTGCTCCATCACCTCGACCGGGACGGGCCGCTTCGAGCAGGCCTTTTTCAGGCCGCCCAGGATCTTGGCCCGGTCGAACGGCTCCCGGCGGCCGTCCTTCTTGACGACCAGCGGCAGAATCTCGTCCACACGCTCGTAGGTCGTGAAGCGCCGGCCGCAGCCGATGCACTCGCGGCGGCGGCGGATCACCTGGTCACCGTCGGACGGACGGGTGTCCACGACCTTGTCTTCGATGGCTCCGCAGAAGGGGCAACGCATGGGGGGCTTCGGGGTTATGCTTTCGCTACCACAGATGAACGAGCTGCGCCTTACGGTCAACGGAGAGACGCGTACCGCCGCCCCGGGCACCACGGTGGCGGGACTTCTGGCCACGATGGGGGTCGACCCCGCCCGCGTGGCAGTCGAACGCAATCAGGACGTGGTCCCGCGCCGAACCTGGACGGAAGCGCCCCTCGCGGACGGCGACCGTATCGAGGTGGTGGCGTTCATCGGCGGCGGGTCCGAGCCCGCCCCGGCCGCCGGCGACGATCCGCTGGTCATCGGCGGGCGAACCTTCCATTCGCGGCTGCTGGTCGGCACCGGCAAGTACCGGACCCTGGAAGAAGGACGGGAAGCGATTCGCCGCTCGGGCGCCGAGATTGTCACCGTCGCCCTGCGGCGCGTCGACCTGACCCCCGGCAAGCCCAACGTCCTCGAGACGATCGACCGCACGCGCCAGACGATCCTCCCCAACACCGCGGGCTGCTACACGGCGGACGACGCCGTGCGCACGTGCCGGCTCGCGCGCGAGCTGGGCATCGCCGACCTCGTAAAGCTGGAGGTCATCGGCGACGAGCGCACGCTGTTTCCCGACGGAGTGGCCACGCTGGAGGCGGCCCGCATCCTGGTGAAGGACGGTTTCACCGTGCTGCCTTACTGCATGGACGACCCGATCCTGGCCCGCAAGCTGGAGGACGTGGGGTGCGCGGCGGTCATGCCGCTGGCGGCCCCCATCGGCTCCGGGCTCGGCATCCGCAACCCGTACAACCTGCGGATCATCATCGAGCAGGCCAAGGTGCCGGTGCTGGTCGACGCGGGCGTGGGGACGGCATCCGACGCGGCGGTCGCGATGGAGCTGGGCTGCGCCGGGGTCTTGATGAACACGGCGATCGCGGGGGCGCGCGACCCGCTGATGATGGCCGAAGCCATGCGCGACGCGGTCATCGCCGGGCGCAAGGCGTTCCGGGCCGGCCGCATCCCGCGCAAGCTCTACGCGTCGGCGTCGTCGCCTCTCGACGGCTTGATTGAGTAGCGCGGGCGTACCGCGCCTCTACATCGTGACCGACCGCGCGGCCACGGACGGCCGACCGCTGCCCGCGGTCGTTGGCGCCGCGCTGGCGGGAGCCGTTCGGGGCGGACTGGGCGGCGAGGCTTTGGCGGTGCAGCTGCGCGAAAAGGATCTCGGGGGGCGGGCGCTGCGGCAGCTCGCCGCTGAACTGCGGGCCGTCACGCGCGCGTTCGGTGCGGCTCTGTACGTGAACGACCGAACCGACGTCGCGCTGGCCGTCGACGCCGACGGCGTTCACCTGGCCGGCACGTCACTATCGCCGGCGGAGGTCCGTACGCTGGCGCCGCAACTGCGCGTCGGCATCTCCACGCACACGCCGTCCGATCTGGACGGGCGAGAGGCTGGGGCCGGGCGGGTCGACTTCGCGGTGTTTGGTCCCGTGCGCGAGACGCCGTCCAAACGAGGTTACGGACCGCCCGTTGGATTGGGCGCGCTGCGCGCCGCCGCCGGCAAGCGGGTTCCGATGCTCGCAATCGGTGGTTTGTCGGCAGAGGACGTCGGTGCGATCGCCGATGCCGGCGCGTGTGGGCTGGCATGCATCCGCGCTGTCATGAGTGCGGCAGATCCTGAAAAAGAGGCCTATTTACTGGGCCAAGCGCTCGCGGCGCGGCCCCCCGCGGCAGCCGTCACGCGACCGCATCAGACTTGACACTATTTGTAGCCACCGTACTCTCGTGCCCCAATTTCCAACGGCCAAGCCGGGGAAAGACAGTGACATCGTCAACGTTCGTAGGAGGGCAGTACATGGCAACCGGTAAGGTGAAATGGTTCAACGACGCCAAGGGGTACGGGTTCATTGCGCGTGAGGATGGTCCGGACGTATTCGTCCATCACTCGGCAATCATGTCGGACGGCTTCCGTTCGTTGAGCGAAGGCCAGGAGGTCGAGTTCGAGATCACGGAGGGCCCGAAGGGTCTGCAGGCCGCGAACGTTCGCAAGCAAGCGTAGGCTCGAATCAAATTCCAAAAGCGGCCAGGGCCCTCCGGGTACCTGGCCGCTTTTTTATCCGCTGGTTTTTTCGGCGACGAGCGTGACCTCTTCTTCGGCGGGGCGCCCGCGATTGGCGGGGTGGACGCGGAAGCCGCCGCGCTGGGCCAGGATGGCGGCCGCGGCGCGAACGATCTCGGCCAGCGCCGGCTGGACCTCCTCGAGCCAGGCGTAGCCGTCGTCCTCGCCGTCGTAATTTTCGGGAAATTCGCGGCGAAGGTCGATTCGCAGCGTGAAGTCTCGTTGCTCGATGTACGCCACGTTCGATAATTAGCATGCGCGGGCGGCGGTTAACCTGCCTTGACCCTCGCGGCGCGCGGCGCGCACACTGGCCGTTCCCGATGAACGCGAAGGCGTCCGACACACGCCGCGTCTTCGTGGCGCGCGTGACCGCTGCCCTGGGGGCGCTGGCCGGCGCCGCCGCGCTGGTGCCGGGGTTGGGCCTGCTGCTGGCGCCCCTGCGCAAGGCGCGGGTTGGGGGCGACGTTCGCCCCGTGCGCGTGGCCAGTGAACACGACGTGCGCTCCGACAAACCGCTGCGCGTGACTGCCGTCGGTGACCGTCAGGATGCGTGGGTCCGCCTGGACCGCGTCACGCTGGGCTCGTGCTGGCTCGTGCGCGCGCACGACAGCGCGCCCGTGCGGGCGTTCTCCACCGTCTGCCCGCACCTGGGGTGCGGCGTCGACTACGACGCGCAGGCGCGCAACTTCGAGTGCCCCTGCCACGGGTCGTCGTTCGACCTCGACGGTCGGTGCCTGACCGGCCCCGCCCCGCGCGGGCTCGACGAGCTGGAGGTCACGACCGAGTCCGGCGAGGTGCGGGTGCGCTACCAGCGGTTCCGCACCGGAACGGCCAGCAAAGAGCCGATCGGATGATCGGGTCGACCGAGCTTCACCGCACCGGCATACGGCGCTGGCTGGATGAACGACTGGGCCTCGAACGATTGCGCGACGCCATCCTGGGCGGGGAGATGCCGGGCGGCGCCAGCTTCTGGCACGCGCTGGGTGGGGCGGCGGCCGGTCTGTTCGTCGTCGAGGCGCTCACGGGCGTTTTCCTGGCGCTGTTCTACGCACCGTCCGCGCAGACCGCCTGGGCCTCGGTCGCGTACCTCCAGGACCAGCTCCCGTTCGGCTGGTTCGTGCGCGGGGTGCACAGCTTCGGATCGTCGGCGCTGATCGTCGTGGCCGGGCTGCACTTGCTGCAGGTGCTGGTGTTCGGCGCCTACCGCCGGCCGCGCGAGCTGAACTGGATCGTGGGCTTGGCCCTGTTCGCACTGACCGCAGCCTTCGCGCTGTCCGGCTATCTGCTTCCCTGGGACCAGAAGGGCTACTGGGCCAAGCTGGTGGAGTCGACGGTCATCGGCAGCGCGCCCGTCGTCGGCGGCGCGGTCCAGCAGGTCGTGCAGGGGGGCGCCGTGTTCGGCAATCTCACGATCACGCATGCCTACAGCGCGCATGCGCTGCTCCTTCCTGCCGCGTTCACCGGCCTCTTGGTGCTGCACCTGTTCCTGCACCGGCGGCATGGGCCGACCCCCAGGTGGTGGCTGACGCCCGGCGAGCTGGCCGAGCGCAACCAGCCGCGGTGGCCGCATCAGGCGCTGCGCGACGTCGCCACGGCGGCCCTGGCGCTGGCCGTCGTCGCGGTGGCGACGCTGGCCCAGCACGGCGCCGCGCTGGAGTCGCCGGCGGATCCGACGTCCAGTTACCTGGCCCGCCCCGAATGGTACGCGCTGCCTCTCTTTCAGCTGCGGACGTTCTTCGACGGGCCGCTGGAGCTCGTGGCGACGATGGTGATTCCCGGCGCGGCGGCGGCGCTGCTGGTCGCACTGCCCTTTGTCGATCGCGGGCCGTCACGGCGTCCGGCGGACCGGCGGCTCGTCATGGCGGGCCTCGCGTTCGGGCTGGGATCGCTGGCCGTGCTGTCGACGATGGCGATCGCCAAGGACGCGCGCGACCCGGCGTACGCGCGGGCGCGGGCTCAGGAAGAGACGCGCACGCGGGAGGCGCGCCGCCTGGCCCTGAAGGGGGTCCCGCCCGAGGGCGGTCTGGCCGTGTTCCGCAACGATCCCCTGAACCACGCGCGCGAGCTGTGGGAGCAGCGCTGCGCCGGCTGCCACGCGCTGGACGGCAAGGGCGGCGACAAGGCCCCCGATTTCAAGGGGTACGACTCGCGCGCCTGGATCCGGGCGTTTCTGACCAATCCCGACGGTCCGCTGCACATGGGGCCCGCCAAGATCGAACGCGGCATGAAGCCGGTCACGGGAACGGCCGACGAGCTCGCCGCGTTGACCGAGATGGTCTACGCGGAGACGGGCGCGACTGACGCCGACGCGTCGCGGGCCGAGGCTGGGCGGGCGCTGATCTCGGCCAAGGACTGCGACAGCTGCCACGAATTCGACGGCGACGGTGAGAACGCCGGCCCCAACCTCAAGGGGCGCGGGACGCTGGCCTGGGTGCAGGCGGTGATCGCCGACGCGGGGCAGCCGCGCCTGTTCGGCGACCGCAACAAGATGCCCAAGTTCGCGGACAAGCTGACCGCGTCGGAGATCGAGGACCTGGCGCGCTTCGTCCTGGCCCAGAGGACCGCGCCTTGAGTCACGTGAATTCGACGACCGGCTTCAGCCCCAGGAACGCGGCGTAGCGCCCCGCCGCGGCGGTGATCGCGTCGCGGTCCGCCGCTGTAAGGCGGTCGAAGTGGTAAATCGTGATCGCCACCTCGGCGCGGGCGAGCGTGCGTCGCCAGATGCCGACGACGCGGCCGCCGAGCAGGACCGCCGGGGCCAGCATGCCGCCGCCCGCGTTCAGACGGCGCGCGTGAGCCGGGTCCAGCAGCGCCGCGCGATCCTTGTAGGCGACCAGGATCTCGTCGAACGGCGGGACCAGGTACGCGCCCGCGAGGGCGGCGCGGCCGGCGGGTGACGCATCCGGGTCGCGCCACGTCGCCTGTCCCGCGATCGTCTCGCGCGCCAGCTCGGGCTCGACCTGCTGGACCGCGGCCCGGGCCTCGGCGGGCGGCAGGCCCGACCACCAGACGAAGTCCGCCAGCGTGGCCGGGCCGCGGGTCCGAAAGTACCGGCGCGCGAGCTCGGCCAGCGCACGCTCGCGCGGCCAGGGTGTCGCCGGTCGTGGGGCGCGGGTTTCCAGCAGCGCGTACGTCGCGGCCTTGCCGCGCGGCGCGCCGCTGCCGATCACCCCGTCCAGCTCGGCTCGCCCCAGCAGGTGCGACAGCCGGCGACCGTCGGCGGTCGAAATACCGGCGGCGTCCAGCGCAGCGCTGAGCTCGTCGCGGGTCAGGTGCGCGCCGCCCGCCAGCGCGCGTTCGAGGGCGGCGCGGCTCCGCCGGAACGTCCGCTCGTCGAGGTCCAGCTCGCGAAACCGACGCGCCGCCCGCCGGACCAGCACCGGCGCGACCAGCGGCAGCAGCCAGTGCAGGTCGGACGCGGCCACCAGCTGCCACGTCCAGCGCATCGCGTGCGTGCGAACGATGGCTCCCGTCTCGATCGCGCGCAGGATCGCCGTCTCCGTCAGGCCGCGTCCGCCGAGCCGGATGGCGACGGCCCAGCGCGCGCCGGCCGGGTCCTGGGCCTGGATGGCACCCATCGCTCCGACCAGGCCCGCCGGATCGGCGTATGGGTGGCGGGCGATCCCTTGGGCCGCCAGGCGGTGCGCAGCGACCCGCGTGGCGTCCGCCGGAACGAGCTGTGGTGCCCGCACGGGCATGCCGCCGTTCTAGCAGCCGGCCCGAACGGCAGCTACTGCGTCGAGATTCGTCGAGATCGACGGCGGCGGCCGGCGATGGCCGCGAGCAAGACGACCACCGAACCGAGCGCGTACGACTGGCCACCGCCTGTGTCGCAACCACAGCCCGAGCTCCCCTTGCCGGGAACGGTGCCGGCGTCCACGCCGGCGTCGGCGCCGCCGCCCTGCCCGCCTGCTGCCCCAGAGTCTACCGTCGTGCCGCCCGCGCCGCCGGCACCCCCGTTGCCCGTGCCGCCGCCGCCGCCAACGCCCGTCTCGTCGCCGCCGTCGGGCGCGTCGAAGTGATCGTTGTACGTCCACTGGAGGATGTCGTGGTTCTGGTAGCCGCCGCCCGTCGACGCCGTGAAGCCGACGTACGCGTTCTCCGTCCCCAGCGTCCCCTTGATGTCGATCGCGTAAACCAGCAGCGCCGTCGCGGGCCGATCGGGCGTCTGGCTGACCCGCACGGTCAGCTTCGCGCCGTTGTATTCCACCCACGCGTACCAGCGATTCCCGTCGTTCATGAACGGGGTGACGTTCGCGGTCGCCACCGAATAGACGCTGCCGTTGATGTCGACCCCGACGTGGCTCGAGCTGGGATCGATCATGTCGTTACAGAACGTGTCGAACTCGACGCTGACGGCGGGATTGACCGCTTCGATGCCGAGCCCGCCGCCGTTGCTGCCGATGCTGCGACTCACCGGCTGGACGGTGAACGTGAAGCCGTCCGCCCCCATGCGACCGTTACAGTCCGTGATGCCCCCCGGATTCGTCATGCGGAAGCTGAAGACGGACGTGAACTGCTGGACGCCGATCAGCTCCGTTCCGAATGCGCTGCCCGACTTCGACTCCTTGGCGGGCGTCAGACGAAGCACCGCCCCGTCCGTCGTCGTCGCGGTCGCCGCGTCCGCCGACAGCGTGAGCCCGGTGGTCATCGAAAAATCCGGAAACGTCACCGTCGTCGTCGCGCGTGCGGCGCCGACCGGCAGCAGCACCGTGGCCGCCATGGTCAGGACCTCTACAGCTCGTCTCACCTTTACCTTCATTGCCGCCCCCTGTCGGCGAGTGTCCGCATTTCTCGACAGGGATTGCAACTACAGAAATGAGTTAGCCACCGCGCGTCAGCCGAGCCAATCGGTGCGGACGTCCGGACCGAACTGCTCGACGATCTCGGTGCGAAAGCGCTTTTTCAGCTGGTCGGCGATCTGCCCCATGCGCTGCTTCGAGACCCCGAAGCGCGCGCCCAGCTCGCCCAGCGCGACCGGGTCGTCGGTCGCCAGGTGCTCTTGCCAGACGGCCCGCTCGCGATCGTCCTTCAAATGTCCCCGGAACCGATCGATGAACGTGTGGAGCGCGTCCGCCATCTCGGCGTGCTCGGCCTCGACCTCCGGTGAGTCGCCGCCAGCGGCGATGCGCTCGGACAGGGAGTAGGTCTCGTCGCCCGCGTCGTTGGCGCCGCGCGGGTCGATCGAGACCTCGCGCGATTCCAGGTGCTGGCGGACCTCGTCGAGCTCCTTCTCGTCGACGTCCAGGTTCGCGGCCAGCAGCTTCGGGGTCGGCTCGAACCCGGCGGCCAGCAGCTTCTGGCGCTCCTTTTCCAGCCGGAAGAAGAGCTTCCGCCCGGCCCGCGTGTTGCCCACGTGGATCAGCCGCGAATTGGTCATCAGGAACTTCAGGACGTAGGCGCGAATCCAGTACGCGGCATACGTGCCGAAGCGCGGGCCCAGCGACGGCTCCCAGCGCTTGACGGCCTCCATGAGGCCGACGCTCCCCTCCTGGAACAGGTCGAGGATGTTCGCCCAGGCGCGCCGGTACTGATAGGCGATCGTGATGACCAGGCGCAGGTTGTGGACGACCAGCTTGCGCGCAGCGCCCAGGTCGCCCTTCTCGCGCACCGCCCGTCCCAGCGCGCGCTCTTCGTCCTCCGTGAGCCGCTGGAACCGGCGCGCCTCCGCCAGGAACCGCTGGACGGGATCGCGCAGCGGTGCCAGCGCGCCGGGGCGCGGCGGGGGAACCACTTCGTCGACGTCGATCGGTTCGGCGCCGGCAGCGGCGACCGCGTCGGCGGCCAGCTCCTCTTCGGGCTCTTCGGTTTCGCTCTGGTCTGGTTTGCGTTCGGCGGCCATGGGTCGCGTCCGTCGGAAATGTCGCAGATAGTATGATCGGCGCCGGCAAGCGGCGACTAGGGTCGACTTGGGTCTCAAAAAGATTACGGAATCAGCCCTGCTGGTGGTGGTGGCCGCAGCCGCTTGCCGCCGGGCGCCCGGGCCTGTCACCCGCGGGTCTGCCCCGGATGCAGCCGCCTTGGCCGCCGCCGACGCTGGCCCACCGCCCCCGCCGCCCCGCGGGGTGGACCTGGCGCTGCTCTATTCGTCGAACGTCCAGGGACACGCCGCGCCGTGCGACTGCGTCCGGCCCCTGGGCGGGCTGGCCCGCCGCGCGACGGTCATCGGGCGTACCCGCGCCGACGCCGACGGGA
Source organism: Polyangia bacterium (assembly GCA_045802645.1). GTDB lineage: Bacteria > Myxococcota_A > Polyangia > Fen-1088 > Fen-1088 > JADGRB01. The sequence continues at coordinate 38,302 of JBJMQQ010000270.1, forward strand.
CGCTGATCGTCGACGCCGGCGACCTCTTCGACGACGGATCGACGAAGACGGCGCAGCGGCTGGCGGCGGCCGTGGCCGCCGGCGGGCTGGACGCGTTCACGCCGGGCGAGCGGGACCTGGCGCTGGGGGTTCCGACGCTGAAGCGGCTGGCGACCGCCGGCGGCCTGCCCGTCATTTCCAGCAACCTCACCGATCGCTCGGGGACGCCGCTGTTCGCGGGCGAGCGCGTCTTTCAGGTCGACCACGTTCCGGTAGGCGTGTTCGGGGTCAGCGCGCCGCCCACCGCCGCCGACGCGGCACGCTGGCAGGCGGCCGGCATCCGCGTCGCCCCGCCGGACGCTGCGGCGCGCGCGGCGATCCTGGCGCTGCGGCAGCAGGGGGCAAAGGTCGTGGTGGGTCTGTTCCACGTCGGGAGCGCCGCCGAGACCCGCCGGCTGATTACCGGCCTCCCCGGGCTGGACTGGGCGGTCCTGGGGCACAGCGCGCTCAACCTCGAGAGCCCCGAAAAGGCCGGCGGCGCGCGCCTGCTGGAGGCGCTCGCCGAGGGCAAGAACCTGGGCCGCCTCGACCTCCACGTCGTCGGCGGCAGCCTGGCCTTTGCGGACGCCGCCGAACGGCCCGAGCTGGAGGCCATCCTGGCCGACCACCGGCGGCAGCTGGGTGACTACGACCGGTCCTTGGGGGGCATGGACCCGGCGGCGCTGGAGGTTTACTACCAGCAGCGCCGGGCCCAGCTGCAGGCAGCCATCGCCCGCGAGCGCGCGGCCCTGGCCCGGCTCCCGCGGTCGCTCACAGGCAGCTGGTTCGAGAACCGCGTCATCCCCCTGGACGCGACGATCCCGGACGACCCCCGGGTTTGGGGGCTGGTGCAGCGGCTCGGCCCTCATCTATAGTCGCGCCGATGCGAAAGCCGAGCTGCCTGGCCGCGACGGGAATCGCGCTGCTGATCGCGTTGGCGCCGGTGCTCGTACAGGCCGCCGCCGAGGCGACAGCCGACAGTTACGAGGTGCGCGCGCGCGGCGCGGTGCCCGCCCCCGACCTGGCGACGCTGCTGGCCCCGTTCGTCGAGTCGTGCGGCGGCGAGATGCGCGAGCTGGATCGCGCGCGCTGCCGCTCGACGACGGCGTTCCTTCGCAAGCGGCTGCCGCAGCAGACCTTCGTCTTGACCAGCAGCGATCCGGCGGCGGTCGAGGTGTCCGGCTACGACGGCGCGATCAAGGGCTACCACCTGGCCCTGACCGGGTGCGTGGCCTGCACGGATCCCGTCCCCATCGGCCCGCAGCGCCAGCCGCGGTTCATCACGCTGAACACGCCTGACAAGGGCGCCGGCAGCCTGGCGGCGGGCGTGACCGTCTCGAAGAGCACCGTCGCGTTCGACGACTTCGCCGCCGCCAAGCGCTGGGCCGAGACCGAACGGCCGTTCCTGCGGGCCGAGTTCCTGTTCCAGCCGCAGCCGACGGGCGCCGACTACACCGTCGGGATGGCGCCCGGCATCGCGCTGAAGCTGGTCGGCGCGCGGGTCTACAACCGCTGCAACGGCGAGATCCTGGTGTCGAAGCCGCCCTCGACCGGGTTCGCGGATCGGCCGGGCAAGGTGGACGCCGCCTGCGCCGCGGGCGCGAAGGCCGCCCTGGCCGGCGACACGCCGCACGACGACGTCCGCCCCGAGCAGCTGTCGAAGGCGTCGATCAACGAGGTCATGGAATCGATCCGCGCGCGCCTTTACGGCTGCTTCGAGAAGTTCCACGTGCCGGGCGCGCTGGTGCTGAACTACGTCGTCGGCGGCAACGGCACCGTCCAGTCCGTGCAGGTCGGCTCGACGTTCGCCGGCACCCCGACGGGTACGTGCGCGCTGGAGATCGCCAAGGACGTGAAGTTCCCGGCCTTCAAGCGCCCGCGCGAGCAGTTCCACTACCTGTTCTTCTTGCGGCGCCCCTGAGGCGCGCGCGAAGCAACAGGAACGCCAGCGTGGCCACGCAGGCGAACCCGAACAGATCGCCGACGACGCGGTAGAGGCCTCCGCCCGGCAGCATGGCCAGGTCGACCAGCAGCGTCTTGGGCGGCGCGGGTGGCTGGTCGGCGGGATCGACGGATTCGGTCTCCGCCAGCACGCGGCCGCCGGCGTCGATGTGGGCGCTGACGCCGGTGTTCACGGCCCGCACCATCTCCAGCCGGTGCTCGACGGCGCGGAACACGGCCAGGGCCAGGTGCTGGCGCGGCTCGGCTGTGCGGCCGAACCACGCGTCGTTCGTGATGTTGACGAAGGCGTTCGGGTCCAGGCGCGCCACCCGGCGGGCCCAGCCGGGGAGGATGTCCTCGTAACAGATGAGCGGGCCCAGCTTGAAGTCGCCAACGGCGCTGTGCAGGGGAAATGACGCGGGCGCCGAGCCGCGGCTGAAGTTCGACGCCTCCGGAAAGATCTCCGTGAACCAGGGGATGGTGTCGTAAAGCGGGATGTACTCGCCGAACAGCATCAGGAAGACCTTGTCGAACTTCCCGCTGATGTCGCCGGCGGCGTCCATCATCAGCGCCGTGTTGTACGGGTACTTGTCCGCGCCGCGGCGGGCGGAGCGGTCCGCGACGGTGAGCGCGCCGAACAGAAGCGGCGTGTCGAACCCGCGGCGGATCCGGCGCGCGTCGTCCAGGGGAAAGTCGTGCGCGAAGTCGCGCGGCAGCGCGTAGGGGTACGACGACTCGGGCCAGACGATCAGCTGGGCGCCGCCGCGGGTCAGCTCGGCGGACGCCTGCTGGTGCAGCTGCAGGAGACGCGCGAATTCGGCGGGATCCCACTTCTCGAGAATGCCGACATTGGCCTGGACCAGGCCCGTCCGAACCTGGGGCGCGGCCGCCCGGCGCGCGTCCGCCTGGTGCAGGCGGGCGGTGCCGTACCCGACGTCGGCGACCAGCAGCGCGCCGGCGACGGCGAGCCCGCGCCAGGCGCGACGGTCACGAACCAGATCCGCCAGCGCGCCGTTGAACGCCAGCAGCAGCGCGGTCACGCCCAGCGGCCCCGTGAGGTCGGCGACCTGGATCAGGCGCGGAACGAACGCGACCGCGATCGCCAGGTAGTAGGGGAAGATCTGCGGGACGAGCAGCTCGATCGTGACCATCACCAGCGGCGCCAGCAGCGCCAGCGGCCGGCCGGTCAGATCGACAGCCCGGCGCACGAGCCATGACAGCAGCGCAAACGCCACCCCCTGGTAGGCGACCAGCAGCAGCATGATCGGCAGCGCCTCGACGGCCGGCATGTGCCCGAACTTCTCGAGCAGGCCGTCCATCCAGTAGAAGCCGCCGGCGTTGGCGATCGTGCCGGTCAACCAGCCGTACAGGAACGCGCGACGCGGGGTGGCGGCGACGCGCGCGACCCACAGCTGCGGGACCATGGCGACGAACATCAGCGGCCACAGGTCGAAGCCGGGAACCGCCAGGAACAGGAGGACCCCCGAAACGATCGAGAGCCCGAGGCGCACCAGGATCGCGGACCGTGCGGTCGTGACCGTCATGCGAGGCGGTCCGCCTCGGATTCGAAGACGAACGCCGGCTGCTGCCCGAAGTCGCTGTAGCGGATCCAGCGCGGGCGCACGCGGACGTGGGTGATGCCCGGCCAGGCCAGACGATCGCGCCCGTCGGGGTAAGCCTGGAAGTAGACGTCGCGGAGCCGCTCCAGCTCGCGTCCCTCGGGAAAGTCGGCCAGCCCCTCGATCTGCGCGGTCGCCTCGCGATCCCAGCCGATCACGACCGAGATGCGGGCGTCACGGCGCAAGTTGTGGGCCTTGCGGGTGGTGTCCAGCGTGTCGAACACGATCTCCAGGTCGTCGCCGATCGCGCACCCGACGACCGCGGACTGCGGGGCGCCGTCCGGTCCGACGGTCGACACCACCGCCAGGCGATGCTCACGCAGCAAGCGCACCAGCTGGGCGCGGGTCATGCCGGTCTCTTACCACTACAGATCGTAGCGGAGAAGGCGGGCCTCCAGCGGCCCGTTCCACAGGCGGTGCGACACGGCCGGCTTGCGGTGCAGGGCCTGCTCCAGCGCAGGGTTGCCGGACAGCACGATGGCCCGCCAGCCTGACAACCGCTGGAACGTTTGCCCCATGCCGCGGTAGATGGCGTCCAGCGCGACGGGCTGCAACCGCTCGCCGTACGGGGGGTTGGTGGCCAGCGTCGCCGCGGGCCAGCGGCGCTGCAGCGCCGTCACGTCGGCGCGCTCGAACACGATGACGTCATCCACCCCGGCGGCGGCCGCGTTCTGGTGGGCCGCCGTCAGGGCGGCCTGATCCACGTCGGCGCAGACCACCTCCGGCCACTTGTCTTGCATGGCGCGCGTAGCCTGCTCGTCGGCGCGCTCGCGCAGGCGGCCCCACGCCGCGCGCGCCTCCGCCGACAAGGTCGGCCAGCGCTCGAACCCGAAGCGCCGGCGGATGCCCCCGGCGATCCCGCGGGTCGCCAGCGCGTGCTCGATGGCCAGCGTCCCCGAGCCGCACATGGGGTCGATGAACGGCAGCTCGGGCTGGGCGCCCCCCAGCATCAGCACCGCGGCCGCCAGCGTCTCTTTCAGCGGCGCGTCGACCATGGCCACGCGCGTGCCGCGCCGGTGCAGCGCTTCCCCGGCGAGGTCCAGGAAAATGCCGCCCCGCCCGCCCGCCAGGTGCAGCGCGATCGAGACCTCTGGCGAGTCGGCGTCGACGTCCGGGCGCGCGCCCAGTGCGTCGCGAAGCACGTCCGCGACGGCGTCCTTGACCTTGAGCGCCGCGAAGCCCGAGTGGGTCAACCCGGGCGTGTCACGAACGTTGGCGAACACCGCGAACGTGCAGCCGGTGGTCAGCCATTCCTGCCAAGGCACGCGCCGCGCCGCCGCGTAGAGGGTCGCGCCGTCGGAGGCTTCGATCTCGGCCAGGCGCATCAGGACCCGGACCGCCACCCGCGACCGCAGGCAGACGTCCATCCCCATCTCCAGCGGGCCGTCGAACCAGACCCCGCCGCGGTCGCCCTTGGCGCCGGCGATGCGCATCGACGCCAGCTCGCGCCGGAGCGCCCCCTCTGTGCCGCGCGCGCAGGTGACGAAGAAACGAAACATGCCGGGCGAATCTACTCGGAAGGGGGCGCCTCCGGTACCCCGCGCTCAGGCTCCGGCCGTCACGGCGCGGTCGGGCATCCGATTCGCTGGGTCGCCATGACGACGTCGTCGATCCAGTAGTCGGTCGGCATCGGGTCCGTCTGGGGACACCACAACGAGAATTGCAGAGCCTCGAAGGGGGCCGGCAGCCACGGTTCAGAGCTGCCCGCGGCCGCGAGCTTCAGCTCCGTCCCCTCCTGCCAGATGTGGGGCATGGTCGTGCTGCTCGACTGCTCGCCGGCGGGCACCCCGCCCTGGTTGTCGATCTCGAACTCGAAGCACTGCCACTTGCCTTCCCGCGACACGTCGTCGAGGTGCTGGCCCGTGTCGCGCTGAAAGCCCTGGCTGGGATTGGTCAGGCGTTCGACGGCGACGCCGTTGTAGGTCACGAGGGCGTAGCCGGGGCCGTTTCCGCCGGACGCGAGGGTGGCCGCGGAGCCGACCCAGGCGATCCGGTTGTGAATGCTCGCGCCCGCAACCGACATGTACCGGCCGATGTACATCATGAAGCGGACGTACAGCTTGTCGCCGGCGGCCGGGAAGACGGGCGCGCCCTGCGTGAGGATGTACGCGCGCTGCCCGTTGTTCACGGGCGAGCTGTGAAAGTGGACGGCTTTCGTGCCGCTGTGCGCGTGCATGTCGTCCACCACGACGGTCGCGGTGCCGTTCGTCCGGGCCGTCCACTTACCGTTCGGGGGCGCCATCGCCGCGAACGTCTCGAAGTCCTCACAGAGTAGCGCGCCCGCGGGGCACGTCGCGCTGGTCGGCGCGCCGCCGGCCGCTCCGCCCGAGCCGGGGGAACCGGCGCGACCAGCAATTCCCCCGGTCCCGGCGCGGGCGCCGGACGCGCCGCTGGTGCCGCCCGTGGACGGCGCGCCGCCGGCGCCGGAGGTCTGCACGCCACCGGTGCCGACGACACCGCCGCTAGACGAGCCCCCCGTCGCCACGTTGCCACCGGTGGCCGAACCGCGGGTGCCCGCCGTCGGGCCAGAGCCGGCGGAGCCGCCCGACCCGGCCGGCGCGACCACTGAAGCCTGACCGCAAGCGCTCAACGAAAGGCAGGCCAGCGCCAGCGCCAACGCCAACGCCAGCGCCAACGATCGAAGGGTGGCCGTGTTGCGGTGGATCCTGGCTGGGGGCTTGACCACCTGGGGAACAGGGACGCACCCGCGGGAAGTGGTACAGCCCGCTCTCGATTCGCCCTCGTTGCACCAGGGCCGGGGCCGCCGACCCTTGATCACCTCGTGCGCCCCCCGACTCGACCGCGAACGCGTCCCGTCATCTTCATGTTGATCGGGACGTTCGCGGTCGCCTGTTCGACCTCCGAGATGGGCGGCGCCGGGACCGGTGGGGCCCCTGGGTCCGGCGGGACGATGAGCGCGGGCTCGACCGGCGGAACGACGCCGGGCTCCGGCGGCACGCGCGACGGAACCGGCCCGGCGAGCGGCGGCGCGCCGGGCCTGGCCGGGACTCATGGCGCGACCGGCGGGATGGCCGGGTCGACGGCCACCCAGACCACCGGGTCGGGCGGCTCGGGCGCCGCGCAGGGGTGCGCGGATCCGACCCCGCGCGGCTCGCTGGACGTCGCGAACGTCGGCACGGCGCCCGGCGCGATCACGCAGGCGGACCTGGCCGGCGCATCGCCCGCGACCCACTACTACCTGTCGGTCCCCGGCAACCTTCCTCCGGCGGGGACGACCGATCCGGCGAAACAGGTGGGCCTCTTCCTGGTATTCCACGAGCACGGCAGCAACCCCGGCGTCGAGATGCCCAGCGTCATCAAGTCCCTGGCGAACTTGAAACGCTCCGGCGACTTCGTCGTGCTCGGCCTGCCCATCGACCCGAACACCACCACGCACCCGTACACGACCGACGATCACACTCGGGCGAAGCTGTTGCTGGCGTACGCCCTCAAGACGTGGCCGATCAACCCGCGCCGCGTTTACCTCTGGGGGCGCGGCGAAGGCGCGACGATGGCGCACCAGTGGGGCACCGAGAACAAGGGCTCCGTCGCGGCGATGATCACGTACTCGTGGGGATGGGACACCCCCAAGTGGCCGTCCAACAGCGCCAATGACGAGCCCGATCTCTACCTGGTCATCGGGCTCGCCGACTATCCGGACACGCACGTTCCGCTGGTCCGCCGCGTTTACGGCTACGCAAAGGCGGCCGGATTCCACGTCATCTATCGCGAGGTGCCGGGCCTGCAGGGACCGACGGCGAACGCCATCACCAACGACGACGCGATTGCCTGGGCCATCTCGTCGCGGCACAAGACGCTCGCCCTCTCGGCCAACGAAACCACGATCCTGGCGCCCTACCGCGACGCCGCCGCGGCGCAGGCGATCTGCCCCGACGGCGCGCTCTTCGCGGGGCTGGAGCTAGTCGGAGGCTCAGCAGCGGGCCAGGTGATGCCGAACGTGCTCCAGGCATCGGCGGACGCTTCGCGAGCTCTCGCAGCTCAGATCGCCGGTCGCGCCAACTTTGGCGACTTCGCGGATATGGCACTCGCCGCGCGCCTCGAGGACACGTCCGCAGCCGTGCGGACCGCGGCGCTCAAGTCGCTGGGCGTGACTGCCAACTGGCGAAACCCCTCGGCGCAACAGGCGCTGATCGACTTCGTCACGAACAGCGCCAACGACGCTGGCGAGCGCGGTCTGGCCATCGACGCGATCGGGGTGGCGGTGAAGTATCAGATCGGCGGTGACGTCACGACCGGCGGCTATCAGGATCCGCCGCTGTTCCTGGCGCTGGTCACGTTGCTGGGCGATGCCGACGTGAACCTGCGTACGAAGGCGTTCAACATCCTCAAGCCGGCGATGCCGACCAGCACCTACGACCCGACAGCGGCGCCCGCTTCGCAGCAGGCGGCCATCACCGCCTGGCAGAACTGGCAGAAGACCCTGAAGGGGTGAGGCGCGGGCCGGATCGTCGATCCGCGCTCGACCTGGGAGATCGCACTGGTACGCCACCCTCTTCGTGGTTAGAAGAGGGCGACGTGCATGACCGAATCCGTCAGCACCGGTCTCTCGCAAGCTGCTGAGCCGGCGGCGTCGGACGTCGCGGGTCTGTTCGCGGACGGCGGGCAGTCCGGGGCGCTCATGCGGCGCATCGACTGGGCGGCGACGAAGCTGGGCCCGGTCGAAGCCTGGCCCCAGAGCCTGCGGGCCATGATCCCGGCCATGCTCGCGTCGCGGTTCGCGATGCGCGTCGTCTGGGGGCCCGAGTACATCATGCTCTACAACGACGCCTACCTGCCCGTGCTGGGCAAGGACAAGCACCCCCGGGCCATGGGCGTGCCGACGGGCGAAACCTTCCCCGAACTCTGGCACATCGTGGGCCCGATGTTCCAGCGGGTCTATCGTGGCGAAGCGGTCGCGCTGACCGATTCCCACCTGCCGCTGCACCGCAACGGCTATCTCGAAGAGTGCTACTTCACGCTGTCCTACAGCCCGATGCGCGACGACGCGGGCGCGATTGCCGGCCTGCTGGGCGTCATCAGCGAGACCACGGAGCGGGTCCTGGCGGAGCGGCGCCTGCGCACGTTGCGGGCGCTGGCAGCCTACGCAGCCTCGGCCGCGTCGGGCTCGGTGACTGAGGCAGCCGTCGGCGCGGTGGCGACGCTGGCCGAGGACAAGTCCGACGTCCCGTACGCGCTCTTGTACCTGGCCCGGTACGGCGAGGCGACCGCCCGTCTGGCGGCGGTGGCCGGGCTGGCCGCGGGGAGCATCGCGGCGCCCGAAGTCGTTCCGCTGGGTGACCGGGCCGCTGTCTGGCCGCTGGCGGAGGCGCGACACGGCGTTCGGCGGGTCAACACGCCGCCCGAGAGGTTCGGCCAGCTGCCGGGTGGGATCTGGGCGGAACCGAGCCGGCTGGCGGTCGTGGTGCCGCTGGGGCGGGCGGGAATTCCAGCGTTCCTGGTCGTCGGAACCAGTCCGCGCCGCGCGTTCGATCCGTCGTACGCCGACTTTCTGGACCTGGCGGCGGACCAGATGGGCGCGATCCTGGCGGCGACACGAGCCCACGCCGAGGAGCGGCGCAGCGCCCAGCGCGCGCGGCTGCGGGCTGACGTGGGGACGGCGCTGACCAGCAGCGTGGGACTGGACGCGCAACTCACGCGATGTGCCGAAGCGTTGCGCGGGGAGCTGGACGGCGCCGTGGTCGGCATCTGGACGACGGACGGGGCTGAAGCAGCCACGCGGCTGATCGCTTCGGCGGGCGGCCCCGGAGACGCCGAGGCTTCGGAGGTCGCAACCGTGCTGGCGTCGGGGCGCGCCAGCTTCCGCGAGACGCCGCCCGCCCCCGGGCAGACGGCGTTCGTCGGGCACCCGCTGGTCGCCGGCGGGCGCGTGGTGGGCGCCATCGGCGCGTCGAGCCTGCGTCCGCTGGGCCCGGTCGCGGTCGACCTGCTGGCGTCGGTGGCCGACCCGATGGCCGCCGCGATCGAGCGCCACCGCAATGAGCAAGAGCGCCTGGCCCTGCAGGTACGCGAGCAGAGCGCGCTGGCCGAGGCCAAGCGCCAGCGCGCGCGGCTGGCTTCGCTTTTCATGCAGACGCCGGCCGCCATCTGCGTGATGCGCGGACCGGATCACGTTTACGAGCTGGTCAATCCGCGGTACCTGGCTCTGATTGGGGGCCGCGACGTGCTCGGCAAAACGGTGCGCGAGGCGCTGCCGGAGGCCGCCTCTGCGGTGGTGCCCGTCCTGGACCAGGTGTTCTCACGCGGCGAGCCCTACTTCGGCGACGAGTTTCCGGTCGTCATCGAGCGGAACGGCCGCCCGGAAGATTGCTTCTTCAACTTCATTTACCAGCCGATCTTCGACGCGTCGAACGCGGTCGAGGGGATCGCCGTCGTCGCGTTCGAGGTCACGGAGCAAGTTCGCGCCCGGCGGCGCAGCGAGGCGCTGGCCGGGGCGCTGGAGTCCACGAACCGCGACCTGGATCAGTTTGCCTACGTCGCCTCGCATGACCTCAAGGCGCCGCTGCGCGGGATCGCGAGCCTGTCCGAGTGGATCGAAGAGGCGCTCGCCGACAAGATGAGCGGCGAGACCCGCCGCCAGATGGATCTGCTGCGCGGGCGCGTTCACCGGCTGGAGGCGCTCATCGACGGCATCCTCGACTACTCGCGCGCCGGGCGCGTGCGCGAAAAGATCGAGCCGGTCGACGTCGGCGCGTTGCTGGTCGAATGCCGGGACCTGCTGGCGCCCCCGCCGGAAGCCCGCGTCGAGATCGCACCCGACATGCCGACCGTCATGGCGGAGCGCGTGCCGCTGCAGCAGATCTTCCTCAACCTCATCAGCAACGCGCTGAAGCACGGCGGGCGCCCCGACGTGCACGTCGCCGTCGGATGGGCGGACGCGGGCACCGCCTATGACTTCACGGTGCGCGACGATGGCGCCGGCATCGCGCCGCAGTTTCACGAGCGCATCTGGGGTATCTTCCAGACGCTGCAGCCCCGCGATCGGGTGGAGGGGACGGGGATCGGCCTGTCGGTCGTCAAGAAGCTGGTCGAGACCCGTGGCGGGCAGGTCAGTCTCGAATCCGAAGCGGGCGCGGGCGCGACGTTCCACGTCCTGTGGCCCAAGCGCATGAAGGAGTCGGTGTGAGCGACAAGCAGCTGAACATCCTGGTGATCGACGACGACGAGGTCGACGTCATGAACGTGCAGCGCGCGTTCAAGAAGGGGAACATCACCAACCCCGTGTTCGTGGCGGGTGACGGCATCCAGGGGCTGGAGATGCTCCGCGATCCGACGTTTCCCAGGGCCAACCGCCTGGTCCTGCTGGACCTGAACATGCCGCGCATGAACGGGATCGAGTTCCTGCGCGAGCTGCGGGCGGACCCCGAGCTCAAGGCGACGACCGTCGTCGTGCTGACGACGTCCAACGACACGCGAGACAAGGTCGAGGCCTACAACCTGAACGTCGCCGGGTACCTCACCAAGCCGGTCACGTTCACGAACTTCGTGGACCTGATGGCGGCGCTGAACAAGTACTGGATGCTCGTCGAGCTGCCGTGAGCGAGACGTTGCGCATCCTGCTCATCGACGACGACGAAGTCGACAGGATGAGCGTGCACCGGCTGCTGAGCGCGGCCGCGCCGCCGCCCGCGATCTTCGACTGCGACAGCGGCGAAGCCGCGCTCGAACGCGTGAATGAAGAGACGTTCGACTGCATGCTGATGGACGTGCGGCTGCCGGGTCAGTCGGGGCTGGACGTGCTGCGGGCGATGCGGGGCGCCGACGTGCGAACGCCGGTCATCATGCTGACCGGCTTCGGCGACGAGGAGACGGCTGTCGAGTGCATGAAGGCGGGAGCCTCCGACTACATCGGCAAGGCCAACCTGAACGCGCAGCGGCTGCTGAACAGCGTCCGCCAGGCGGTACGCGTGCACGATGCCGAGGGGCGGGCCCTGGCGGCGGGCGTCGAGCTGCGGCGGCACGCCGACCAGCTGCATGCGCTGGCGCGCGCGGCGGCCGACCTGAGCGTGGCGACCGCGCCCGAAGAGCTGCGCGCCCGGCTGGCGACGGCCGCCCGCGATCTGATCGGCGCCGAGCTGGCGGTGGCTGGAACCTTCGACGAACGCGGCAGGCGCGGTTGCGACATCGCGGTCGCCGGCGCGGGCGGCTTGCAGAGCACGCGGCTGCCTGAGCCTCCGTCGGGGCTCGGCCCGACGCGCCTGAGCGCGGGCGCGCTGGCGCGGGATCCGGAGGCGTTGCAACGGGCGGCGCGCCTTGGGCTGCCAGGGGCGGCGCGCGGCTGGTTGATGGCGCCGCTGTGGGATCCGGCCCGGCAGGTCGTGGGGTTCGTGCATCTGACCGGCAAGCGCGAGGGGGACTTCGACGCGCGCGACGAGTCCCTGCTGGCGCAGCTGGCCCAGCTGGCCGGTACGTCCTTGAACAACGGCCGCCTCCTGCGGCAGGCCCAGGCCGAAACGCGGCTGCGCGAGGACATGATCGCCGTCGTCTCGCACGACCTGCGCAATCCGCTCAACGTGATGGCCCTGGCCGCGAAGTCCATGCTGGGCGGCCCACAGCCGGTGCAGGGCGCCCTCCGCCAAAAGGTGGAGCGCATCGACCGCGCGGCCGAGCACATGCGGGCGCTCATCGAGGATCTGCTGGACCTGTCGCGTATCAAGTCGGGCCAGCTGGAGCTGGACCTACAACCGTTCGCGACCGGCGCCATCGTCGACGACTCGTTGGAAGCCGTCCGGCCGCTCGCGCAGGAGAAGAAGATCGACCTGCAGGCCGACGTGCGATGCGCCGGACAACGCGTCCTGTGCGACCCCCGGCGCCTCCGCCAGGTGTTCTCGAACTTGCTCGGGAACGCGCTGAAGTTCACGCCCGCGGGCGGCCGCATCCGCGTCGAGGCCCGGGAAGACCAGAACAGCGTCTGCTTCTCGGTGAGCGATACCGGCCCCGGCGTCCCCCGCGAACACCAGGCGCACATCTTCGACCGCTACTGGCAAGCACCCGAGACGGCCCGCCAGGGCGCCGGCCTCGGGCTCTTCATCGCCAAGGGCATCGTCGACGCCCACCGGGGCACCATCGATCTCGACAGTGAACCGGGCGCAGGAAGCACCTTCCACTTCCGCATCCCGACCGAAACCGCCGCCGGGTAGCGGCGATCTCCGGACATCCCGAACGCGGAGAATGAAGCGCCAGGCCGCCACGAACGCCAGGAACGGGAAGAGCACCGACTGGCGTCCCACGTCGTCATCTGAACGGCATTTTTTCCAGGCGGCGTATCTCGGCCCATCCGATGTTTCGGAGAGCCGCCAGGACGTGAGACGCCTTGGCGGATGGCCAATGACTCATCGCGGCTCCGCGATTGGCGAGGCCGAATGGGCGCGAAACCAGATGTTTCCGTCCCACGGCACGGCCGTCGTATGATTGACGTCGCGTTGGACTTTACGGTCGAGATTGAGCCGGAAGACGACGGGCGATGGATCGCCGAGATCCCGGAGCTGCCCGGTGTCCTCGCGTATGGAGCGACGGCGGACGAAGCTGTCGGCGCCGCCAAGGCGCTCGCCCTGCGCGTGCTGGCCGACCGAATCGA
>JBJMQQ010000271.1:0-40851 GCA_045802645.1 Polyangia bacterium
CCCAGACGAGCCACGGTCTGACGCTGACGGGGCTACGGCCGTTGCCGCGCGCCAGCGCCGGCGTCCCTGACGTGGCCATCGTGGCGGGCGCCCGGGTCGACGCCGCGCCGAGCGAGCACGCGTCCGTGGTGTCGTGGCTGCGCCGAGCATGAAGGCGCCCGTACAAATCGACACCACCCGCGGAATCCGCGCGTGATTTCGCCGCAGCCAGGCGACGACCGACGCGTGCTCGGCGGGCGCCGCGTCGACGCGGGCACCGGCCACGATGGCCACGTCGGGCAGGCCGGCACCAGCGCGCGGCAACGGCCGCAACCCGCCCAGCACCAGACCGTGACGCGTCTCCGCGGCGGGTGCGCTGGGACCGACCGCCTGAAGCTGGTACGCCACCCGGCCGAGCACGTCATTGGCGCTCCCCAGCACCTCCCACGGCCCGGCGATGTTCAACATGCCGGTCCGCGGCGTCACCAGAAACCAGACCCGCTTCGATGATCGGCTCACCCGTGGATCTTACGCGAGCCACGCGCGCGGGGCATGGCTGAAATTGCAATACAGTTGTCCTTTGCGCCAACGGCCGGCCGCGCTACGACAGATCCATGCTCAAAATCGGAATCAACGGATTCGGTCGGATCGGGCGCATGGCCTTCCGGGCAGCCCTCCTGCGCGACGATGTCCAGGTCGTCGCCATCAACGACCTTCTGGAACTGGGCCACCTGGCCTACCTGCTGAAGTACGACTCCGTCCACGGGCGCTTCAACGCCGACGTGACGGTGCAGGACAAGTTCCTGCTCGTCGACGGGCGCCGCGTGCGCACGACGGCGGTCAAGGATCCGGCGGCCTCGGCCTGGGGCGACGCCGGCGGCGACGTCGTGGTCGAATCGACGGGCATCTTCCTGACGAAGGACAAGTGCCAGGCGCACCTGGCGGCGGGCGCCCGCCGCGTCATCGTCTCGGCCCCGTCAAAGGACGACACGCCGGTGTTCGTCTACGGCGTCAACACCGACGGCTACGCGGGCCAGCCGATCGTCTCGGCGGCGTCCTGCACGACCAACTGCCTGGCGCCAATCGCCAAGGTGCTGGACGACGCGTTCGGCATCCGGCGCGGTCTGATGACGACGGTCCACGCGACCACCGCGACCCAGAAGACGGTCGACGGCGTCTCGGGCAAGGACTGGCGGTTCGGGCGCGGCATCCTCGAGAACATCATCCCGGCATCGACGGGCGCCGCCGAGGCCGTGACCAAGGTGCTGCCGTCGCTGAAGGGGAAGCTGACCGGGATGTCGTTCCGCGTGCCCGTCTCCGACGTGTCGGTCGTCGACCTCACGTGCGAGCTGGCGCGGGAAGCGACCTACGCCGGCATCTGTGCGGCCATGAAAGCCGCCGCTGAAGGACCGATGCGCGGCGTGCTGGGCTATACGACGGACGAGGTCGTCTCCAGCGACATGCGCGGCCAGTCGTGCACGTCGATCTTCGACGCCAAGGCCGGGATCCAGCTGGATCCCACCTTCGTCAAGCTGATCGCCTGGTACGACAACGAGTGGGGATACGCCAGCAAGCTGCTGGACCTGGCGGTGCGAATGACCGCCGGCTAATTTACGGTCCGTGACGGCCACGCCCGCGTTTCTGTTCGCGCCAGGCGCGGGCGCGCCGTCGACGTCTGGTTGGATGGTGGCCTGGCGTGACCGCCTGCAAACGCTTGGCGAGGTCGCGACGCTCGACTACCCGTACATGCTGGCCGGGCGCAAGCGACCGGACCGACTGCCGGCGCTGATCGAAGCCCACCGGCAGGCGCTGAACGCGCTGCGTGCTCGCACGTCGGGCCCGGTTTTTCTGGCGGGCAAGTCCATGGGCGGGCGAGTCGGCTGCCACCTGGCGCTGGAAGAACCGGTCGCCGGCGTGATCTGCTTCGGCTTCCCGCTGCGCGCAGCGTCCAGCGGCGCCCTGCGCGATCAGGTCCTGGTCGATCTCCGCGCGCCGTTGCTCCTTCTGCAGGGTTCGCGGGATCCGCTGTGCCCGCTGGACGATCTGGCGGCGGTGCGCGCGCGGATCACGGCCCCGCACACCGTCGTGATCCTCGAAGGCGGCGATCACTCGCTGGCGTTGTCGGCCGCGCACCGCAAGGCAGCCGGCATCACGCAGGCGGACGCCGACGCGCGTGTCCTGGACGCGATCCGCCGCTTCGTCGCGCCGGCCTAGAAGCCGCTCACGAACCGGCGCCGACGAACCGCCGCAGCGCCGCGGAGATCCGCAGCAGCAGCGGCGCCTCGTCGTGTGTCGGCGCCGCGCGATCCAGGTCGTCGAACCGTTCCGGCGCACTCGGCGCGACTGGCTCGTCGGGCGGGGCAGCGGCGAAGAAGGCCTCTTCCAGATCCGTCCACACCGGCACGTCCTTCCGCGGGAGCGTGCTGCGCGATTTGCGCTCTTCCCGGCGCGCGCGGCCTTTGGTGGGAACAGGGCGGGTCGACGGGGCCAGTGCCAAACGTCTCTTCGACATCACCCGATCTACGGTGCTCGCGCTGAATCGGACGGGCTAAATCGACACGGGTTGTTGAACCCACAGCTCAGCAGTGACGTTCCACGACGTCCAGCAGCTCGCGCAAGCGAAAGGGCTTGCGCAGCACGCCGGACACGCCGGGCGGCGGCGGGTGTCCATCGCCCGCCGCCGTGATGATCCAGACCGGAATCGCCGACAGGGCCGGATCGCCCGCGGCCTCCGTCACGAACTGCCAGCCGTTCATCACCGGCATCATCAGATCCAGCAGGATCATGCAGGGGGCGGGAATCTGGCGCAGCAGCTCCAGCGCTTCTTTACCGTTGGCCGCGGCGCGCACGCGGTGCCCTTCGTCGCTGAGCAGATCGCTGAGCGACTCTCGAATCTCGACATCGTCGTCGACGACCAGGATGAACTCGTCCGGGCTCACGTTTCTGTACAACAGGCATATCAGATCCGGTCGGCACCGGTCGACGACCGTCATGACGTCAGATGTGCCGCGCGCAGGTTTGAGTGGCACAATCCAGTCGTGGCGAACACGCGAAAGCCGAAGCCCTTGGGCGACGTCGCCGCCGTGTGTGGCAAAGACGAGCACGGGCTCTACATCCTGCGTCGCCGCTCCGCGGACGGGCCGGTCGAAGCCGGCGTCGTGCGGCCGCTGGTCGAGGGCAAGGCCATCTCCGGCGAGGTGGTCTCGATGAGCCCGCGCGAGGATGTCCCCTTCCTGTTCGACGTGAAGACTGAAGTCGCCGCGCCGCCCGCGGCGGAACCGGCGACGCACGGTCCCGCGCAGGTGGCGACCGATTCCTATCGGCGCGGCTGGGACGCCATCTGGGGCCACCGGCCGCGCGCGACCCGCCCGAACTGAAGGGTCACGGACGCGGCGGCGGGGGCGCCGGCGACGGGGCCAGGCCGGGGGCGGCCACGATCGGATATCCCTTGTGCTGCCAGGCGAAGATCCCCTCGTCGATGACCGCGGTGTGGGCGTAGCCGCGCTTGCGCAGCTCTTCCACGACGATGCCGGAGACGTGGTGAGGACAGGCGCAGTAGGCGACGACCCACGTCCCGTCCTTGGGGATGTCGTCCAGCGTGCGCAGGTCGTAGTAGGGGGTCGAGATGGCGCCTTTGATGTGCAGGCTCATCCAGTCAGACGGCGCGCGCGCATCCGCGATCACGATCCGGCGCCTGGCCGCCAGCGCCTGATTGACCTGATCGATGGAAACGTACAGCCCATCCTTGAGCTGAAAGTCCGGCGCGCGCCCCTTCGGGTTCAACACGACGGGCCCGGTGCGCGGCGGCGGCGGTCCGGGGGGCGGCGGCGCGACGGCCGGGGGCATTTGCAGCGGCTGCGCCAGCGAACGTAGGTAGCCGATGACGTCGTCGATCTGCGCCGGCGTCAGCGCGGCCTTCCACGGAACCATCGAAGTCGGCGGCCGGCCGTTCTCGATCGCGAATCGCAGAAACCCGTCTGTGGCGGTCGCCAGCAGGACCGGGTTGGCCAGGTGGACGGCGCTCTGTCGTTGCGTCGGCGTGCCGTGACAGCGGGCGCAATTGGCGTCGTACACCACCCGCCCGCGGGCCGCGTCGCCCGGCGGACGACTGGGCAGCGGCTCGCGTGGCTCGGGCGCGCCGTTGCGCAGGAACGCCACCAGCCCGTCCACCTCACCCGCAGGAAGCGGACCGCCGAACGAACGCCCAAAAGCCGCCATCGCTGTCCCGGGACGGCCGCGTTCGATCCCGGCGCGCAAGAACGCGTCGCTGGCGGAGGCGAGGAACGTGGGTGAGCGCAGCGAAGGGGCGTTGTCGGCGACGTACCCGTTCGCGGCCGGGCCGTGGCAGGTCGCGCAGTACCGCGCGTAGACCTGCTGCCCTTGCTGGAAGAGTGGTTGATTGGCCGGCGCCGGCACCGCCCGGCGCGCGCAGTTGCCGGCGGCGAATACCAGGATCAGGACGACGGCTTTGCGCACGGTTTGAACGGGCCACGGGTCAGGTTCGCCCGCGGCGCCCACAGCATCGGCGGCTTTCGGCACGCGCGCAAGCGGCAGTCGGCGGGGAAACGTGCACATATTGGCCGTCATGGAGCGCCGCGCTTTCGGATCGGTGGTGGACGTTCAGGTCCCGGTGGTCGGCCAGGGGACGTGGAACCTCGAGCAGGCCGACCACGCTCTGGCCGTCGCCGCCCTGCGCCGGGGGATGGAGCTGGGCATGACCCACATCGACACGGCCGAAATGTATGGGGACGGCGCGGCCGAGAAGATTGTGGCCGAGGCCATCGCGGGCCGGCGTGACGAGGTCTTCCTGGTCTCGAAGGTGCTGCCCAGCAACGCCTCGCGCGCCGGGACGATCGCGGCTTGCGAGCGGTCGCTCGCCCGCCTGCGGACGGATCACCTGGACTGCTACCTCCTGCACTGGCGCGGTAGCCATCCGCTGGAGCAGACGATCGCGGCGTTCGAAACGCTGCAGCAGCAGGGGAAGATCCGCGCGTGGGGCGTCAGTAACTTCGACGCGGACGACCTGGCCGAGGCGCGCAAGCTCGCCGGCGACGGCCACATCGCGGCCAACCAGGTGCTCTATCGTCTGGAAGAACGCGGGATCGAACACGCGGTCCTGCCGGCGTGCGAGCGATACGGCATCGCGCTGGTCGGCTACAGCCCGTTCGGTCACAAGCATTTTCCGTCGGCGAGCAGCCGCGGCGGGCGCGTCCTGGCCGAGATCGCGGCCGCGCACGGCGCGACGCCCCGCCAGGTCGCCCTGCGGTTTCTCACGCGCCGGGCGCCCCTGTTCGCGATCCCGAAGTCGTCGCACCCGGATCGCACCGCCGAAAATGCGGGCGCCGGCAGCCTTCGCCTGACGGATGATGACCTCGCGCGCATCGACGCCGCTTTTCCTCTGGGTCCGCCGCCGCGCGAGCTTCCGATGCTCTGAGCCGGCAAGCTCGGCCGCGACCGTCAAACTCCGCCGGTGGCTCAGCGGACATGATCGACGCGCGGCTTAGCTTTCCGGCATGTCAACGCGCGCAACGGCCAGCGGGTTGCGGCTCCGCGGCCGGGAGGGATGGCCCATTTCCTCGCTTTTGCAAAAATTCGTGTCCGCGGCCCGGGTGGTTTTTTTGCGGTGGGCGGCGAGCCGAGGTCAACTCTATGCCATGGCAGCCGTCGGCTCTCGCGTCACCGATCCGGGCAAAGAAGTGGGCAAGGAAGTCACCCGTGACGTTGGCTTGCGTGGCCAGCTCGAACAGTTTGGGTTGGCCACAGTGCTCACGTTCCTTGATCTCGAACGCCGCTCGGGTGAGCTGATTCTGCTCGCCGCGGGCGAGGTCGGCCGCCTGTGGCTGAGGCAGGGACGCGTCATTCGCGCGCGCATCGAGGGCTCACGCCGCAGCCGCAAACCCGCCGTCTACGAGATGCTCGGCTGGGAGCAGGGGCGCTTCGCGTTCGTACAGAGCGAGGTCGGCCCCGCCGGCGACGAGATCGGCGCGCCGACGACGATGCTGCTGATCGAAGCAGCGCGGCGCACCGACGAGCTTGGCGCGCCAGCCTAGCGCGTCGACGGAGCTGGGCTTCGTCCAGCGTATGCGCGCTCACTAAATTGTGACACGCGTCTGACGGGCGATTTGGGCGCGCGCGCGCCGGAAATTGCTACCATGGGCGGTTCCTGGGCGTTCGCCACTTGCCGGAGGTTGTCACGGCATGCTCGACCCCGAACAAACGCCTTCCATGGAAGGCCCCGCGCTCTGCGAAGTCTGCGGCGATCCGCTGCCGGCAAAGCGATACGTCCACGTCGAGTCGCGGGCGATCGACCTCCTGTGCTCGATCGAGTGCTATCGCTTCGACCGGCGAAAACGGCGGCGCGCGCGCTGGTCGGCCCGCGGGCGGGCGGCTCTTCGAACGACGGTCGCCGCGATCCTGACGGCCGCATTTCTGACCCCGCACACCGAACGCTCGGCCCGCCGCCGGTTTGCGCGTGCGGCGATGGCGCCCCGCCCGATCGCGGCCGACACGGTCGGGCTGCCGGCGGGCTGGTTCGGACCCGAGTGGCCCCCGTCGGACACCACCTCGCTGGCGGCTCTGGGTCACGACGCCTGGATTCACCCGCTGTCGGGGCCCGTGCGCCGCATGCCGCGCGCCGATTCGCGCGTGTTCGGCGCCCCGCGCCCCGGCCAGCGTCCGGCCGAGTGCCGCAACGGCCACTGCGGCGTCGACCTGGGCGGCGAAATGTGGGGCGAGCAGGTGCACGCCGTTCACGACGGCCTGGTGGACTTCGTGCAGCGGAACGCCAACCCCGACCGCGGCGGTGAGTTCGTCCGGATCGCGCATCACGAGGGCACGGTGTTCACGTGGTACTTCCACCTGGCGGCCATCCCGCGCGGCATCGAGCGCGGCGTTTACGTGAAGAGCGGACAGGTGATCGGCCTGCTGGGCGACACGGGCGTCAAGGAGTCGGCGCCGCACCTGCACTTCGCGATCACCGTTCGTCCGTGGAAAGACGGACCTGAGCGGTACCTGGACCCCGAGCCGCTGATCGCGTTGTGGCCGGTGCGCGTGCCGATCGACGGCGGCGAGTCGGGTCTGGTGACGACGATGGCGCGGCCCGGGCTGGCGCTGGGATCGATGCCGTTGCTCTCGGCCCGCAAGCGGGCGGCGGCCCGGCTGGCCAAGGCGCGGCGCGGGTCCCACCCGGCCGACGACGCGGCTGGCGGGGAGGCTGGCGGCGAGTCCGCCGAAGCAGGAGGAGCCAGCGAATCGCCAGCGGCGGACGACGGTGACAGCGCGGGCGCGGCCGACGCCAGCGGGGACGACTAGGCCATGCCGGTCGCCACCTGCTGCATCTGTCGCGACATCATCACGGGCGGCGAACGCTTCGTGCTGGTCCGGCGCGGCCGGGAAGAGGTCCATTGCTCGCAGTCCTGCCTGGTCGCGAACGTGCAGTCGCGCCAGCGTGCGCGCGCCGCCGTGCGCAGACGGTGGCTGCTGCGCGTCTCGGCGGTGGCGCTGGTCGTGATCGGCGCCCCCAAGCTGTGGCACCGAATCCGCCTGCCGCAGGCACAGTCGATCTCGCTGGTCGCGGAGGATGTCCGCCCTGCCCCGCGCCCCCGCCCGGCACCCGTGTTGGAAGGTCCGGCCTGGCCGCCCACCGACGACGACTGGCTGTTCGCGTTTCAAAGGACGGTCTGGAGCTACCCCCTGCCCGGCCCGATCCGCCGCCCACCGGCCGTCGCGGATGGCCACAGCGTCGACGTCCCCGCGGAGCTGTGGGGCGAGCACGTTTACGCCGTTCACGAGGGGACCGTCGATCACCTGCAGCACGCGGGCGGCGAGGTCTCGCTGCGGCTGGTTCACTTCGGCGGCATGGTCTTCACGCACTACGCGCACCTGGCGGCCGTCCCGCGCACGATCAAACGCGGCGCGCAGGTGAAGGCCGGCGACGTGATCGGCTCCGTCGGTGACACCGGCACCGAACGCCCCGGGCACTTCGTCCGTTTCGGGCTCTCGATCCGCCCGTCCAGCGCGCTGCCGGAGGTTTTCTGGGATCCGGCGCCGCTGATGGCGACGTGGCCGATGCAACTCCCGACGCACGGAACGGTGGCCGGGTTCGTTCCGACGGAGAGCGACCTGCCGATGCCGCCCGTGCGACACCACCCGCGCTGACGCTCAGGCGAGCATCAGCTTGTCGACGATGGCGGAAAGCGCCGCCATCCGCGTGCCGCCGCGCCCCTGCGCGAACGGCTCGGCGGCGGCGATCCCCAGGCGTGTCGTGCAATCCTCGATCGCGCCGGCGCGCGTGCCGAAGACCGCGCCGACGGCAGGCCGGACGTCCACGCGCGCGGGCGGCAGCGCAATCCCCTCGGACTCGAGCAGGTCCAAAGGAAAGCGCCCCCAGCTGCACACGACGTCGTCCTCGCGCGCGAACACGGACCAGCGCGCGCGAAACGACTCCCAGCTCTCACCGTCCGCCAGCCGCTCGCGCGGGATGCGGATGTAGGCCGGGATCGCCGGCGCCAGCGGCCGGCGCGGCGCGATGATCGCCTCGAATGTCTCGCCGGTGCGCGGCCGGCGCGCCACCCAGTGGACGAGCTCGGGTGGATGTCCGCCCGGCCGTCGCGCGGGCCAGGCGTTCGCCTCGCCGTGCAGGCAGACCACGTCGCCGGGGCGCTCGCGCAGCAGCTCCGGTCCCTTCGGCCGGCGGGCGATCCGCGCGCGGTGGAGAGCGTGACGTTTCCGCGCGCCGCGGACGTGCGTCGCGTAGCGAACTTGGGTGTCGACCATGGCGTCGAAGGGGCGCAACAGCCCCGCGAACCGCTCCGGGTCACCCTCCAGCGCGCCCAGCACGTGCGCCAGCGCCTCGACCGTCGCGACGTAGTCCTCGGCGGGCTCGCGCCGGATCCGGTAGCGGCTGGGCGCGGGCGGCGTGAAGCGGAGCTGAGGCAACGCGGCCAGCCGCGCGTTGCTCTTGACCAGCTTGCGCGCCTGCCACCACGTCCCGTCGACGACCACCAGCGTGATCGGGCCGTCGAGCTTGGCCTCGGCGAGATCGACGGACCGCGGCCCCGGAAACAGCAGATGCGCGGGGCGGCCGGCCGCCTCCGCGGCAGCCAGCGCCGCCAGGACACCGGGATGCTCGTCGAACTCGACCCCCACGTGCAGCTCGGAGCCGGGCAGGCAGAGGTGGGCCAGCCGCGCGGTGCCGATGGGCGTCCGCCGCTCGCGCGGGTGCTGCAGCAAGAGCACGCGCGTGCGCGTCTCCAGCGACACGAGGTGCGCGCAAAAGCAGACGGACGCGGGCCGCCGGCACCGGTCGCACACCGCGCGGTGCAGGTCAGAAGGAACAATCACGGCCGCGCAGACTACCAGCTCGCGCAGCGAGGCGCCTCTACGTCGCCTCTAGGTCGCGCCGAGGGCGTTGATGTCGCGGTTTTCGAGGAAGCGCTGCGGCGCGGCGCGCTTGGCGACCGCCAGCATCGCGCGCCCGACCAGCCGGGTGGTGGTGATCTGGTTCGGGAAGAGCCGCTTCAGCAGCCCCATGAAGGGCGCCAGGGCGGTGTACAGCCACCGATAGAGCCGCGTCGAGGAGCGAATCCCGTCGAGCGGTTGAATCACCCCCGGGCGAAACATGACCGCCGACTTGAACGGCAGCGCCAGGAGCGCGTTCTCCGTGGCGCCCTTCACGCGCGCCCACATGGCGCGCCCCTTTTCCGTGCTGTCCGTGCCCGCGCCCGAAACGTAGACGAACGTCATCCCGGGATTGAGACGGACCAGCGTGCGCGCGACGGCCAGCGTGAGGTCGTACGTGATGCGACGGTAGGCATCCTCGCGCAGGCCGGCCGCCGACACGCCCAGGCAAAAGAAGCAGGCGCCGGCGCCGGCCAGGTCCGTCTCGATCGACGACAGATCCGCCAGGTCGGGCAGCACCCGCTCGATCAGCTTCGGTTGCGTCATCCCGACGGTCTTGCGGCCGATGACCAGCACGCCCGTGACCTCCGGGTCGCGCAGGCACTCGCGCAGGACGCCCTGCCCAACCATGCCCGTCGCCCCGAAGAGAATGACCTTCATGGCGACGATGATGCGCCTAGGACGCCGCTTTGTACGCCTGCCCGAACCCCTCGGCGAACGACTCGAAGGTGGTCGTCGTCCGAATCTTTTCCGTCCCCGGCAGCGGGCCCACCAGCCGCTTGTTGAAGGCCTGCGCCATCTCCAGGAACAGGCGCGCCGCATCGGGCGCGAACCCGGCGCCCTTCAGCCCCTCGACGTAGGCGTCATCGGGGAAGCGCACGTAGGCCAGGTCCGGCTTGCCAATGGCCTTGCCCAGCGCGCGCGTCACCTCGGTCATCGTGAGGTCGCGCGGCCCGGTCAGCTCGCGCACGACCGTGCCGGAGAAATCTCCACGGCGCAGCGCCTCTCCGGCGGCCCAGCCGATGTCGGCCGCGGCGATGGTCGGCATCGGGACGTCCGGCTCGATCGCGCTGCCGTTGATTCCCTGATGCTTGATGAGGCCCAGCGCGCCGTAGTTGTTCTCGTAAAAATAGCCGGGACGCAAAATCAGCAGATTCAGTCCGGGCACTGCCTTGAGCCGTTCTTCGATGGCGTGCAGGCCCACGATGGGGCCCGTGCCCGACGGGACCTCGGCGCCCAGGCTGCTGAGGAGCACGGCCCGGCGCAGCCCCGAGTCCTGGACAGCGCGGATGATCGATTCGCCCGCGCGCGTGTACTGGCCCAGGAGGTCCGGCTTCGTGTAGTCGCTGGGGATCATCAAGTACGCCGCGTCGCTGCCACGCAGCGCCGCCGCCAGCGCGGCGGTGTCGCTCAGGTCGGCGGCGACCGCTTGCGCCCCCTTGCTGGCCAGTCCGGCGAGCTTGTCGGCCGAGCGCGCGACAGCCCTGACCTTGATCCCCGCGCCCAGCAGCCGTTCTACCGCTGCACCCCCGGTCTTACCCGTAGCTCCGAGCACAGTCACCGTCATGGCCGTAACCTCCGTGTGCGGGGTTCGATGCCCGCCCCCGGGGAGAGTTACGGACTGACGGTGGAGCGTTACGCGGCGCGCCTCAGCCGCCGTGACCGTCCGTCGTCATCGCGTCCAGGTCGGCGTTCAGCAAACACCTCTCCTCCGCACGCAGGTCGTCGAGCATGTGCTCGGCGAACGAACGCACGCTCTGCGCCAGTCGGACGGGCGAAAGCCCCGCGGGGTCCAGCGCCGACCTGGCCGAGGCCAGAACGGCCCGCTGCCGCGCGTGCCCTTCGACCAGCTCCGCCTGCA
The DNA here is from genome assembly GCA_045802645.1 of Polyangia bacterium. Lineage (GTDB taxonomy): Bacteria > Myxococcota_A > Polyangia > Fen-1088 > Fen-1088 > JADGRB01. The sequence goes on from JBJMQQ010000271.1 coordinate 11,240, forward strand.
GCACGTCTCCCCACCCGATCACGTCGCGCAGAGCGGCCGGCAGAATTCGCGCTTCGAAGCCGATGTGCGCCTCGAACGCCTCGTACAGCTCGCGCGCCTGCGCGCGCAGCGGCTCGAAGTCCGTCGCCGAATCGGCGGCGCCCTCCGCGCGGTGAATCGTTTCCGTCAGCAGTCCGCGCAGCTCGTCGTGGCACGAGAGAATGGCCGCCCGCGCCTCACCCGAAGACACCGGATCCTCCGTTTTCGTCCTCATGTCTCCACCTCCGCGCCCATCTTGCGTGAAAGAAAACCCGGGCGTCAGCGACGGATCGGCTGTTTACCGAAGTTCTTCGATCCCGAAACCGAGCATTGACGACCCCGTCACGGCCCAGGCTGAAAACGCGCGAAGTTTGAGTAAAATCTGCCGCGCATGGACACCCTCGCGGACCTCGTCGCCAGGCAACAGATCATCGACGTCGTGACGGAGCTCTTCGTCGCCACGGACCAGCGCGACTGGGCCGCGGTGAAGCGCTGCTTCGCCGATCAGGTCCTGTTCGACATGTCGTCGGCGGGCGCCGGCCCCGCCACGCGCCGTACGCCCGACGAGATCGCCGGGGGCTGGGCCGAGGGGCTGAAGAGCCTGGAAGCGATCCACCACCAGGCCGGCAACTTCCGGGTGACCGTCTACGAAGGGCGCGCCACGGCCAGCTGCTACGGCGTCGCCTACCACTTCCGGCGGACCCGGTCGGGGCAGAACACCCGCACCTTCGTGGGCAGCTACGCGTTCGTGCTGGATCGCGGTGACTCTGGCGCCTGGCGCATCACCAGCTTCCGGTTCGATCTGAAGTTCATCGACGGAAATCCGCACCTGGAAACGGACGGCTGACGTCGGCCGGCATCGGCGCCGCCGGCATCGTAGAATGCCGATCCCGTGACCACCGCACCAACCCCCGGAAATCTCGACCGTAAGGCCCACTCGGATCCGCGCGCCAAGGCGCTGATGCTGGACGCGCTGCGCGGGCGAAACGCCAAGCTCACCCGTGCGGACGCCGTGGTCGCGTCCGGCCTGCCCGAGGATGAGGCGGCCCGGGCGCTGACCGCGCTCCTGCGTGAGTACCGCAGCCACCTCAGCGCGACGGAGTCAGGCGAGCTCGTCTACGAGTTCGACCCGCGGTTTCAGCGGCGCGATGCGCTGTCGCTGCGCGAACGGACGGCGGCGCTGGGCGCCCGGCTATGGAAGGGCTTCACGGTCCTCTTCAAGGTGGCGATCGTGACGACGCTGGTCGCCTACTTCACGGCGTTCATGGCGATGATGATCGCGATGATCGTCGCCCGCAGCAACTCGAACGATCGCGACGACGACGGCGGGTTCGGCTTCGGCGGTCTGTTCTGGTTCTGGGGATGGGACATGGGCTCGGGCGGCTACGGCCGGCAGCGCGCGCGCTTCGCTCCGCGGCAGCGGCGCGAGCCCTTCTACAAGCGGGTGTTCGCGTTCGTGTTCGGACCGCCCGCCCCTGCCCGCGATCCGCTGGCGGACGAAAAGCAGGTCGTCGCGTACATCCGCGCGCAGCGCGGGCGCATCGCGGCCGTCGATCTGGTTCGGCTGATGGGTTGGACCTTCCCGCGCGCCGAACAGGAGGTGACGCGGTTGATGGTCGATTACGGCGGCGAGCCGGAGGTAACGGAAGACGGCGTGGTCGTCTACACGTTCAAGGAGCTGCGCAAGACGGCGGGCGGCGTCGCCGACCTGGCGCCGCGCTGGGCCTCCGAGCGCCTGGAGACGCCCGCTCCGGTCACGGGTAACGACGCCGGCACCAACCTGATGATCGGCGCGTTCAACGGCTTCAACTTGCTGGCCCCGTTCTGGATCGTCCCGGCGTTCGAGGCGCGACTGCACGTGTCGCTGGCCAGCTGGCACGTCGCGCTGTGGGACTTCCCGCTGGCGTTCTCGGCGCTGTTCTTCACCGTTCCGGCGCTGCGCTGGATCAAGGCGCGGCGGGACGCCGCCCGACTGCGCGTCCGTAACGACCGCCGGCGCCTGCTGGGGCGCATCTTCGCGGCTGCCGGGCCGCGCCCGCGCGAAGAGCTGGCCCCGACCCCGGCGCTGGCGGCGGCCCTGGATCAAGAGCTCGTCGAGCTCGGCGGCGACATCGCGCCCGAGCCCGACGCGCAGGGTCGCGTGCTCTACACGTTCCCACGCATCGAACAGGAAACCGCCGCGGTCAGCCGCGCGCGGGCCGCGGCGCCCGCCGTCGAAAAGGACGCCGGCGCCATCGTGTTTTCGTCCGCCGATTGAAGCGATTCAGGGCCGTCGTCCCCTTGAACGACATATGACGAACCCGCGCGTTGCATCGAACCGGCTCGGGGCGAAGCTGGCGGGGATGGCGGTCGCGGCGGTGCTGGCCGGTGCCGCAGGGTGTGGGTCCGGCAGCGACATCGACACGCCCGGAACCGGCGGCAGCCTCGGGCGGGGAGGCGAAGCGGCCGGGGGTTCGACCCCGTCCACCGGAGGGGCCCCAGGCGCGGGAGGTGGTAGCCCGGCAACCGGCGGTGCGCCCGCCACGGGCGGAGCCCCCGGAACCGGCGGCGGGGCGGCAGCGGGCAGCCCGGGGCAAGGCGGCGCCCGAACAGGGACCGGCGGAACCGGCGCGACGGGCGGCGCAGGCGCGGCCGGCGGACACGGCGGCGCAGCGGTCACGACCGGCGCAGGGGGCTCGGGCGCGACAGGTGGCGCGCCGGGCAGTGTGCCCATCGATCCGGCGCTGCTCTCCAAGTGCTCGGGGACGAACCCGATCAAGTGCACGATCCCCGTCGCCACCAACACGGCCAACTACGTCGTCACGGTCGAGCTGGGGGATCCGGCGGCTGCCTCCGTGGCGCGCGTGCAGGCCGAGCTCTATCGGATCGTCGTCCCGCAGATGTCGATTCCCGCCGGACAACTGGTGCAGCAGACGTTCGCGGCAAATGTCCGCACCGAGCAGCACGACGGCTATTCAGCGCCGGGCAGCGTCCTGGACCTGCTGATCGACGCGCCCGCCGGCGGCCCAGCACCCCGCCTGCACGGGCTGGGCGTCGCGTTGAATCAGACCATCCCGACGATCTTCGTGGCGGGGGACTCGACAGTCTGCGACTGGGATCCGGCGCTGGCGGGCATCATCGACCCGCTGGAGCGCGGCTGGGCCCAGGAGCTTTCGCAGTACCTGACGGCGGGCATCGCGGTCGCCAACTACGCCGATTCGGGCGAGACGGCGCCCAGCTTCTACACGAAGTTCTTCCCGCCGGCGCGCACGGCGATGCGGGCCGGCGATTACCTCTTCATCCAGTTCGGCCACAACGACCAGAAGAACAGCAGCGACGTCACGAACTACAAGGCCAACCTCACCAAGTACATCACCGACGCGCACGGCAAGGGGGTGACGCCGGTGATCTTCACCCCCGTCGCCCGCAAGGGCGCGAGCACGGCGGACCCGGGATTCGCCGGCCTGGACCAGCAGGCGCGGGATCTGGCCGCTTCGCAAAACGTCGCGCTGGTCGACCTGACGAACCTGGCCATCGCCTACTACAAGACGGTCCCCAACGTGTCGGCCCTGTTTGCAGCCAGTCAGGGGACGCACTTCAACGAAAACGGCGCGACACAAATCTCCGGCGTCGTCGCGGGCGCTCTCAAGAGCGGGACGCTTCCGCTGCGCACGCTCGTGAAGTGACCCGGGCGGGCGCTGCGGTGCCCGCCCCGGTCGTGATCGCTACATCGGCGCGCCGGCCATGATCCAGTTGTCGACGGTCGCGATCTGTGCGGTCGTCAGGCAGGCCCGCGGGTTCGTGCTGCTCGTCGAGCACATGTAGGGCATGCGAACGCCGCATCCGTTCAGGTTGGTGCCTTTGATCTTGTTGCTGATGAGGCTGGTGCTGGGACTGCTCGGCACGATCAGCTTCTGTGTGGTGCAGGACTTCGTGGCGTTCTGATTGACGATGCGCGCGTAGAGCCCCGACGATCGCAGGTCCGTGTGGTTCGTACCGTCGTGGCACGCGACGCAGTTCGCCGCGAACAGCGCCGTGACGTCTGCGAACGACGCCGTCGCGCCGCCCGCCCCGCCGGTACCGCTCCGGCCCGCGCCACCGCTGGTCCCGGCCGAGCCGCTGCGGCCGGCGCCGCCGCTGGTGCCGCCCGTCGCGCTGGTCCCGCCCGTGGCGGTATTGCCGCCCGTCGCGCTGATCCCGCCGGTCCCCGTCGTGCCGCCGGTGGCGCTGGTGCCGCCCGTCGCGTTATTGCCGCCCGTTGCGTTGTTGCCACCCGTGGCGCTTCCGCCGGTCGCGCTGTTGCCGCCGCCCGTCGCGCTGTTGCCGCCGGTTCCGGCGTGGATGTCGGTCGTCTCGCTCTGCGCGCACGACAAAGCCAGGCCTGCGCCCGCCATGAACAAAAACACGATCTTTACGTATGAGCTCTTCATGACTTCCTCAACGATTGGATGGTTTCACGAGCCGGGTGGCCAGACAATTTGGATTCCGTTCACCGGGGCGCGCGTCTGAGTACCCGTTCCGGGGGTCGCCGTCAGCGTGAACGCCGCCCCGCTCACGTTATGAAATACGACGTAGCTGCCGGCCCCTCCCGCTGGGGCCAAGGTTTGTCCTGGAAAGGTCGAGGGCGACGGGCCCGTCTGCGAGACGGTGATCGTCGTGGTGCCGATCGCGTACTGGTACGTTCGCGTCGCTGCGCCCGGCAGATCGCCGAACGCATAGACGTACACATCGTATCCGCCGGCAATTCGGGCTGGCAGCGCGCTGACCTTCACCGTGGCGGGCATCGTGGACGACGACGGGTCCAGGTAGCCGTTCATCATGCGCGTGTCGCCGGGCGCGTCCGCGTAGCCATTGATCCATTCGCCCGGGTTCACGCCCGTCGCCGGGGAGCTCCAGGTCACCGTCGCGGTGGTCACCGTTCCGTCGGACTGGCGGAGATTGCCCAGGGTGCCGCTGATGTTCGCGGCGCCGTTCCAGTTCGCGGCCAGCTTCACGCCCGCCGTTTCGGTTGCCGTCATAGGGACAGCCGAGACCAGCGTCCCGCCATTCGCGCCGCCCGTGGGCACGCTGCCGCCGATGAAGTCGATGCTGACAACGACCTGATTGTTCCCGCCACCAGCGCCGCCGTTTCCGGCACTGCCGTTGCCGGCACGCCCGCCGCCACCCGCGACGCCCCCCGCCCCGCCCCCGGCCCCGCCAGTCGAAGACGCGCCGGCGCTGCCGCCAGCGCCCCGACCCGAGGTCCCGCCGGTGCTGCTCATGCCGCCGCTGCCCCCGCCCGTGGCTCCGCCGGTGCCTGGCATGCCGCCCGTCGAGCTGGTCCCGCCCGTCCCCGGCTTGCCGGCAGCGCCGCCGGTGCCGCGTCCGCCCGTGCCACCCGAAGATGCCCCTCCCGTGCTGGACGCCTGGCCGGCCCCACCCCCGGTGCCCAGGATGGCCCCACCCGCGCCGGGGGCCTCCATCCCACGATTGGCGCACGCCACCAGGCCCAAAGCGGGCGCGGCGAACAACACCGTCGCGATGCAATTGCGGAAGGAAGTTTCCATCACAGGCCTGCGGCAGACACCCAGCCCCGTCCGACGGCGTCGCGCGCCGGCCCCGCTCACTCGGCGACCGGCCACACCGCGGGTTGAGAAACTACCTTAACATATGGGGCAACCCCGATGGAAAGGGGTCAGCCGGCGCTAGTTTTGATACCTTCCACGACGATCGGCGACCGCGGGGCCGCGCGGGCGGCCTGCAGGAACTGGTCCCGCGCCTCGGCCCGCTTGCCCTGCCGCAGCAACGACCACCCGAGACCGGCCCGCGCGTCCGCGTCGCTGGGGTAACGAGCAACCACGCGGCGGTACAGGCCTTCGGCCTCCGCGAACCGGCCCGCGCTGTAGACGGCAAACGCCAGCCGCAATCCGGCCAGGTAGTTGGCGGGATCGCGCTCCAGAACGCCTCGGGCTCCCTGTTCGACCGCGCCCCAGTCGCGCAGCGCCATCTGAGGCAGCAAGCAGCCGACCCGCGCCTCGATGGAGTCCCTCTCGACCGCGAGAGCCTGGTGGTAGGCGGCGACGGATTCGGCGTGCCGGCCGATCCGGTGCAGCAGCCAGCCGCGACGCAGGTGCCCGAGGTAGCTCGCCTGCTCGGCGGGCGGAAGATCATCCAGCGCGCGAAGCGCCTGGGCAAAGCGGCCGGCGGCTTCCTCGTCGTAGGATTTCTGGTACACGCGCGCCGTATCGGGCAGCAGGCCCGACAGCTCGGTGCCCGGCGCGTCGCCGCCGGGGGATGCAGCCGGCGCCGCCGGCCCAGGCGTGGTCGCGTCGTGACGGTGCTTGATCTTCGCCGCCAGCGGCGGCGCCGAACCGACCAGCAGCACGAGCAGACCCAGGGCGAAACGATTCACGCCACGCATGGCTCGCCGCGAATCAGACGTCACGGGGGAGGGACTCCGTCGGACTGGGCGGGCGCGGCAGTTGAATGACCCGCGACAGCACCGGGGGCGGCGCGCCGCGGCCGAAAGGGCGGTCGCCGCCGGGACGGACGCAGGCCGAAGCGGGCGCCGCCGGCACGACACGCGCGGCGCGCCACGCGGGGCTTGTTCCGACGGCGACCTCGAGGCTGGCCGGCCACCCTTCCTCGCCGAGCAGCGCCCGGCAGGTGACGACGGACGCGCGGCCCCGGCGCCGCGGCAGCGCGTGTCCCGCGATCGTGAAACCACCTCGCTCACGCAAGCAGCGGTACTCCATGGGCAGCCCCTTGTCTGAAAGGAACGGCGCCACCACGTCGCGCAGCCCCGCGTACCAGCGCGGCGCGCGCCACGCCGGCGGCAAGTGGTCGTCCCAGCAGAGGCCCGGATCGGCAATCAGCGGCACGCGCCCCAGCGCCGCCCGCAAGAGATGCAGCACCGAGCGCGGCGGGGCCTGGACGTCGAAGACGGTGAACTGGTTGGCCGTTCGCGCGAACGAAAGAACTCCGCCGCCGTCGGACCGAAGCACCGTCTGACCGAAGCGATCCACCTCGCAGTGAACCCGTTCGACGTGAGCCTCCCAGGGCTCGCGGCTCAGCCGATATTCGCAGCTCGTTCCCGGCGCGAACGCCAGGGCGTCCGCCAGCTCGGGATCGCCGTCGGGGTTCCGCCACATCTCGCCTTCGCGTGGGACCACCGCCGTCACCAGCCGTGGCGTCGTCGAGCCAACGTCCTCGATCGACACGGCGTTCTCGAACGCGCAGGGGATCGTCGGCGCGCCCAGGATGGGCGACGCTTGAAGCTGGAAGTGCAGGTGCGGGCGCGGCGAGCGCCCGGAGCTTCCGCACAGGCCCAGCACGTCGCCGCGCTTGACGCTCTGACCGTCGCGCACGGCCACCGAGCGCGGCGCCAGGTGCGCCACCACCGAGTAGACGCCCGGCGCGTGAACCAGCACCACCACGTTGCCCCAGTTGCGTTCCAGGTCGACGCCGCCGACAGGATTGTCGGGGACGTCGTTCTCGATCTTCACGACGGTTCCGTCCGCCGCGGCCAGCACCGGCAGGCCGTAACAGTGATAAGCGTCGACGCGATCGGGGTCGGTGGCGCTTTCGTGGAACCGCCCATCCGGCCCGAACACCTCGAAGTCGAACGCGTGCCGCCAGGCGCCCTGATGGGTGAAGGCGCCGTCGACGCCCTGGGTGCAGAGCCAGACGCCACGAAACGGCAGCGCAAACGCCACCCCGCCGTGCGGGCGGTGGACGGCGCGCAGCGTCCGCGTCTGATGAAACCGCAGGTTCTGCTCGGGAGATCCAGGCGCGAAGTCGACCGCCTTCGGCCGCTGGTCGCGCGTGCGCTGCCGCATCGCGCACAAGACAATCAGCACGACGACGTTGAAGGGAAGCACCAGCAACGGAAGCCCCCACGCCGCCAGCGGTCGCTGCAGCGCGATCGTGATCAGCGCGGAGCCGGCCGCCGCCGCCGCCGCCAGCACGAAGGACGCTGGACCGGGAACGAACCAGGTGCCCCCCAGCGCCATCGCCGCCAGCACCCCGTTGAAGAGCAGCGGCGCGGCCATCGCGGGCGGCAGCGCCAGCGACCGCAGAAAGGGCGCCAGCGCGACAGCCGCCGTCGCGGCCAGCAGCAACGCGACCCGGCTGTGCACCAGCAGCGCCGCGACCACCAGCAGTCCCGCCTCGAACCGGGGGACGAAGACCAGCGCGCCGATCCATGCCAGCCAGCCGAACGCGGCGGGGCGCGCGGCTTCCGTGCCGTGGGCCAGCAGCGGATCCAGACGCGGCGGCAACCCCAGCGACGGCGCCACCATGAGCAGCAGATAGGTCAAGAGCACGAACGGAATCGTCAGCGCCGGCAGCGCCAGCGTGCGGCCGGACGTCGCGACGACGAATGCGCTGACGACCGCGGCCAGCGCGCCCCACCCGGCCGCCATCGCCAGCGCGCCGGGACCGACGCCGAAGAAGTGCCCGACCGCCAGCCCGACGAAAAGCGCGTTGTACCCGGTCGGTCCCTCGGAGAACGCGCCGGCCGGCAGGCTCAGCGCGCGCGCCGCCAGCGCCGCGCCCGCCAGCGCGGTCAGGCCCCCCAGCAGCGTCGGCATGTCCAGCGCGGTCGCGAGCAGCAGAAGAAAGCCCGCCACGCGCGAGCGTCCCATCACGATCTGCGCGTACGACCGCAAGATCGCGTCGCCGATCGCGACGGCGCTGCGCGGGACCAACCCTAGGCCAGCCACGCCGGCAGCGCCTCCATCTGATTCAGGTCGTCGACGGTCTCCGCGCGGCGGATGACGGCGACCGCGCCGTTCGCGCCGACCATGACCACCGCGGGGCGCAACGTGATGAACTGCATCCACTGGGTGACGTTGTAGGCGCCCACCGTCGAGAACACGATGCGGTCACCGACCGACAGCGGCGGCAGCGCGACCGCGTCGCGCATGACGTCGATGTTCATGCAGAGCGGGCCGTAGAGGACGGTGGCCTCCGTCAGCCCGCGCACCTCTTGCGCCAGCGTCACCTCGTGCCGGTACCAGAAGGCCGTGAACAGCAGGTTGACGCCGGCGTCGACGACCAGCGCCCGGCGGCCGTCCGGCAGGCGCTTGCTCGCCTGCACCGTCGAGACGAGGCTCCCCGCCTCGTCGACCAGCGCCCGCCCCGTCTCCAGCACCAGCGTCGGCATCTGCGCCGCCGGAAAGTCGAGCTCCGCCAGCCCCGCCGAGATCGCCTCCGCGTACCGCGAGAACGGCGGGCTGGCCTGCTGGCCGTCCAGGTACTGCCCCTTCAGCGTGTTCGGGGAGGCGAACCCGCCCCCCAGATCGATGAACGACACGCGCACCTGATGGCGCGAGCGCAGCTCGTTCGCGAGGCGCGCCATCTTGGCAGCCGCCATGCCATACGCCTTCGGGTCCTGGATGAACGTCCCGATGTGCGTGTGCAGGCCGATGAGGTCCATGGATTGGCCACCCAGCACGCGCGTGATGGCCTCGTGCGCCTGCCCCGACTCCAGGTTCAGGCCGAACCGACTCCACGACTGGACGCCGTCGATGGCCTGGTTCACGCGGATGGCGACGCGCGCGCGCCGCGCCCCCGCCTGGGCGATGCGCTCGATGCGCGAGATCTCGTCCAGGTTGTCGACGTGCAGGATCGCGCCGCCGGCGATGGCGCGCGCCAGCGCGTCGTCGGGCTTGAACGGACCGTTGAAGTGGATCCGCTCCGCCGGGATCCCCAGGGCCACGGCCTTGTCGTACTCGAAGGGCGAGACCACCTCGGCGAAGGCGCCCTCGCGGTGGAACACCCGGCAGACGGCCTGCAGGTAGTTGGTCTTGTACGACCAGGCCAGCCGCACCGACGGATAGCGCCGCGAGAACGCCTGCTCGAGCTCGCGATAGCGGTCGATCAGCGTGCGCTCGGAAAACACGAACAGCGGCGATCCGTATCGGGCGACGAGGTCCGCGATGGCCACGCCGTCGATGTGCGTCTGCACGCGCGGCGCCAGTTGCTGGCCGAACTTGTTGATGCCGCCCATCTGGTGGCGGACGATCCCGGGGCGTTCGTACTCGATCGTGTTCACGTGGTTCCTTCCGTTCAGCTGGCGGGCAGCGCCGCGTGGGAGATTTCGCCGGTGGTGACGATCCGTTCGAAGTCGGTCATGTCGACGACCTGATCCAGCGAGATGCGGACGAACAGCTTGCCGACCTGGTACGGGACCAGCGGCGCCGGCTCGCGGCCCAGCGCCAGGTCCACGACCACGCGCGGCAGGTTCACACCGGCCCCGGTGGCCAGGTGCACCCACGCGGGAAAGCGCGGGTTCACCTCGATGACCTCGTACTTCCCCGGTCCAGAGCGCAGCGCCTCCACCTCCAGCGGGCCGCGCCACTTCGTCGCGGCGACGATGCGCGCGGCGACGTCGACCAGCGCGTCGTCGCGGATGGTGACGCCCGCCCAGCCCTTCCCCTTGTCGGTCAGGGCCAGCTTCGTCATGGCGACGGGGCCCAGCAGACCGCCGGCGCCGTCACCGACGGCGACCAGGTTCACCTCCTCGCCGCGGACGCAGGCCTGCACGATGACGGGACCGCCCCAGGTGGCCAGCACCCGATGGAACGCCGCCACCGCCTCTTCGCGGCAGGTCACCAGCGTCGCGCCGTAGTACGGCCCTTTGACGAAGAGTGGGTACTTCACCTCCCGCTCGACGCGGCTGATGTCGTCGGCGCTGGTCAGCACCGCGGTCGCGGGCACGTCGACCCCCGCGACCCGGCCCAGCGCCGCCAGCTGCGCCTTGCCGCGCACCTCCAGCTGCGCGCGTGACGGAAGAAATGTCGCCACGCCCAGGGCCTTCAGCTGCTTCTCGACGGCGATGAACAGCGGCAGCTCCGCGTCCAGGGTGGGGATGATCACGTCCAGCCCCACCCGGTCGTGAATGGCCGCGAGCCGGGCCAGGAACGTCTCGGCGCCGGCCGAGGGATAGGCCAGCAGGAACACGCTGTCGGCCAGGTTGCGCGCGTAGACGCCGGGGTCCAGGGCGTCGTACGTCAGGCCGATGTGGCGCTCGCCCGCCGGCGCGCCGGCCCGCAGCGAGCGCAGCACCGGCACGCCCGGGCCGGGGTTGTCGGTGGCGTTCAACCCGGTGACGCCGATCGTCAGCGCATCCGCGGTCATCGTCCCGCGCTCCCGGCGGGCAGGATGCCCATCTGCCGCAGCGTTCGAACGAAGTCCGACACGTGCTCGTCCACCTCGGCGGGCGCTGCCGGGAATCTGGCGCGCACGCGCGCCGCGATGGTGGACGTGTCGGTCGGCTCGACCCCCTCGCGCAGCGCGGTGAGCGCGACCAGGCCCGTGGCGTTCACGTTGAAGGTGGCGCCGGTGCCAGGATCGAAGATGAATCCTGTGTCGCTGATCGCGAGCTCGGACAATCGCGTGTTCATGCTGATCGTGTTGTCGCCGAGGGCGGCCCAAAGGATCACGCGGCCGGTGCGAATTTCGTCCCGCGGCGGGAGTTTCGTTTTTTTCGACGTCGCGGCGATCGCGCGGCGACTAACGACGAAACGGGATGAGTGCGCCGGGGTTCATTGCGTCGCTGCTGTCACGGACGGGCGACGACCGCGCGGCGCCTGCCGAGCCGGGCGCCGTGGCCGATATCGAGCTCGAGCGTGCGCTCACGCTGGCGCTGCAGGCGCGCGCCGGCGACCCGAGCGCCGTCCAGCGCCTGGTCGTGCTCGTCGCGCCGGTGGTGCTCCGCTCCGTCCGGCTGGTGCTGGGGCCGAAGAGCGCGGATCACGAGGACGCCACGCAACAGGCGCTGATGGCGTTCGTCCTCTCGCTGCCCGGGTTCCGCGGCGACTGTCACCCCTCGGGGTACGCGTCGCGCATCGCGGTTCACACGGCGCTCTCGTGGCGCCGCCGGCTGGCCCGTTCGCGCGCGGTCACCTGCGCGGCGGACGCGATCGCCGCCGCCAGCGAGCGCCAGCGGCCGGCGCATGACGATGCGGGCGCGGCGGCGTACCAGCGGCGCTGCCTGCGCGATCTGCTGGATCGGTTGCCGGCCGAGCAGGCCGAGATCATGGCGCTGCACGTCGTGCTCGGCTACTCGCTGCCCGAGGTGGCGCGGTCGACGGCGGTCCCCCTCAACACGGTCAAGAGCCGCCTGCGGCTGGCCAAGCAGGCGCTGCGCCGCGAGTTGGAGGGCGAGTGCCACACGAAGTAGACGTCCATCCCGACGATCTGCTTCATCGCGCGCGCGGCGCCGGGGCGCTGTCGCGGGACGAACAGGCCTACGTCGACGCCCACGTGCAGGACTGCGGCACGTGCCGCTTCGTTCTGGATGCCGGGCGCGCATTCGACGCCGAGGCTGCCGTGGCGTCGCCGGTCAAGCTGGATCGATTGATCGCGCGGACGTTGCGGCGCACGGGAATGGACCGCGGGCGGCGCTCGCGGCAGTCGTCGCGCCGGCTCGCCGTCGCGGGGCTCAGCGCGGCGCTGATGCTGGGCGGGGTGGCGTTCGCCGGCTTCTGGGGCGTGCGTCACCCGGCGCGCGAGGCGGCCCCCCTTGCGATTTCGGCGGCACCCGCGCGCGCGCCGCGGTCGACCGCCAGGCCCACGAAGGACGACTGGACGCCGTTCGAGGATTTCCCGGCGGTGGCCGACTTGGAACCCGCGCCCGCGCGCGCCCGTCCCACGGCCCTGCCCGGCCGGCGCCTGGCTCTGACGCGCGCGCCGCATCCGCCCGAGACGGCGGCGGCCTTGTTCGCCGCCGCCAATCGCGCGCGAAGGGTGGGAGACGCGGCGGCGGCCGGGTCGGCCTATGACGAGCTGTGGGCCAGGTTCCGCGCCAGCCCCGAGGCGGTGGCCTCACGCGCGATCTACGCCCGCTGGATGCTGGACCGCGGCCTGCCCTCCGCGGCGATCCCGCTCTATCGGGAGTACCTGGCGGCCAGCCCCGCCGGCAGCCTGACGGAGGAGGCGCTGGTCGGCCTCGCTGTCGCCGAAGAGCGGGTCGGCCAGCGGGCGAGCGCTACCGCGACGTGGCGCCGCTTGCTGGCCGAGCACCCGATGTCCGTACACGCCGCACGTGGACGGGACCGCCTTCGCGTGCTGGATGCCCGGACGGTGCCGTGATGACCCGACCAGCATCGTTCTGGGTCGGCGTGCTCGGCGTGCTCGCCTGGTTCGCGGGCACGGCGCGCGCCGGCGACGACCTCTCGGGCGCGCCTGCCATCACACTGCGGGTGGCCGGCTCCCGCGACGAGGCCCGTTCGATGCGCGAGACGCTGGCCGATCTTCTCTCGCGGGTGGGCATCGACATCGTCCCCGAGCCAGGCGCGGGACGGGCCGTGCTGGTCGACGTGACCGTCGACCTGTCCGGGACGCCTTTCGTCGAGCTCACCGCGGCCCATCCGCCCGTGACGATCTGCCGCCGCCCGCTGGACGCGAAGGTGTCGCGCGACGTGCTGATCGAAACGGCGGCGCAGGTCGTCTACACCGCCGTCGAGACGCGCGCGCGCACGCAGGGGCTGATCGCGGCTACCGCGGACCCGCTTGCGCCCAGCAGTCCCGAGCCGCCGAATGCGGCGCCCAGCCCGGCGGGCCCGATCGCGCCGATCCCGACCGACGGCCGCGGCGACCTCCGGGCTCAGGCGGCCGCGCCGGTCCGCGCGGCGTCGTACGGCATCGACGTGGCGGCCATCGCCGAGACGCGGATCCAGCATCTGGATCCCAGCCGCCCCACCGCCGGCGGCGGGCTCGCGCTGACGTGGGCGTCGCGCCGGCGGGTTCTGGGGCCGGCCCTGACCGCGGCCGTGGAGGTCCAGCGTCCGGTGGCGGCGGGCGATCCCGCCACCGCCGCCCACCTCAACATCATCTCTGTGCGCCTGATCCCGACGGTGAACGCGGTCGCGCGCCGCTGGATGGCGTTGCAGATTGGACCGTCGCTGGCTCTGGACGTGTCGCGCGGTGACGCGGCGGTATTGTCGACGGGACCGGCGGCGCCAACTCCCATGATGGGCGGTCCGACGGGCGGTCCGCCCGCGGGACTGGCCGGTGGTCCTGGACCGGTCAGTGGCTCGACGGGCGGACCCGCGGCCGGGCCGCCGACTGGTCCCGGACCGGTTACCGGTCCGACGGGCGGACCGCCGACGGGATCGACGGCGCGCAGCTTCTCGGGAGTTGCGCTGTCCGCGGGTGCGTTCGCGCGCTGGTCGATCCGGATCGGCCGCCACGCCCAGCTGTTCGCGGCGGCTGACGTCGAACACCGCCTGAGCTACGCCGAATCGTCGCGGCCCATTTCGGGCCAGGGCCCGAACGCAGTCGGCGCCGCCGCCCCTGGCCCGTCCACCTGGCGATCCTCGCTGCTGGCGGGGATCGCGTTCACCGTCGCGGGGACTTCACTGCCACGCGACTGAGGTCCTTCAACGCAGGCGCCGCCAGGACAAATACGAGAGCGCCCACAGCACGCCGGTCGCCGCCGCCCAGCCCCACGCTTGCGGCCCGTCGCCCACCGCGAGGTGCGCGATCAGCGCCGAGCCGAGGTCGATGGCGAGCCCGGCGTACGCCCACTCCTTGAGGCGCGCCGGCACGGGCGCCAGCAGCAGCACCACCCCGACCAGCTTCGCCCACGACAGCTCGACCCGGAAGTAGTCGGGGAAACCCAGGTGCGCGAACGCGCTCGCCACCTGCGGGAGGCGCAGCTGCGCGTAGGCCGTGAAGGTCAGCTGCAGGCACAAGAGCGCGGTGACGGTCCAAAACACGACGGCTGTCGCGCGCGGTGTTCTGCCGACGGTGATGATTGCGGGTTTCTGTAGCGTCGATTCCATGGCTGCTTCTCCTCTCACCACTTGGGGGATTCGACCCCGAACTGCTTCTCGTACTCGGCGACCAGGCGCTTCCAGCCGCCGAACTTCACGGCGTCGCCGCCCACGAGCCGCCCCATCGGCGTGCCAGCCAGCAGGCGATCGAGGACGTCGAAGCAGATCTGCCAACCCGCTGCGCCCCAGGCGATGAAGCCGCGGTCGATGTTGTGCCACAGCGTCAGGCGCGTCCCGCTGCCCAGCGGTTCGAGCTGCCAGCGGAGATCCTGCCCGCCCCAGTTGTATTCCAGGAAGCGCGGCGCCTCGGCCCGGGTCACCTTGTTCTCGGACACCTGCGGCGTCGGCGCGCCGACGGTCGAAAGCTTCACCGGCCCGACGGCCGCCAGGCTGCGGTCGGCGTCGAACGGCGCCCACTGGGACAGGTGCGCGGGATCCGTCAGCGCCTGCCAGACCAGCGCCGGCGGATGCCGCAGCTCGCGAACGACGAGGAGGGTCCATTTGTCGCCGTCCTTCTGGACTTCGGCGCCGGCCGCTGCGCCGGGAACGTAGTTATCGAAGTTGCTCATCGCTTTTTTCCTTTCTTCTGTGATTGGGCGGGCGGTTGGCCGATGCGATCGAGGTGGCGTTCCAGCGCGTCGACGTGCGCCGTCCAGAAGCGCCGAAACGGCGCCAGCCACGCGTCCACCTCCATCAGCGGTTCGGGCCGAAGCCGGTACACGCGCCGCTGGGCGTCCACGCGCGGCTCGACGAAGCCGGCCTCGCGCAGGACGCGCAGGTGTTTGGAGACGGACGTCTGCGGCATGCCCAGGTGCCGCTCGATGTCGCCGACGGACTGCTCGGACCCGGCCAGCAGGCCCAGGATCGCCCGCCGGTTCGGCTCCGCAATGATCGCGAACGAGGAGTTCACACGGCTTATATACTCACTCGTTCATATTCCCGTCAAGTCACATAACGTCGTCCCGAGAACACGAGCCCGACCAGCGACGGGATCACCAGCAAGCTGACGGCGGCAGAGCTCAAGAGGCCGCCGACGACGGCCAGCGCCAGCGGCCGCTGAAGCTCCGCGCCCGCCCCGATGCCCAGCGCCAGCGGCGCCAGGCCGGCGACGGTGGCCAGCGTCGTCATCAGGTTGGGGCGCACGCGAACGGCGCCCGCACGGACCAGCGCGTCCTCGAGGGTGGTGTCCCCCTGCCATAGCGATTCGGCCTGCTCGAGCAGCAGGATGCCGTTTTTGACCACCAGCCCGACCAGGAGCACGCACCCCATCAGCGACGACGCGTTCAGCGGCACGCCTGCGACCAGCAGCGTGGCCATCGCGCCGACCAGCGCCAGCGGCACCGACGAGACGACCACCAGCGCCATGCGCGCGTGACGAAACTGGGCCAACAGCACCACCAGCACGGCCAGCAGGCCGAAGCCCAGCACCCCGGCCAGCTCGCGAAACGTCTCGCGCTGGGCCTGCACCTGGCCGCCCAGCTCGCGCGCGTAGCCTTCCGGCCGTGGCAGGCTGCCGACGGCGCGGCTGATGTCGCCCGCGACGGAGCCGAGATCGCGCCCCTCGTGATCGGCCGTCAGGATGACGACCGGGCGCAGGTTCTCGCGGAGGAGCGTGCTCGGCGAGCCGGTGCGCTCGGCGTCGGCGACCGCCTGGACGGAGGCGACGCCACCGCTGGCGGTCAAGAGCGGCAACGCCGCGATCTGGGCGCCGTCGAAGCGAACGGCGTCCGGGTAACGCACGCGCACGCCTATCGGCCGATCGGGGCGGCGAATGGTCGCCGCGACGACGCCGCGCAGGCCGGCGTCCAGATCCGCGCTGACCTCGGCAGCGGACGTGCCCAGGCGCGCCGCGCGCGTGGGGTCGACGCGGAAGGCGAGCGCGGGCGCGTCTCCCTCGAACCCGGGATAGAGATCGACGAGCCCGGGCACGTCGTGGATTCGCCGGGCGATCTCGCTCGCCTGCCCGCGCAGGACGCCGTAGTCGTCACCGAACAACTTCACTTCGATGGGCCGCGGCGCGCCCGAGAGATCGTTGAGGACGTCCTGCAGCACCTGCACGAACTCGACCCGCGCCTCCGGCGCCTCGCGGGCAAGCCGCGCCCGCGCCTCTTCGATCACCTCGTCGGCCGTGCGGTGGCGATCCCGGGCCGGCTTGAGCCGCACCATGATGTCGCCGCGGCTGACCTCGGTGGCGGCCGCCGGACCGAGCTCGGCGCCCGTGCGGCGTGAGTAGGTCTCGACCTCCGGCAGCGCGGCGAGCACGGCCTCGATGCGGCGCGCGACCGCGTCGGTTTCGGTCAGCGACGTCCCCGCCGGCAGGAAGTAGTCCAGGACGAACGCCCCCTCGTCCATCGTCGGCAAAAAGCCGGTGCCCACCGCGCGGGCGGCGGCGACACCGGCGGCGACCAGCGCCAGCGCGACGACTGCGCCCAGCCAGCGGCGTCGCAGCATCGGCCGGACGGCGCCCGCGTAGGCGCGCACGTACCAGGGCGGACCGGGCGGTGGACCGCGCCGCGGGATCAGCCAGCCGCCCGCCGCGAGCGGGACGACCGACACGGCGACGGCCAGCGACAGCAGCACCGCCGCCGACACCGTGATCGCCAGCGCCGCGAAAAAGCGCCCGACCACGCCGGCCAGCGACGCCAGCGGCACGAACACGATCACGGTCGTGACCGTCGTCCCCACCAGCGCGGCGAGCAGGTCACGGGCACCCGCGCCCGCGGCCTGCGCGGCGGATTCCCCCTGTTCCAGGCGCCGCCGGATCGCCTCGACGACCACGATCGCGTCGTCGATGACCAGCCCGATCGCGACCGCCAGTCCCCCCATCGACATGAGGTTCAGGCTCTGGCCGGCGATCGCCAGCGGCAGGAAGGTGATGCCCAGCGTGAGGGGGACAGCCAGCGCCGCGACCAGCCCCGCCCGCAGATCGCGCAGGAACAGCGCGATGACGGCGACGCAGAGGCCGATCCCCAGCAGGATGGCGTCGCGGACCGAGCGCATCGATTCGTCGACCAGCGCGGCCTGGTCGTAGACCGGGGTCACCCGCACCCCCGGCGGAAAGCTGGCGACCGCGTCGGCCACGGCCGCGCGGACGCGCGCGACGACGTCGGGCGTGCTGGCGCCCGGCAGCCGGCTCACGCTGACGAGGACGGTCTCGCCGCCGGGTCCCGAGACGCGCACCAGCCGGTCCTCGGCGCCGTCGACGACGGTGGCGATCGCGGACAGCGGGACCGGGCTGCCGTCGGGGCCGACCGCGACCGGAAGGGCGGCGACGTCGGCTGCCTCGCGCGGCTCGCCCGACGTCAGGACGGTCACCAGCGCGTGGGCGTCGTCGAAGCGCCCCACGGCAGCCAGCACGCTGGCGGCGCGCACCTTCTCGGCCACCTTGGTCGGCGTGAGCCGCAAGGCGGCGGTCTTGGCCGGGTCGAGGATCACCTCCAGCTCGCGGACGTCGCCCCCCAGGACCTCCACGCGCCCTACCCCGCGCACGCGCGAGAGCGCCGGCCGCAGCACCAGCTCACCCAGGTCACGCAACCGGCGGGGGTCGACGCCGCCGGTCAGGTTGAAGGTGACGACCGGGAAGGAGGTCGTCGTCAGCCGCTCGACGACGACGTCGGTCCCGGGCGGCAGCCCCGACCGCGCGTCGCCGACGCGCGACTCGACGAGCTGCAGCGCGCGCCACATGTCGGTCCCCGGCGAGAACTGCAGCGACAGCTCGACGGACCCGCGAATCGTGCGCGAGCGGATGCGCTCGACCCCCAGCACGGTCGCCAGCGCCGCCTCCAGCGGGCGCGCCAGCGCCACCTGGGTCAGCGGCGGCGGCGCGTCGCCGCCCCGGGCAACGACGACGATGCGCGGAAAGTCGACCTCTGGATAGATGCCGCTGGGCAGCCGCGTGGCCACCAGACCGCCGCTGACCGCCAGGCCGATGGCGACGACCCACACCAGCGCCCGCCGGCGCACGAGCCAATCGGTCATCGGCGGATCTCGATCGCTTCGCCGTCGGCGATCCCGACCGGGTCCAGCGCGACGCTCTCGCCCGCGGTGAGCCCGCCCACCTCGACGCGATCGCCCGTCGAGACACCGCGGGCGGCCCGCTCGACGTGCGCGACGCCGTCCGGGCCGCACACCACGACCTCGACGTCCGCGCCGGCGCCGTTGCGCAGCGCCGCCTTGGGTACGACCGGAACCGCGCGCGGGCGACCCAGCCGAATTCGCGCGGTGCCCAGGATTCCGATGGGCGGGCGCGCCGCATCGTCGAGGCGGAGCCCGACGCGTACCTTGCCGAGCCCCGTCGTCCGATCGACGGCCGGCGACACCACCGACACGGCGCCCGACCAGCGCG
This sequence comes from Polyangia bacterium, assembly GCA_045802645.1. Classification (GTDB taxonomy): domain Bacteria; phylum Myxococcota_A; class Polyangia; order Fen-1088; family Fen-1088; genus JADGRB01. The sequence continues at coordinate 30,344 of JBJMQQ010000271.1, forward strand.
CGCCCGGCAGCGCCGCCGTCGTGAGCTCGGCCGGCGCGCCGGCGGCCAGCCTCACGAGATCAGAGGCTGTCGCTTCGGCGGCCAGCTCGAGGCGGCTCGGGTCGGCGACCTCGACCACCGGCGTGGTGGGCGTTCCGTCGACGAGCTCGCCCGATCGGCGAAAGATCCGGACGACGACGCCCGCCAGAGGGCTGCGCACGGTGGCGCGCTCCACCTGACGGCGAACCCGCGCGGCGGCCGCCCGGGCTTCCCGCTCGCTGGCAGCCGCCGTGTCGGCGCGGGTCGCCGCGTCCTCGACCTCCTGACGGGCGGCGATGCCGTGCTCGAACACGCGTTCGGTGCGGGCGCGGGTCGCGTCGGCGTTGCGGCGCTCGGCCTCGGCCTTCGCCACGGCCGCTGACGCTTCGTTGGCCTGATCGACGAGCCCGGCGTCGTCGATGCGCGCGACCGGCTGCCCGGCGGCGACGCGATCGCCCTCGCGCACCAGGATCTTGGCGATGCGCCCCGCGACCTGCGGCGCCACCTCGGCGTCGCGGTCGGGAAGCGGCGCCACCGTCCCGCGCAGCTCGATCGTGTCCTCGACGGTGACCGTCTCGACGGGCGCGCAGCGGACCGGGCGCTTGCCGGCCGGTGCTTCCGCCTCCTCGCGCCCGCGGCAGCCGCCCACCAAGACCGCCAGCAGCGCCGCCACGACTATCGCCCCGTCAAAGGCCATTGGCGCCTCGATCCAGCCGCGTGCCCGCCGCGCGTTCGACCTCGGCCAGCGCGCGCTCCCAGGTGGCCTGCGCTTCGATCTGGGCGAGCCGACTGTCGAGCCGGGCGCGCTGTGCGTCGATGAGCCGCAGCAGATCGACGCGCCCGTCGCGGTAGCCCTCTTCAGTCATGCGCCGCACCTCCTCCAGAGCCGGCAGGACGTCGGTGGCCAGCGACCGCGCGCGCGCCCCCGCGCCCTGCGCCCGCGCGTAAGAGTCGGTCAGATCGGCGTCCAGGCGCCGCAGCTCCAGCGCGGCGGTGGTCTCTTCCAGGGCCTGTTCGGCCTTCGCGCGCGCAATCGCGCCGCCGCGCAGGTTCAAGACAGGCGCCTCGAACGCCAGGCCGCCGATGAGGTCGGTCGCCGGCAAGGTCGGGTCGTGCCAGTTGACCGCCAGCTCGGCGTTGATCGCCGGCCAGCGCAGCCGCTGCTCGGCGCGGACGTGCGCGGCAGCCGCCTCGACGCGGGCCCGGTCCCGCCGCACGGCCGGATGGGTCGGCAAGAGGCGCACCAGGTCGGCGAGCTGACTGTGCCCGAGCTCCATCTCCGCCGCGCCCGCGGCAGTGGGGCGATCCATCGTCGCGTCGCCCATCGCGATCGCGAGGCGCGCCGCCGCCGCCGGAACCGACGCCGCCGCAAACGCCGCATCCGCGCGGGCGCGCGCCCGATCGGCCGCCGTCCGCAGCACGTCGACGCGCGGCGCGGACCCGGCCTTGAACTTCTCGTCGGCGATCGCCGCCACGCGCGCGGCGTCGGCGGCCGCCTCGGCGAAGAGGCGCGCCCGCCCCTCGGCCTCCCACAGGTCCAGCCAGGCGAGGCTGGCGGCGAAGCGCCCCTCGGCGCGCGCCGCCTCGACGTCCAGCGCCGCCGCGTCGGCATCGGAGCGGGCGGCCGCCACGGCTGCTCCGCGCTGGCCGAAGACGGGCAGCGGCACGCTGACCGACAGGCCCAGCCGGGCGGTCTCGCGGGCGGTCGTGAGACCGACCGTCGGGTTGGCGAGCGCGCCGGCCACCCCCAGCTGGGCGCGCGTGACGGCGTCCCGCCCGGCGGCCAGCATCACGTCGGGGGCCGCCGACTCGCCGGCGGCCCGCGCCGCGGCGAACGTCACGGGGCGTGCGCCGGGCGTCTCCGCGCGCGCCGGCCCCGAATCCGCGACGACGAGGGCCGCCAGCGCGCAGGCGACCGCCAGCTCAGGAAGGGGGGCGTGGCGCACCACTCATTCATAGTCCGCGAACATGAGAATCCGATGAGAGCTCGGAAGCCCAGAGTCCGCGGCATACTGGGGCCGTGCGGGTGCTTCTGATCGAGGACTTCGAGCCGCTGGCCCGCTCGCTGGCCCAGGGGCTGCGCGAAGCAGGCTACGCCGTCGACACGTCGGGCGACGGCGAAGAGGGGCTCGCGCTGGCCGAAGCCAATCCGTACGACGCGATCCTGCTCGACATCATGCTCCCCAAGCTCGACGGCCTCGCGGTGCTGCGCCGGTTGCGCGCGCGGGGGGCGAAGACCGGCGTCCTGGTGCTGAGCGCGCGCGACCAGCTTCCGGATCGCGTCGCCGGGCTCGACCTGGGGGCAGACGACTACCTGGTCAAGCCGTTCGCGTTCGAGGAGCTTCTGGCCCGACTGCGCGCGGTGATCCGGCGCCGCTACCTGGCGCCCAGCAACCTGCTGTGCGTGGCCGACCTCGAGATCGACGTCGCCGCCCGCGCGGTCCGGCGCGCCGGACGTCCCATCGCGCTGTCCGCGCTGGAATACGCGCTGCTCGAATACCTGGCGATGCGCCGCGATCAGATCGTCACGCGCGGCGAGATTCGCGAGCACGTCTACGACTTCACCGCCGAGCCGGCCAGCAACGTGGTCGACGTGTACGTCGGATACTTGCGCAAGAAGATCGACGAAGGGCACAGCCTGCGCCTCATTCACACCCACCGCGGCCTCGGCTATTCACTGGGGACTCCCGCGTGATCAGGTCCCTCGGCTTCCGATTGACCGCCGCGGTGGTCCTGGTGCTGGCCGCCGTGCTGGGGGCGTTCGCGGTGGTCACGCACGTCGTGCTGGACCGCGCCCTGGTGCGGCAGCTCGATCTGCGGCTGGCCGGCAGCGCGGCGGCCATCGCCGGCATGGCCGAGGACGAGTCGGACGGCCCCGAGTTCGAACCCGAGACCCTCCCCGAGTTCGAGCGCGCTGCCCGCCCCGGCTACTTCGAGGCCTGGGTCGATGACGGACGCGTTCTGGCCCGGTCACCGTCGCTGGGCACGCGCGATCTGCCGCGCCTGGGTCCCGGCGGAGCGCAGGCGCTGCACGCCGACCTCCGACTGCCGGACGGCCGCCCCGGGCGGGCCATCGAAGTCCGGCAGCCGCTGCGGGTGGAGGACGCGCCGCCCGGAGCCGCGCCGTCGAAGCGCTTCGTCACGGTCGTGGCCGCCGTCGGCACCGAGGAGGCGCGCGAGACGCTGGCGGCCGTATCGCGCTGGCTGTGGCTGCTGGCTGCTGCTGCGTTCGTGACCGCCGCGAGCGCGACGCTGGTGCTCGTCCGCCGCGGGCTGCAACCGGCGCGGGCCGTCGCCGCGGAGATCGCGGGCCTCGACGCAACGGGCATCGATCGCCCGATCGCGACGGCGGGGCTGCCGACGGAGATTGCGCCCATCGTGAGCAAGCTGAACGAGCTGCTGGCGCGGCTCTCTGCCTCGTTCGCGCGCGAGCGTCGCTTCACCGCCGACGTGAGCCACGAGCTGCGCACGCCGCTGGCCGCGTTGCGCACGACGCTGGAGGTCGCGGCCGCCCAGGATCGTTCGGCGGCTGCCTATCGGGCCGCCATCGCGGACGCGACGGGCCTGGCCATCCAGATGCAGGCGCTGGTGGCGAACCTGCTGCTGCTGGCCCGCCTGGACGCCCGGCAGATCGCCGTCGCCGCCCAGCCGGTCGACCTGCGCAGGCTGGTCGAAGAATGCTGGCGCCGCTTCGAGCCTGAGGCCGCAGAGCGGCGACTGCGGTTCGCGCTCCAGCTCCCCACCGACTGCGTCGTCGAGAGCGATCCAGAAAAGCTCCGGATCGTGGTCATGAACCTGCTCGCGAACGCCGCCGCCTATACGGCGCCGGGCGGGACCGTCAGCGTGCGCGCTGGCGGGGACACGCTGCTGGAGGTCGCCGACAGCGGGCCGCCGATCCCGGACGACCTGCTGCCGCGGATCTTCGACCGCTTCTCGCGCGGCGATGCGGCGCGCTCGGGCGGCGTCCACTGCGGCATCGGGCTGGCGCTGGTCCGCGGGGTCTGCGGCGTGCTGGGGCTGGACGCCTCAGCCCACAACACGCCCGACGGGGGCGTCCGGTTCCAGGTCAGCCGCCCGGCGTGAGGGCGCGCTCGACCCGGCGATCCGGCACGACCCACATCGCGGCCACGACCGCGTAGAGCACCTCGGACACCCAGGGTCGAACGAAAGCGGCCGCGATGCCCGCCGCGTACAGCACCGGCGAGATCCGCCCCTTCACGTCGCCACCGACGATTCGCGCCAGCGGACTCCCGGTGCGGATGATGGCCCGCTGCAAGATGAGCCAGGCGAACGCCGACGCCAGCAGGACGACGCCGTAAAGCGCCGCCGGCCACGACGCGTGCGGGTACTCGCCCGCCCAGGCCGTCACGGCCGGCAGCAGCGACAGCCAGAACAGCAGGTGCAGGTTGGCCCACATGATCCCGCCCGTCACCCGCGTGGCGGTGTGCAGCAGGTGGTGGTGGTTGTTCCAGTAGATTCCGACGTACACGAAGCTGAGGACGTAACCGACCGCCACCGAGACGAGCGGGGCGAGCGCCGCCAGGTCGTCGCCGTGCGGGACCTTCAGCTCCAGCACCATGATGGTGATGATGATGGCGAGGACGCCGTCGCTGAACGCTTCCAGTCGTCCTTTGTTCATGATCGTCGTACCCGGAGCATGCATTCCGGGTCGGCGTCATGTCCACAGCCCAGGTCAGTAGTACGCGCGATCGCGGCAGCGCCAGTGGCCGGATTCATGAAACCCGCGGCGCCCTTCGACCCACACGCTGCCGCCGCGACAGCCGCCCGGGCGCGCGACCTCGCGTTCGCGCACGACACATCCAGAGATGCCCGCCGCGCCCGTCAACGTCAACATAGCCGCCAGCAGTAACCGTTTCATGTCAGCCCTCCCCTCAAAGACAATGTAAGTCGACCATGAGGGATCGTCCGCCGTAGCAACGAGCGGCAAGGTGATTACCTTTTCGGCCGACCTCAGGCACTGCCGCCACTGCGCAGGCGACACACGTCCGGGTGTGCCTGCAACGCACGCCGGGACGGCGCACCGAGCTTGAGGGCGGCGCGCCGGAGCAGAACCCGGACCGTGGAGTCCGCGATGCCGAGGCCGTAGGCAATCTCTTTCGTTGACTGGCCGAGCGCGAAGTAGACGACGACCTGTCGTTCGCGGCCCGTGAGCTGGGCGAGACCCAGCACCTGCGCCTGATTCTCGCGCGCGACCACGTACCGTTTGCCGTCCCGTTCGAAGCTGTCGACCAGCGTCCAGCGGGCTTCGGTCAGCGCCGGCCACATCTTCAACGCGTTCAGGCTCGCCGTCTTGGCCTGCGAACGCGCGTTTGCCACGGCGACGAGCTCGGCCTGCGCCTCTTTGTCACGCGCCTCGCCCTCCGCGTGGACGATGCGCAATCGATCGTCGAGGATCGCCTCCGCGCCACTGGTCACGGTGCTGCCGGACAGTCGTAGCCGGCGGCGGCAACGGTTCGCGGCGCCGAGGTGGTGCGCCATCCGCCGGTAAGTGGCCTCCTCGTCGCGCGCGAGCCGACTACCCCTGGCGGTCCAGAACGCGATCATCACCCCCTTGCCTTCGGGATCGAGGCCGTTGATGGTCAGGCACTCAGGTGTCCCCCGCTGGGCGATGCGGTCGAAGCCCGAGCGGAGGCCGGCCGGCGAAGTGCCCCGCCCGCTCCGGTGAACGAGACCGGTGCGAACGGTTCGCTGGACCAACTCAGCGGGCAACTGCGCGTGCGTCAGCGCCTGAACGGCGCTGTCCGCAAGCTCGATCGTGTGCATGGTCTCCCTGCGAAACACGGCCGGATCGGACGCGTCGTAGATCGCGGCGTGAAGCGGCCCGCCCCGCCCCCACACACTTCGCGCGGCCCGCGCGGCCTCCCCCAGCCAGGTCTGATCATCCGTGTCGAGGCTGTACACCGCTTCGAGAAAGTCCCCGATCGCTTCCGGACGAAATGCCGACCCCACGCTCCGTCGCCGCACCATTTGGCGACTCTCCCTCACCCCTGCCCGCGTCACAACAGCGCTGCGGTTGACAGGGCGACGGGCTGCGCTGCCGAAGGCGCCTGCTGTGGCGGCGCCAGCGCGCCGATCTGGAAGAGCACGCTCGCGCGGTCGGCGACGCCCCAGTGCTCGACAATCCGTCCGCCGACGACGCGCATGACGTCGAAGACGGTGATCTGGATCGACCGCCCCGTCGCCGCGTGCCCCATGAACGGACCGTCGTGCGTCCCGGTGGCCACGTTTCGCATCCAGACCATGTCGCCCGCGACCGCGACCTGCTCGATCGAAAGCTCGAAGTCGGAGAACCCGCGACGAAGCGCCGCGATGACGTCCCTGACGCCGGCTGCCCCGCCCGGATGTGCCGGCCCGCGGCTCTGGTGTTCGATGAATTCGTCGGCAACGAGCGCGTCCGCGACAGCCAGTTGCCCTTTACTGAAACCTTCGTCGATGAGCCGCCGCGCCACCAGCTCCGGAGACGGGATTTGCGCGGCGCGCGCGGCCACCGCGTCGCTGATGCGGGCCGCGTCCCGCCCGACTCCGTGGATCATCGAGGAAGACAGCGCATGCAAGAAGTGCAGACCGACGAAGTAGAGCCCCGGCACGTCGGTGGCGATTCCGCTCACGTGGCGCGGTCGTCCCGCGTTGTCGAAGACGGGCAGGTCGATCCACGAGAAGCCGGCGTGGAACCCGGTGCACCAGATGACATTGGTCACGTCCAGGGTCCTGCCGTCGTCGAGCAGCGGCAGCCCGTCGCGGACGCCGACGGTGCGGGCGGTGCGCTTGATGCCGGCCGCCGCGAGCTCTTTCGGGCGCTGCCGGATCAGCGGCGCGCCGCCCGAGCTGGCCTTCCTGCGGACCTTGCGCCCGATGGGCGTGCTGACGGACAGAAGGCGATGGAAGACGACCCGAAAAATGAACCGAAGCAGAAACAGCCGCGCCAGCAGCCCTTCGCTGCGGAAGGGGATGTGCCCGGGATGCCGTCCCGACAACCAGACGGGGTGCCCGACGCGATCGGCGCCAGAGGCCAGCTCGATGCCGATTTCGGCGCCCGAGTTACCAGCGCCCACCAGCAGCACGCCGCCCGGGCGTAGCTGCGCGGGGCCCTTGTAGTCGGCGACGTGCAGCTGGACGATGCCTGGATTCAGCTGGCGCGCAAAGTCCGGCACGTGGGGCCGCTGGTAGTCGGCCATCGCCACGACGACCTGCGCCGCTTGAAACCGCCTTGCGCCCGCTTCGACGAGAAAGCGCTCGCCGTCGCGGGCCAGTCTGGTGACCGTGACCCCCGTCAGCACCGGCAGCTCGAAGCGCGCAGCGTAGGCCTCGAGGTAGCTCGCCATCTCGTCCTTCGTCGGATTTGTGTTCGGCGGCGCCGGGAACGGCATGCCGTCGAGGCCGTCCAGGCGAGCTGGTGAGAACAAGCGCAGTGAGTCCCAGCGCCGCCGCCAGGAATCGCCCACGCGCAGATTCGCGTCGAGAATCACGAAGCGCAGCCCGCGCCGCGCGAGGTGATATCCGACCGACAGTCCCGCCTGACCACCCCCGATCACGATGACGTCAAACGCCGTTCCATTCGCCGTTCCATTCATGTTGGCCTCCTGAACCCAAGCTAGCGAGCTGGGTCCGGCCCCGCTTCGGCCAAGCTCCCCATTTTGCGGCGGGGGTGAATGGGTGATCTCACCCATTGGTTCGGCGCCGTCAGACGAGGTGGTGCTCGTAGACCCAGGCGGTGGCAGCGGTCCGCGAATCGACGTTCAGCTTGGCGAAGATGTTGCTGAGATGCCGGTCGATCGTCTTGTCGCTGAGGAACAGCTCCCGCGCGATCGCCTTGTTCGTCTTGCCGGTCGCGACGAGGCGCAGCACCTGAAGCTCGCGTTGCGTGAGGCCGTGCGGCGCCTTCGCCGCGGCGGCACCCAGGGCGGCGGCGTCCGGCGCGGCGCCGAGCTCGTCGAAAACGCTCCGCGCGATCTCGCGTTCGAGGCGGGCGCCTTCACCGTCGCCAAGCGCCTGGCAGGCGCGCGCCAGGTCCACGCGCACGCGAGCCATCGGGTACGGAGCGCCGATCTTCTGCCACACCCAGAGCGCGCGTCGAAGCGGCCCCAGCGCTGCTTGCGCGTCGCCGTCCGCCAGGTGAAGGCGTGCGCGGCTGTGGGCGGCAAGCGCCTCGATGGCTTCGGTCGCGAACGCCGCGGCGATCTCGTCCAGCGAACGGCACGCCGCGCGCGCCGCCTCCAGGTCGCCGACGGCGACGGCGATCTCGACAGCGGCGGGAAGAACGGTGGCGCGCACCAGCGGCTCTTGTGTCTCGGCGACGACGCGGCGAATCGCGCTGGCGGCGGCCTCCGCCCGTCCCTGCGCCAGCCGCATCAGCGCCAGCCCGGGCTGCGGCTCGCGCCCGTGGACGTTCGCGGCCTTGTAGGACTCCTCGGCCAGGTCGAACTCGCCGCGCAACCGATGGATCTCGGCCTGCTGATAGTGAGCTTCGGCGAGCGAGTCTCGTTCGCTGAGACGAAAAATGCCGCAGGCGTTACGCGCCTCGTCCAGCGCCTCCGGCCACGCCCCCGCGATCTGCAGGAGCTCGGCGCGATGAACCAGGCACGGCCCGCGAAACCGGATCAGTCCGTCCTGCCCCTCGCACCAGTCCGACAGCGCCGCCGTCCACTCGCGCGCGCGCTCGATCGCGTAGATGCGCTGGCAGCTCGCGATGACGCCACAATAGACCAGGCCCGTGATGACGGGTGAGACACGGCCCGCCATCGCGGCAAGCATGCTCTCGTCCAGCAGCGCCATCCCACGCTCTAACCGGCCTTGCCGAATCAGCGCCCGGCCTTGCACATTGCGGGCGAAGGCCGACAGATCCGCGTCACCGACCCGATCGCCGATCGCCGCTGCCCGCGCCGCCACGTCATGGCAGGCCTCGAGCTCGCCCGCCATGTGATGCCGAAACGCGACCGGCAGCAGCAAGAGCCCCTGCTCGGCTGATTCGACGGCGTCCCCGTCGAGCAGGCGCTGGGCGCGCTCGAGCCAGCCGTTCGCACGCCCGGATTCGCGCATGGCGCGTGCGCGGAGACCGAGCCACAGGGCCGCGCGCGCGGCGAGGCGCGACTCGCCGCGTGCCAACCGCATCTCGTACAGCCGCTCCAACGCCGTGCCCGGAGCGTCGAGCTCTCCTGCCATTTCCGCGGTCCAGGCCAGGCGCTCGAGGTCCTCGGGTTCGAGCGGTGCGCTGGCGTCGCACGCGCTCAGGATGTCGTACGCCTTTCGCCACGCACGCCCCTCGTACGCGGCGCGCCCCGTCGCGAGCTGGCTGTCGGATTTTTTCGAGCGCACGCGCAGTCGACCTCGGCCCCTACGCTGCCCGACTGCCGGGGGTTTCGCAAAGGCAGCCCGACCGGGTTCGGGCAGTGCATCAATTTTCCGGTATCGCGCCCTCATGACGCTCGCACGACGACCAAGGTCCCCCTTGTCGTGGCCGCTGCGCTTCTCGCGGTTCATCTCGGCTGCACGTCGGCGCAAGGCAAGGCAAGCCCGCCGGCCGGAGGATCCTCGACCGACGGCGCGCCTGCAGGGTCATCGGGCGGCTCGGGCGGCGGCACGACCGCGCTGGACGCGCGACCGAGCTTCGGCGTGCTCATGTACCCGGTGATCTCCATGGACGCGTCGATTGCCCACTCGGGTTCGCGCAACGCGCTGCTGGGGTCCAACCCGACGCAAGCCGAGCTCACCCTCTACTCCAACGGCGCGCACGGCACCTGGATTCGCAAAGCGACCGGCGACATGGCCGCCTGGCCCGACCAATGCGCGGCCTGGCTGACGAAGATGAAGGTCACCACCGCGAACTGATGGCGAATCGGCTAGCGCTGGACGCGATACGCGCGAAGCGTCGGAGGCCCGGCGAAGAAGTGCTTCACTTTGGCGACGACGTCCTTGGCCGTCCCGCTGGCTTCGTACGCGACGGCGGCCTCCTCCGTCGCCCACATCGTGCACGCGACGACCTGGCCGCCGTCGTCCGCGGGCTCCAGCAGGTACGCGTCGAGGTTGCCCGGCGCGCGCCTGACGAGCGGCACGCAGTCACGATTGTACGTCGCCCTCAGCTCGTCACGCTTGCCCGGAACCACATCGAACGAACCCAGTCGAACAAACATGAAGGCCTCCCCGAGGGGAGGGACTTTACCGTGATCTTCTTCGCCGCGCCTGGAAGCCCTCCAGCAGCGCGCCGACGCGGTCGATCCACCCCGCGTCGTGCATGCGCCCCATTTCGTCGTCGGGGAGGTTCGAATGGCGGAGCTGGAGCAGCGTGTCCTCGCCCTTGGGTTCGAGCTCGACGGTGACGACGGACTCGATGCCGTGCGTGAACGGGGACATCCACGTGTATTCGATCTTCTTGGCGCGTTCGAGCACCACGAACCGACCGAAATGCGGAAACTCGACCTCTGGGGAGTGGACGCGCTTGAAATAGAACAGCCCGTCGATCTTCGCGTCCAGGA
>JBJMQQ010000272.1:0-50946 GCA_045802645.1 Polyangia bacterium
CGGCACCGGCGGTCGCGGCGGCGGCACGGGCGGCGCCGCCGGTCGCGCGGGCAGCACGGGCGGCACCGCTGGCAGCGCCGCTGGTAGCGGCGGCACGACGACGGCGGGGTCAGGTGGCCGCGGCATCGCGACGGGCGGCAGCGCCGGCGGCGCCGGTGCGGGCGCGCCGCAGACAGGCGACTCCGGCTGCAGCTGCGACGCGGCCGGCGACGCGACGCCAGGACGACTGGCCCTGGAGATCATCTTGGCATCGGTCGCCTTCCTGATGCTCACCAGCCGCCGCCGCCGCGCGAAAGCCTCACCGGCGCGCTGGTCTCGCAACCGTTTCGAACGACGATGAGGTGATTGGCCGGGCGCGGTGCGTCCGGCCGTGCCTTACGTCAAGCGTTGACAATTCACGACGGGCGACCAGCTTCGCGCGAGGAGGTCGCGATGGTCGCCGTGCGGGGCATCGGGTCAGCGCTGGGGGTCTTCGGCATCGGGCTTTTCGCGAGCGCGGGTTGCAAGCCATCCGGCTCTTTGGCCCAGGGGGCGGTCGGCACCGACGCGGGCACGGATGTCGCCGACGCGGCGAGCTGCCCAGCGCCAGCGCCGGGGCCAAGCTGGACCGAGCTGCCCGCGCCGCCACCCGAAGTCGCCGGCCTGACGGTGACCGACGTCTGGCCCGCGGGGGAGGACGACTTCTTCTTCGCCGGCAGCTTCCCCGATCGCGGCGCGGACGCCGGTGCGGCGGCCGGCCCGGGCTGCGTGGTCCTGCGCTGGACCCACGGGTGCTGGACGGTCGAGATGACTCAGCCAACCGCCAAGGCCGTTTGGCCTCGCATCGCCGGCACCTCGCCCAGCGACGTGTGGCTGACGGCGACGGACACCATCTATCACCGGGACGCCGCCGGTTGGACCGCGCAGGATGACGCGTGGCGGGCGACGATCACCCCCTTGCCGCTCTACGGCACGCCGCGGCTGACGGACGTTCGGCCGCGAACCGCCGATGAGGTCTGGTTCACGACGACCTACGCGGTCCTCCGCCTCAGCAGCGGAAAATGGCAAAGCTGGGAGCTGACGACCGGAGAGCCGGACGCGCCGGCTTCGATCACCTGGTTCTTCAACAAGCTGTGGGTTGCGGGGCCAGACGATGTCTGGGCGGCGGGCGGCAGTGACCAGGTCTCCAACACCATGGATCCGGCGGGGCTGTACCACTTCGACGGAACGTCGTGGTCCTTTCGCTACGCCGGCGTCTTCGGTGTCGATGACCTGTGGCCGGCTGCCGGCGAGGGTCAGTTCTGGCTCGCGGTGCCGGTCAGCGCCGAACAGCTGTACACGATCGGCTTGTCCGGCTCCGCCACCGCGCCTCTCACGCCCGCCCCGATCGCCGGCTGGCATGGCACGAACGAGGTTGTCTCGCTGTGGGGGCGATCGCCGACCGACGTCTGGGCCGCGGGAGAAGACGTCGCCCATTACGACGGGACCACCTGGACCGAGGTACCGGGAACACCGGACGCCGTGCGCGACATCAACCACGTGTACAGCGACAGCCTCGTCACCGGCGACGCGACGGCGACCTGGCTGGTCGGCCGCGGCCCGCGCTTCTTCCGCCAGGCGGCGCCGTGACCGGTTGCCGCGCTACGGGACCGCGGCGACCGGGACCATGTGCTTGACGGCCTTGGCGTTGCCGCGCACTTCGCCGTCCAGGACCTTCACCGGGACGGGCGGCGTGAGCTTGAAGCGGTAGCCCTTGCTGTCGCTCTGAAGCGCGACGTCCTGTCCCTTGTATTGCAGGTGGCGCACGTAGTCCTCGGGCACGAGGCCGTCGCGCGTGTTGCCGTGGTGCTTGATGAGGAATGCCGCCAGTCGCAGCGCCTCGTAGTTGTGCAACCGGTGGCAGCCGTTGCTCTCGCCGCGTTTGACCGAGCGGTAACCGGGCGTTCCATGCGTTCGAATGCGCAGGTCCATCAGGTCCGGTTCGCCGTGCTCGTTCACGCTCATGATCTGCTTGTGCACGATCGCGACGAGGCCGTACGCGGCGTGGTACCCGGGGCCGATGATCTCGGTCTTGGGCACGAACGTGTCGCCGACCTTGACCAGCAGGTGGCGCGTCGGCATCCCGGGCGCCGGGTGCCAGGTCGGCGTGGCCAGCACCTCGGTCCACAGCGCGTCGCCCGTGACCGACTCCTTGTACTTCAGCGCCATCGTGCCGTCGGACTTCTCGAACATCTTCCAGCCGCCGATGGTGGTGGGCCAGCGGGAAAGGGCCACGTCGTGGTCGCCGGCGCGCGCGTACAGCGTCAGCGTCGGCCGATCGGCGACGGGCGGCTTCCACATCTTGTGGCCGTCCTTGTCCAGCTTGGGCCGGGCCAGCACCACCTCACCGCGATCGATCTCGGCGCGTAGCTCCATGTTGGCATTGTGGTACGGCGGTGGCGGCGGCAAACGGATGGCGACGGCCGCGGGCAGCGGGGCCGGCGCCTTGGTCCGGGGCGGCTTCCGCTTCGAGCTCGAGGGGGCTGGCGGCGCGACCAGAGTGCTGGCGAGGACTGCGTCCGGCGACGTCCAGCCCAGCGCGTCGCTGGCTGCCTGGGTCGCGGCGGCGATCAGATCCGGCGCGGGGACGATCTTCACCACAGGGTCGGCGGCACCCTTGGCGGAAGCCTCGGCGGTGGGCGCCGCCTGAGGGGGCGCAGCGGCTGCCGTCTTGTCCGCCGGTTTGGCGGCGCCGGACGGCGCGGTCAGCGGCCGAAACTCCGCGGTGTCGATCTCGCGCCCCTGGACCGTCCCCTGCGCGCCCAGCGCCGAGCCGTCCTCGATGAGACCGGTGACGTCGACGACGCGCGCGCGCAGCGACCGGAGCAGCGCCCGGAAATCCTGCTCGCGGCTGTCACCGAGCAGCGCGGTGCGCGTCTCGAGGTCGATGTTCCCGTTGTCGGCCAGCATCTGCAGCCGCTGATAGACCTTGAGCCCCTCGACGGTCCGCCGATCCATCCGGCCGGCGCTGGCCTTCCCCGACAACACGTCCTCGCAGCGCAGGTGGGCCTGCATGGCGACCACGGCGCGCTTTTCCACCGGCGTCAGCGGTCGCGGCGAGACCGTCCGTCCGGTCGGGATCATGGCCGGCGCGTCGCCCGCGGCGACCGCCGCCTTGTCGGGGTTGGGCACCTTTTCTGCTTCTTCAGCCGGGATCACGTTCCGGGCCGAGAGCTCCTCGAGCACGCTGTCCTTCACCCGCTCGTGGCAGGCGTGCCGCTTGTTGTCGGCCAGCCGGCGCCGCACGAGGTTCAGACTGGGAAAGATGCCGAACGCTTCGAAGAAGCGGTCCTCGCGTGCGCGCGCGTAGGCGCTGGCCCCGCGGAAGCGCCCGTTGGCCAGATCGATCAAGTACGGCCGCAGAGGTTGCGGTTTGTCGGCCTCCTCCGAGAAGACGTAGGGGAGCCAATCGTCGGAGAGATCCACCACCGTGAGGCCGTTGCGGCGCGCGTCGTCGGGCGATGTCTGGCCCGTGGTGTGCCCTGCTTCGACGATCGGGATCGCGCTCGGCGCCGGTGGGGCGACGGCCGCCGCTGGTGCAGCCGGCGGCTTCGCCTGCGACGTCTGTCCGCTGACAGCCAGAAGGCCGGCGACGGCCAAGGCCCTGCCGCGTGCGCCCCGGTTGCGCGTGACGCGCGTGCTTCTCGGGGCCGGGAGTCCTGAATCCCTCTCCAGCACGGGACGAAGCCTAGAACCTTGGTCCACGCGATTCAAGCCTGAGCCGCGTTCACGCGCCGCTGCCACACAGCTCAACCGGCCCCCGCACAACGCCATATAAAGAAGTTTTGGCCGGTTCTTCCCCCTTAGGATGCGCCCAATGCGCACCTTCATGACACGGCACATCGCGTCCCTGCGCGCAGCGACGATCGCTTCGGCCCTGGCTCTCGGGGTCGGTGCCTGCTCGTCATCTCCCGGCGGCACGACCGGCGCCGGCGGACAAGCCGGCGGCGCAACCGGCACGGGGACCGGCGGCCACGGCAGCGGCGGAAATGGCGCCGGCGGCACTCAGGGCAGCGGCACCGGCGGGGCGGTCAGCGGCGGCGCGGGCGGCACGCTTGGCGCCGGCGGATCCGCGGGCGCGCTGGGCCGCGGCGGAACGGCGGGGACCTCCGCGACGGGAGGCGCGGGTGGCGGCTCCAGCGCCAACATCCCCGTCCTCAGCGTCGGTTGCGGCATGTTGAAGATCGAGGTCTGCACGGACGACATCATCCGCGTCGCCTGCGCGCCAAGCGCCGCGTTCTTCACCCGGGCCAGCCTCATGACGTCGCCGAAGAAGTGCGTCGACACGCCGGCCCAGGTCTCGACCGCCGCCGGGCAGATGACGATCACGACCGCCCGCCTGTCGGTGCGCGTCGACACCACGACCGGGGCGGTGACGTTCCTGGACGCGTCAGGGACGACCGTTCTCGCCGAGCAGCCGGGCGGCGGACGGACGCTGACCGCGGCGACGATCCAGGGCGAGGCGACGCACAACGTTCGCCAGGAGTGGCAGCCGCAGAGCGACGAATCGCTGTACGGCCTGGGCCAGCACCAGCAGGGCCACTTCGACATCAAGGGCTACGATCTGGACCTGCACCAGCAGAACAGCGAGGTCTTCATCCCGTATCTGGTGTCGAGCCGCGGCTACGGGATCCTGTGGGACAACACCTCGTACACGCGCTTCGGCGACCTGGGGCAGCCGCAGCCGGTGCCGGGCGTGACGTATGCGACCGGAACGCCCGCCAACACGGTCCAGGGCGCCAGCAGCGGCAGCGTCAACTGGCAGGGGACGGTGACGGCGCCGACCGCGGGCGACTACGAGTTCTTCACATACGCGTCGGGCAACGTTCAGCTGGACATCAACAACCAGACGCTGGTCAAACACTGGCGGCAGAACTGGTTGCCGAACGTCGAGATCGCGAAGGTCACGTTGCAGGCGGGCCAGCAGGTCCCCGTTCACCTGCAATGGACGGCCGACAGCGGCGTCAACCTTCTGCAGTTCGGCTGGAAGCCGCCGCCCGCGACGGCGCGCACGACGTCGCTGTGGTCGGAGGTCGGCGACGGGATCGACTACTACTTCGTCTACGGCCCGGACATGGACGACGTGGTCGCGGGGTACCGCCGGCTCACCGGCCAGGCGCCCATGATGCCGCGCTGGGCGTTCGGGTTCTGGCAGTCACGCGAGCACTACACGTCGACCGCCGACATCACCGGCGTCCTGTCGGGGTACCGAACGCGCAGCGCGCCGATCGACGCCATCGTTCAGGACTGGCAGTACTGGGTCCCGAACGGGTGGGGCACGCATCAGTTCGATCCCGCGCGCTATCCCGATCCGAAGGGGCTCATCACGTCGATTCACACGACGTACAACGCGCACTTCATGATTTCGGTGTGGGGCAAGTTCTACACGAACACCGACAACTACAAGGCGCTGGCGGCCAAGAACTACGTCTTCACGTCCAACGTCACGGCCGGTGACATCGACTTCGTCGGGTACCCGTTCACCTACTACGACGCGTTCAACCCCGGCGCGCGCGCGTTGTACTGGTCGCAGATCGACGATCGATTGTTCAGCCTGGGCGTCGACGCCTGGTGGATGGACGCGTCTGAACCGGAGATCGTCGAGGGCGACTCGAACGCGCAGGGGGCCGGGCCGTTCAGCAGCACCGCCTCGCAGATCGCGACCAACACCGCCCACCTGAACCCGACGTATCTGGGGACCGGGGCCCGCATGCACAATGCCTACTCGCTGGTGAACAGCCAGGCGATCTACGAGGGGCAGCGGATGGCGGCGCCGAACCAGCGCGTGTTCATCCTGACGCGCAGCGGATTCGCCGGACAGCAGCGCTACAGCGCGACGACCTGGTCGGGGGACATCACGTCGACGTGGACGGCGATGGCCAAGCAGATCCCCGCCGGCCTGGGCTTCTCGATCTCGGGCATGCCGTACTGGACCGTCGACGGTGGTGGGTTCGCGGTTCCGGCCCGATTCGCGGCCAAGCCGCCCACCGCCGCCGATCAGGCCGAGTGGTACGAGCTGAACGCCCGCTGGTTCGAGCTCGCGACGTTCCTGCCCATCATGCGCGTTCACGGCCAGGCGCCCCTGCGCGAGATCTGGCAGTTCGGCGGTAACACCAGCACGGCGTATGCGGCGATGTTGAAGTTCGATCAGACGCGCTACCAGCTCCTGCCGTACGTGTACTCGCTGGCGGGCGCCGTGACCCACGACGCGGCCACGATCTTGCGGCCGCTGCTGATGGACTTCCGCACCGACGCGACCGCCCGCGAGATCAGCGATGAGTACATGTTCGGGCCGGCGTTCCTGGTCGCGCCCGTCACGACCTACAAGGCGACCAGCCGTTCGGTGTACCTGCCGCCGGCGGCCGGGTGGTACAGCTTCTGGGACGGCAGCTATCAGGCGGGCGGCAAGACGATCACCGCCGCGGCGCCGTTCGACGCGATGCCGGTCTTCGTGCGCGCGGGCTCCATCATTCCGATCGGCCCGGCGCTGCAATACACGGACGAAAAGCCCGCCGACCCGATTCGCCTCTACGTGTTCACGGGCGCCGACGCGTCCTTCACGCTGTACGAAGACGACGGGCAGACCAACGACTACGAGGCGGGCGGCTTCACGCGCATCCCGATCACCTGGACGGACGCGACGAAGACCCTGACCATCGGCGCGCGCCAGGGGTCGTTCCCCGAGATGCTGGCGACGCGCACGTTCCAGCTGATCCTGGTGTCGCCCACCAAGGCGGTGGGCTTCTCGCCGACGAAGGCGCCGACGCCCGACGCGACGATCGCGTACACGGGCGTCGCCGTCACGCACTGACCGGGGCGCCCGGCGGGCGCCCCGGCTGCCTCCAAACTAGAAGCTCGTGTTGCCGCCGGAGTTGCTGATGACGGCGAAGCCGAGCGCGTTCGTCGGGCTGATCACAGCCGAGTTGCGCAGCTCTGCGTGAGCGTGTCCGTCGGCCGTGACGGCGAAGCCGCCCGCCCCCGGACCGCCGCCGACGACGCTGGTGTTCACGATGACGTGCCCCTGATCGTGGATGACGATGGCCGACGTGCCACCGAACAGCACGGTGTTGTTGATGGTCACGCTGCAGTTGCCCGACACCGTCAGCGCCGTCCCCGTGCTCTGGATGTCGACGTTGTTCAGCGTCAGTTGCTGCGTGCCGGAGCAGGTGCGGGGCGTGCCGACCGTGCCCTGCACGATGAGGTGGTAGGTGGCGTTCTGGCTGTTGTTGCAGGCCGTGGAGGACGACGTGATGACGACCGTGTGGCTCCCGGCGCTCAGCGGCTCCAGGAACGCGTAGTAGCCCTCATCCACGGAGGGGCTGAGCACCTGCGGCGGAACGCCGAAGACGTTGTCGGGTGGCAGGTTGACCGAGAAGACCGTCGACTTCTCGAGCAGGCTTTGCGGGTTGGCAATGGCGACGCCGTCGACGGTGACCGACAGGGCCGGCGCGCTCTCGACGCAGGTCACCTTAGAGCGAACGAACGCCTCGGTGCGCTGCTCCGGCGGATCCGTCTGCTGCGCGAAATAGGACGCGCTGAGGATCGGGATCAGGAACGCGTCACCCACGGGCACCGTGCACGTGCGGGTGACCGGCGACCCGTCGAACGTGCCCGCCAGGAAAAACGTGCCCGGCACCGGCTGGCCGACGGCGCAGTTGGCGCCGGTCGTGTCGAGGACCGGGTTGTTGGCGGCGGGGGTCTGAAGCGCCCATTGCCACCACAGGGCGCCCCAGTCGGAGTAAGTCTTCAAATGTGGCGCCGTCGGGGGTGGCGGGGCGTAGGTGGGGGCCGCGCTGGCAGCCGCCGAGGCGAACGAGAAGAGGCACAACGTCGACGCAATCAGGGTGAAACGGGCACGTGTCATGGGGTCTCCTTGGTCAACGACGTGTTGCTGGCTGACCACGCCCTTATAGACCCATCGACAATTCGCTAACCCACGTTTGTGCAACGAACAGGATATTAGTTGTATGCGACGGCGAGACCAGTAACGTCAGTTACTGCGTCATGCGCTGCTCGGCGGGAACTTGCCGGCCGTCGGTCCTGCGTTCCGCCAGTCTCTAGTCCGTTGCCTTACAACGCGAGGGAGCGAACGCCGGTCGTTCCGTCGAGGCGGCCTGTCCGCTGATCCGCTGCGGCGCCGTCGGGTGCAGCGCCGCCTGCAGCGTTCGCAAGGCCGTGCCCGGGTCGTCGACGAAGGTGAACAGCTTCAGGTCCTCGGGGCTGACGGTTCCGTGCCGCACCAGCGCGTCGAAGTCGATCACCTCGCGCCAGTAGTCGCTTCCATAAAGCAGCATCACGATCTTGCGATCCAGCTTGGCTGTCTGTTGCAACGTGAGGATCTCGAACATCTCGTCCAACGTGCCGAAGCCGCCCGGAAACGCGACCAGCGCGGAGGCGGTGTGCGCGAACCACAGCTTGCGCATGAAGAAGTAATGGAACTCGAACGACAGCTCGGGCGTGATGTACGGATTCGGGCGCTGCTCCTGGGGCAGCCCGATGTTGAGGCCAATCGTCCGGCCGCCCGCCTCGCGCGCCCCGCGGTTGGCCGCCTCCATGATCCCCGGTCCACCGCCGGAGCAGACGATCCGGCCGGGCGCGTCCCCCTCCAGCGACATCGACCACGCGGTGATGGCGCGCGCCAGCTCGCGCGCCTCGTCGTAGTAGCGCCCGAGCGGGCCGCCGGGTGTGATGCGGGCGGAGCCGAAGAAGACGATCGTATCGCGCACCTGTTGCTCGCGCAGAGCCCGCATGGGGGCCAGATACTCGGCCAGGATGCGCAGAGGCCGCGCGTCGTCGGTGTCCAGGAACGCCTGGTCGCGGTAGGCGAGGACGGGGTCGGACGGCGGGCGCGGCTTGTCGCTCATCCGGGTCACGCGCGCCGGGCGAAGTCGATGAAGCCGCGCTCGGCGTCCGTGTGCTCCAGGACGACCGTCACGCGGTCACCGACGTCCAACCCTTCGAAGCCGCGCACCAGACGCCCCTCGACGGGCGGGTTCAGCACGCGCACCCAGGTCCCCTTGGCGGACGCGCCGGTCACGAACCCGTCGAAGGTGTCGCCGATGCGCGACGCCAGCAGCAGGGCGGCGGCCGACTTTCGCACCGCGCGTTCGACCTTGGCCGCGGCGTCCTCGGCGTCCGTGCAGTGCTTCGCGAGCGCCGTCAAATCGACGATGCCGTAGGGCGAGGGCTGGCCGGCCAGCGCGGCCTTCACCAGCCGATGCGTGACCAGGTCGGGGAAGCGCCGGTTCGGAGCCGTCGAGTGGGTGTAGTCGCGCACCGCCAGGCCAAAGTGTTCGCTGGCCCCGCCCGGCGTCTCGACCGCGTACTCGCCGCGTCCCAGCAGCTTGACGACGGCCAGTGACAGATCGGGAAACCGATCGGGGTCCAGGCCGCGCCGCTCCGTGAGGAAGGCCTCCAGGGCCGGCGCGTCGGGCTCCGCCGGAAGCTGCGCGCCGTACGTCGCGGCCAGCTCGACGATCCGTTGCCATCGCTCGGGCGACCGCAGCACGCGTCGCAGCGACGGGAACCGGCGCTGCTCCAGGAAGCGCGCCGTCGTGATGTTGGCGGCCACCATGAAGTCCTCGATGAGCTGCTTGGCCCGGTTATGCCGCTCGAGCCGCAAGTCCGAGACGTGGTCGCCGTCGAACACGGCCCGCGGCTCCAGCGTCTCCAGTTCCAGCGCGCCGTGTTCCAGGCGACGGTGCCGCAGCGCCTGCGCGACCTTGTCCTGCAGGCGCAGGTTCTCGCCCAGCCCGGGAACCGCCGACACCTTCGGCGGCGCGGCGGCCGTTCCGTCCAGCCACGCGGCGACGGCGTTGTAGGCCAGCTTGGCCTTGTTGACGACGACCGCCCGATAGACGTGCCCGTCCTCCGGCTGGGTCTGACCGTCCGGCCCGACCACGATTTCGATGACCAGCGCGAGCCGCTCTTGCCCCTCGTTCAGCGACGTGATGTCCGTCGACAGCGACTCCGGCAACATCGGGAACGTCTGCGCGTCGGTGTAGACGGACGTCGTGTTCGTCGCGGCGTGGCGATCGAGCGCGGAGTCGCGCTTGACCTTGGCGTCGACATCGGCAATCGCGACCAGCACGCGGGTCGCCCCCGACGGCACCGCCTCGGCGACTGTGAGCTGATCCAGATCGCGCGAGTCGTCGTTGTCGATGGACGCCCAGGCCAGCGCCCGCATGTCGCGCGTGGCCGCGTCCAGCGGTCCAACGCTGCCGTCCAGATGCTGGGCCTCGCTCAACTCGGCTGGCGAAAAATCCGGCAGCAGCCCGCGGTCGTGCATCGCGCGGCGGGCGATGCGCTGAAGGTCGCTTCGCATCGAAGGCATGCGGGCACCTTACCCCAGGACCCGTCCCGGCGACGCCTTGGGCGCCGCGCCATCGCCGTCCACGCCAGGCAGACGAGGAACGCCGACCAGGAGGCGCCCGAACTGGCGCGTCCTAGCTCGCAGCTGCATCCGCCGCTGGAGGTGACGCCCGGCGCGCCCGCCGTGCCGGACTGTCCGCCCGAAGAGGCGCGCCCACCGCTGCCGATTGTGCCGCCCGATGCGCCGCCGGTGCCCGGGGTTGCGCCCCCCGAGCCGCCATTTCCGGTGACGCCGGTATTGCCACCGGTTGCTGCGCCACCGGTGCCCGTCGCGCCGCCACTGCCGAGCGTCCCGCCGCTTGCGCCGCCACCACCTGCCGCGCCTCTGCCACCGGTTCCCGGCGCGCCGGCGCCGGCTCCCGCGCCGGCCCCGCCGCCCGCGCCGGTCGACGGTGGCGAGAGCGTGTACATCGCGGCCCCGCCGTAGGGGACGTTGACGGAGATGCCGGTCGTCATCCCGGTGACGTCCGCGCGCCGCCACAGATCGCGGACCACCTGCGTTCCCGTGACGCCAAGCTGCGCGAACGTGACGGAGACCGTCGCGTCCTGCGCGCCGCGGTTGAAGAGCGCCACCGCCTTGCGCCCGCCGGAGAGATCGCGCGCCCACACCTCGGTCGTGCCCTGCTGGACGATGCGCTTGGCGTGATTCCCGAGCTGGTCCTGGTTGACGGCCAGGACTTCCTCGTTCGTCAGCAGCGCCAGCGTCCACGGCCCCGTCGTCGTGTCGGTCGTCAGCGACTGTACGTTGCCGCCGAAGATGAGCGGGGACGGGAGAATGCTCCACAGCGACAAGATGGTGACCTGCTCGTTGCGCGTGAACGTCGTCTCGCCGCTGGCGTGCCATTCGTTGCGTGGCCCCAGGTAACCGACGGGCAGCATGTCGGCGTCGGGCCAGTGGCCGCGGGTCAGGCCGGCCGACGCCTGCCAGGTCCCGACCGCCGTGAAGACGCCCGGCAAGTTGGTGATGGCGCTGTAATCCCAGAAGTCGTCGACGACGCGCCACATGTCCGCGTCGGCGTTGAGGTCGGCGATGGAGCCGGGCAACCACGACGGATCGTCCGGCCCGGGCGAAAAGCTGATCACGATCGCGCGCCCGGTCTTGTCGACCGCCTTGCGGATCGCGTCGGCCTCCGCCTGGTGGTACGTCTTGGTGTCGTTGTTCAGCATGTCGTCGATCTTGACGAAGTCGAGGTCCCACGACGCGTACTGCGCGAACAGGGCGTCGTACCAGGCCTGCCCGGCGGCGGTGTTGCCGCGCACGCCCCACATATGGGTGTCCCAGGGACAGGCGTCGCTGGTGTTCGCCGCGTCGGAGGCGTGAAACGTCGAATTCGCGATCGTCGGATTGGCGGTCAGGCTCGAACGCGGGATGCCGCGCATGATGTGGATGCCAAAGCTCAGTCCCATCGCGTGGACCGCGTCGGCCAGCGATTTGAATCCGTTCGATCCAGTCGCCGACGGGTACTTCGAAGGCGACGGCAGGTACCGGCCGTTCGCGTCGAGCTTGTTCTCGGGCTCGTACCAGCGATAGTCGACGACCACGGTGTTCCAGCCGAACGGCTGCAGATGCGCCTTCAAGGCCTGCGCCTGCGCGACGACCTCGCTCTCCTTGATGCTGGCCCCGTACGAATCGTAGCTGTTCCAGCCCATGGGCGGCGTCGGCCGCAACATGCTGCCCGAGATGACGGTCAGCGTCGCCGACGCGCTACCCGTCCCGTTCGTTGCGCTGACCATGACCGGGTACGACCCGGCGGCAGGCGCCGTCCCCGAGATGATCCCGGTGCTGGCGTCCAACGTCAGTCCCGACGGCAGGCCGGTTGCCGAGAACGTCAGCGGCGCCTGACCGGTCGCCGGGATCGCATACAGAAACGGCGCCGCCGGCAGCGCGCCCACGACCAGCGGCGGCTGGATGCGCGGCTGGGCGGGCACCCCCGTCATCGAGATGGTGATCGTCGTCTGGGCGGCGCGGGCGACGCCGCCCGCCGCAAATCCCAGCAGCGTTGCCAGCATCGTGGCGCGGAACAGCGTCGACATGGTCGTCTCCTTTGAATCAGCGCTGCCCGTAGGTCGCGCGGGGGCCGTGCTTGCGTTCGAAGTGCTTGCGAATCAGGTGCTCGGGTAACCGCGCAGCCGACGGCTGGATGGCACGCGTGACGAAGGCCATCTGCGCGATCTGCTCCAGCATCGCGGCGTTGTAGACGGCCTTGTCCGCCGTCGGTCCCCAGGTGAACGCGCCGTGGCCGGCCACCAGCACCATCGGCGTGTGGACCGGGCTGCGCCCCTGGAAGCATTCGACGATCTGATGGCCCGTCTCGGTCTCGTAGTCTCGCTCGACGGCCTCCGCGCTCATCACGCGCGTGCAGGGGACGTCCTGCGGCAGGTGGTCGGCGTGCGTCGTTCCGTAGACCGGGATCGGCTCGCCCGCTTGCGCCCAGCCTGTCGCGTAGGTCGAGTGGGTGTGGACGATCCCGCCGATGTCCGCGAACGCCCGGTAGAGGACTGCGTGGGTGCGCGTGTCCGACGACGGATTCAGCCGCCCGTCGACGACGGCGCCGTCCAGATCGACGACCACCAGGTCGGCGGCCGTCAGGCGGTGGTAGTCGACGCCGCTCGGCTTGATCGCGAACACCCCCTTTTCGCGATCCACGGCCGACACGTTGCCGAACGTGTAGATGGCCAGCCCGCGGGCCGGGATCTCCATGTTGGCCGCCCAGGCCTTCTCCTTGAGCTCCTGATACGACGTCGTCATGGACTCTCGGGCGTCAGGCGCGGATCTTGTACGCGAGGTCGTTCCAGCGAAGCTCGTTCTCCAGCGCCGCGATGGTCGTCCCGGCCCCGATGCGGATGAACTCGATGCCCGCCATCCCGACGAAGTCCTTGAGGTGCTCGGCGGTCAGCGCCTGGCCGAAGCTGGTGTGATGGGCGCCGCCGGCCAGGATCCACGCCTCGCACGAGGTCGCGAAGTCGGGGCGCGGAATCCAGACGGCGCGCGCCACCGGCAGCTTGGCCAGCGGTTGCTCCGCCTTGACGACGTCCACCTCGCTCACGATGAGCCGCATCCGCCCCCCCATGTCGACCAGCGTCGCGCCGACGGCCGGCCCCGGTGAGGCGTCGAACACGAGGCGGCACGGATCGCTCTTGCCGCCGATGCCCAGCGGATGAATCTCCAGCGAAGGCCTGTCCGTCGTGATCGACGGGCAGACCTCCAGCATGTGCGCCCCCAGCACCCGCTCTTGGCCTCTCTGCAGGTGGTACGTGTAGTCCTCCATGAACGACACGCCGCCGCGCAGGCCGGTCGACATCACCTTCATCGCGCGCACGAGCCCGGCGGTCTTCCAGTCGCCCTCGGCGCCGAAGCCGAACCCGTCGGCCATCAGCCGCTGACACGCGAGGCCGGGGATCTGCTTGAGCCCGTGCAGATCCTCGAACGTCGTCGTGAAGGCGGCGAACCCACCCTCCTCGAGGAACCCGCGCATGCCGATCTCCTGGCGGGCGGCGTCCCGCAGCAGCGCATGGCGGGGACCACCGGGGCGCACCGCGGGCGAGACCGTGTAGGCGTGCTGGTACTCGGCGACCAGCGCGTCGATCTGTGCGTCGCTCACGTCGGCGATCCGGCCGACCAGGTCGCCGACGCCGTAGCCGTTCACCGACCACCCGAGCTCGATCTGGGCCTGCACGCGGTCGCCGCCCGTCACGGCGACTTCCCGCATGTTCATGCCGCCGAAGCGGGCGATCTTCAGCTGCTGCGCGTCCGCGAACGCGCAGGCGGCGCGCGACCAGCCGTTCAACTTGGCGAGCACGCCGTCGTCCTGCCAGTGGCCGACGACGATCTTGCGCGGCAGCCGCAGTCGCGCCCCGATGAACCCGAACTCTCGGTCGCCGTGCGCCGACTGATTCAGGTTCATGAAGTCCATGTCGATCTCGCCCCACGGCAGGTCGCGATTGAACTGCGTGTGAAGGTGGGCCAGCGGCTTGCCCAGACGGGTCAGTCCCGCGATCCACATCTTGGCGGGCGAGAAGGTGTGCATCCACGTGATCACGCCCGCGCAGGCCGGCGACGAATTCGCCTCCAGACAGACGTCGAGGATCGCTTCGGGGCCGGTCAGCGTCGGCTTGGCGACGATGCGCACGGGAAGCTTCCCGGAGCGATTCAATGACTCGACGATCGCTTGCGAGTCCTGGGCGACGCGCTTCAACGCCTCCTGGCCGTACAGGTGCTGGCTGCCGGTCAGGAACCACAGCTCGTACTTCTGGAGATCGATCATCGAATCCTCACTTGTCGGGTTCAGGAGGTCAGGTGTCGTTCAACGAAGGATCCCAGCGAGAGGTACCGTCGATAGCTCTGGTCGTATCGGGCGGCCATCTGCGGGTCGGGGCGATGGGTCCGGTCGATGCCGGCCGACATTGCTCGCTGGGCGTCGGAGACGCTCGCGTGAAGGCCGGCCGCGGCCGCCGCGAACATGGCGGCGCCCAGCGCGACCGCCTGCTCGGCCGCGGACACGGCGATGTCCATGTTCATCACGTCAGCCACCGTCTGCATCACGAACGGGCTCTTGGTGGCGACGCCGCCGATCGCGATGGCGCTGTCGATCCGGATCCCCGCCGTCCGAAAGCGCTCGACGATGGCGCGCGAGCCGAAGGCGGTCGCCTCGACCAGCGCCCGGTAGATCCGCGGGGCGTCGGTCCCCAGCTGGATGCCGGTGATCGCGCCCTTCAACCGCTGGTTGGCGTCCGGCGTCCGCCGCCCGTTCATCCAGTCGAGGGCGACCAGCGCGCCGTCCCCGGGCGGGATGACCGCCGCCGCCTCCTCGAGCTCGGGGATGATGCGCTCCGTCCAGGCGGCGCTCTGTTGCTCAGAGGCGCCGAGCGCAGCCGGCATGAAGCTCAGCGGCCAGCAGAGGAGCTGCTTGAACCAGGCGTAAACGTCGCCGAACGCGGACTGACCCGCCTCGTACCCGATCGCGCCCGGCAGGACGGAGCCGTCGACCTGTCCGCAAATCCCGGGGACCAGCTTCTCCAGCTTCTCCGCCGGCGGCGCGACCAGGATGTCGCACGTGCTGGTCCCCATCACCTTCAGCAGCTGATGCGGCCGGATTCCGCCGCCGACCGCGCCCATGTGCGCATCGAAGGCCCCGACGGCCACGACGGCCGACGGCGAGATCCCCAGCTTGTGCGCCCATTCCTCGGACACGGTTCCGAACGGAACGTCGGCCGTCCAGGTCGCCGTCCCCAGGGAAGCCTTCAGCGCCGGAAGCCGCGGGTGAAGCTGGGCCAGGAATTCGTCCGAGGGGTAGCCGCCGAACTGCGCGTGCCACATCGCCTTGTGTCCGGCCGCGCACCGGCTGCGCTTCAGCTGATCCAGGCTGCGCGCGCCCGTGAGGACCGCCGGGATCCAGTCGCAGTGTTCGATCGCCGTGGCGGCCGCCTCCGCCACCGCGGGGTTGGTCTCGACGACGCGCAGCACCTTCGCCCAGAACCACTCCGACGAATAGACGCCGCCCTCGTACTGCGTGTAGTCGACGTTCCACCGGTGGGCGAGCGCGTTGATGCGTTCGGCCTGGGCGACGGACGTGTGGTCCTTCCACAGGATGAACATGGCGTCCGGCTCGTCCTGGAAAGCCGGCAACAGCGCCAGCGGGGTGCCCGTGCGATCCGCCAGCACGGGCGTGGAGCCGGTCGTGTCGGCCGCGATGCCCTGGACGCGGGAGGCGACGCCGCTGCCTGCCGCCCGCAGCGCGCCCGCCGTCGCGGCTTCCATCGCTTCCAGGTAATCGCGCGGGTGCTGGCGAAACCGGTTCGCCAGCGGGTCGCAGTAGCGACCCTCGGCCAGCGACGGTAGGGGACGACGCTGGTGCCGGCCACAGCGCCGTTCGAGGCCGCCACCACGACCGCCCGCACCGAGTCGGTGCCAAAATCGATCCCCAGGACGAACGAATCAGATTTCACGGTCACCGGTCTCGCGACCCCGCCAGATCTGATACCTCGGGCGAATTGCCGCCCGCCATGGCTCTGATGTTCGGAATTGGCTCCATTTGTGACTGAGTTCCTTTGGCCGGGCTTTCCGGCTCAATAACCAAACGAACGCCGGTACGCGGCCGGCGTCGTGTGTTGAAGCCGCCGGAACACCCGGCAAAAGTGATTGACGGTGGCGAACCCCCACGCGTCCGCGATGTGTTTGAGCGGCGCCCGCGTCGCGATCAGCATGCGCGCCGCCTCCTGCACGCGAACCTCGGTCATGAATCGCGCCGGGCTCATTCCGGTGGCGTTGTGGAAGAAGTGGCTGAAGTGGCTGCGGCTCATCCCGCGCTCGGTGGCGATGGCGTCGACGCGCGGTGACTGGCGGGGCCTGGCCAGCACCCGCGCACGCACCCATTCGAGCAGCCTCTCGCGGTTGCCCGTGACGTCCAGGAGCTCTTCGCCTGCCCGTTCGTACGCCAGCAGAAGCTCGAACAGCGCCAGCTCCAGCTCGAAGCGATCGCGGAAGTCCTTTTCGAACGCGCCCCGCACCAGCCGCATCAGGATCGACACCAGCGGACTGGACGGCGTCAGCTGGAGCACGGGGCCCGTCAGGCTGACCTGCTTCGCGAAGCGCTGAACGATGTGCGGGATCCAGGTGCGGACCCAGGCGAACGTCCACCCCGGCGACTCTTCTGGCAGGTAGTAGCGGTGGCGGGACGGGATGACGGCGATGAACGCTGTCCCCGGCCCCAGCCGGACCGGCGGCTTTCGATAGAGCTCGAAGTGCCCCCAGCCCGACAGCGTCAGCTGCAGCACCACGCGCTGCGGGTCGTGCGGCCGCAGGCGGCGCATACCGTCCCGGTAGTAGGTGGCCGGGTCGGTCCGCGTCTCGACGTTGCCGTCGTAGGCGCGCAGCGGCGTCCACCAGGCCGGCCCCTGGACGGGCGACCGCGAGGCTTCGACCAGCCGGTGCAGGTGCGGCAGCCACTCGGCTGGGGGCTCGGGTCCGGGCGACCGGCCGGCCACGATGTCGGAGTTGATGACCTCCCACGACCGCCGCCGCCAGCGCATGGCCCGCGCGGGGGGAACGGGAACCGGAGCGTGGCGATGGGTCAGCAAGAGCCTCGCCCGATAAGGGGTCGAGGCGCCCAAAATGATGGGGGAGCTGCCCGGGGACGCTAAAGACGCGGGCCGGAGGCCGTGACGCACGCCGGGAGGGCGGCGGTCCCGGTACACGCGGGGACCTGGTGTCCGGCGTCGCTTCCTGAAAAGAACGTCAGCGTTCCGCAGCCCGGCAGGCCGACCGCCTGGCAATCCGCGTCAGTCTTGCAGGCGAGATGGCAGAGCTGGTCGCCCACCCGCTCGCATGACTTCTTGCCGCTTTGATCGGGCGGCGAACAGAGCGTGTCGTCGTACGGGAACCAGCCACTGGGGCAGGCGGCATCGGGGCGGCAAGTGACCGGGGCGCGCCCCGCGTCGCCGCCGCCGTCCGTCCCCGCGTCGTGGCCGGCGTCGGCCCCCGCGTCCTCGGTGACGGGCGTCTGGGTCAAGGTGGCGGTGTGGCAGTTCGCCTGGCAGGGCGGACCGCGCACACCCGACATATATGTCGCGGTCGCGGCAAAACTGGCGACCGCGTTGCCGGCCGGATCGCTGACGGTGACCGTGTAGCCGTCGCCGTCCGCCGCATTCGGGGTCGCCCACCACTGCACCTGCAAGGACGGCGCGGGACCGCTGGAAAGCGTCGCCGTGATGATCGGGTCGGTGGAGAGCGTCCACGTCCTGTCCAGCTGCGTTGGCGCGGGCAACTGACCGCTCACACACGTGAATGCGTGGCAGGCGGTCACCTGAGTGCCGGGAGCAACTGAGGCCGGCAGGGACACCAGGACGGTCGCCACTGGTCCGCACGCGACCGCGTCGCAGGTCTCGTCGGCGGGGCAGCCGCTGAGCATCGTGGCCAGAGGAACTACAACCCAGATCGTTGCCGACCGGCCGCGCGCGTTCATGAGCGGATTCATTGTGCAACGGCCGTGCCCGCGGATTCCAGGCTGCGGCTCATATGTGCCGACTCGCGCCCGCTTTACGTTCGCCGTCGTTGCTTGAGCGGAGGACGCGTGACGTGTCCGCCGCGGATCTCGAAGCGGAGGTGGGGCGTGAACAAAAAGAGTTGGCTATGGCAGGTGGGCGTAGGAGCGGGAGTGGTGGGCGTGTTGGTGCTCGGGTGCGGCAAGGACGCGGCGCCGCCGCTGGCCGTGCGGCATGTCGTGCCCCGCGCCCCCGTGCAGCCGGCGCCGGCATCGGCCGCGCCGCTGCCCACCGCGCTGGAGGCCGTCGATGCGTCTCCGCTGGCGCTCATCGCGGCGCCCGCGGCCGGCACGCTGGTCGACGCCCGGGTGCTGGTCATCTCCGCTGACGGCAGCGAGGCAGAGCTGGATGCCATCCGGCAGACGCTGGGGTACATGGGCGTGCCGTATGACGTGCTCGTCGCGACGCAGACGACGCTTTCCGCGTCGACGCTGGCCTCGGGCACGCACGGCAAGTACAACGCGATCGTCCTGACGCGCGGCAACCTCGTGTCGTCCGGCGGCAGCAGCGCGTTCTCCGCCGCCGAGTTTCAGACGCTGGCCAACTACGAGGCCATGTTCCAGGTGCGGCGCGTGTCGCTGTACACGTCGCCGGACGCCAGCTACGGCTACTCCGGGGCGACGACGCAGGACACCTCCTCGATCCCGCTGGTCGCCAGCTGCACGACGGCTGGCAAGGCGGCGTTCCCGTACGTCAACTGCTCGAGCGGCGTGACGATCAGCGGCGCGTTCGCCTATCTTGGGACGCCCTCGGATGCGGCGACGGTGCCGCTGCTGATCAATTCAGCCGGTCGCGTGCTGGCCGCCACCCGCGCGTACGGCGACGGGCGCGAGGCGCTGTCGCTGAACTTCTCGCAGGCGCCCAGCCTCTTTCACTCGTTGCAGCTGCTGCGCGGGGCCGTCAGCTGGGCGACGCGCGGCGTGTTCCTGGGGCAGCATCACGCGTACATCGGCGTCCAGATCGACGACCTGTTTCTGGCCGACGACATCTACACAGGTGGCACGTTCCGGATGAGCACGGCGGATCTGCAGGCCACGTTCGACTACCAGACCGCCAAGCGCGCCCAGGCCGTCACCGCCGGGTTTCGCTACAACATGGCGTTCAACGGGTACGGCACCGTTCAATTCGCGCCCGACGCGCTGGCGACGAAGGCCCAGCAGATCGGCAGCGGGTTCTACTGGATCAGCCACACGTACGATCACTCCACGCTGGATCCGCTGGCCTACGCCGACGTCGTCACCGAGCTGACGAAGAATGCGGCCATCTCGGATCAATACGGGCTGAAGCCGTTCACGATCGCGACGCTGGTTCCCCCCAGCTACAGCGGCCTGACGTCGTCAGACCCGATGCGCGCGATGTTCGACACGGGCCTTCGCTACGTCGTCAGTGATACGTCGGTGCCCGGCTACGACAACCCGACGCCCAACGCGGGCATTTACAACCCGTTGCAGCCGTCGATCCTGATGATCCCGCGCCGGCCCACGAACCTCTACTACAACGTCTCCACGCCCGATCAGTGGGTGGCCGAGTACAACGACATCTATCGCTCGTTCTGGGGACGGGACCTCGTCTACGCGGAGATCCTGGACCACGAGAGCGACGTGCTCGCGCAGTACCTGCTGAAGGGCGAGAACGATCCCTGGATGTTCCACCAGCCGGATCTGCACATCTACGGCTCGGGGCGCAGCATCCTGGGTGACTTGCTGGACCAGACGTTCGCCAAGTACAGCACCCGCGTCACCACGCCGCTGGTCGGGCCGACCATGGACGCCCTGGGGCAGCTGGTCGCGAACCGCATGCAGTACGACGGAGCGGGCGCGTCGGCGACGATCGATCCCAATGCGGGGACGGTCACCGTTCATGTGGCGCGCGCGGCGACGGTGCCAGTCACCGGCGCTTGCGGCGGCAGCACCGAGAGCTACGCCGGACAGGCGATCTCGTCGGTGGCGCTGCCGGCGGGCGGCTCAGCGACATTGGCGCTCGCGAACGGCGCTTCGTGCAGCGGCACGGGCGGCAGCACGGGCACGGGCGGCAGCACGGGCACCGGCGGCAACACGGGCAGCGGCGGCAGCACGGGCAGCGGTGGCAGCACCGGCAGCGGCGGCAGCACCGGCACCGGCGGCAGCACGGGGACGGCGTTCTCGATTGCGTGCACGAGCCTATCCGTGGCGGCGGGGCAGATCGGCGCCGGCCAGACCGCGTCGGCGCTGGCGACCGCCGAGCTGACGGGCACGACCGACGTGTGGGCCGACTACGTCGAGCTCTCGCCCGCGTCGCGCATCGTGTGCAACTACGTGCTCCCCTCAAACATCAGCCCGGCGTCGGTGACGTCGCTGTCGCTGGACGTCAATTACCGCGGGCCCAGCAAGTCGACCATGACCTGGGGGTTCGAGGTGCTCGACCCGACGACCGGCGCCTGGACGTCGCTCGGCGACAACACGTTCGCAGCGGGGTGGGTCTGGAGCCAGCACACGTTCTCGCTACCGGCGCCGTCCGCGCGCTTCTTCTCGTCCGGCACGCTGCAGATTCGATACGGGACCACCAGCACCGCCGACTCATCGGACATCGACCAGCTGCTGATTCGCGGCACCGTCGGCTCCAGCGGCACGGGCGGCAGCTCCGGCACGGGCGGCACGAACGGCACGGGCGGCACCCGAGGAACGGGGGGCAGCACCGGCACGGGCGGCACGACGGGCACGGGCGGCAGCACCGGGACGGCGTTCTCGATGCCGTGCGGGTCGCTGTCCGTCTTGACCGGGCAGATCGGCGCCGGCCAGACGGCGCCGGCGCTGACGACGGCGGAGCTCACCGGCACGACGGACGTCTGGACCGACTACGTCGAGCTGTCGCCCGCGACGCGCATCGTCTGCAACTATGCGCTGCCCTCGGGCGTCACGTCCGCCGCGGTGAAATCGCTGGGCCTGCAGGTCAACTATCGGGGGCCCGTCGTCACGTCGCAGCTGTGGACGTTCGAGGTGCTCGACACGACCACCGGCGCCTGGACGCCGCTTGGTGACAACACCTTCGCGGGCGACTGGAGCTGGACGGCGCACACGTTCACGGTCCCGACCCCACTGGCGCGCTTCTTCAGCGGTGGAACGCTCCAGATCCGATACGGGTCGACCAGCAACGCGGACGCCTCGGACATCGATCAGCTCATCGTGTCGGGCGGCATCTAGTAGCGCCGAGGTTGTATCGACGCCCCGGAGCGGCTCTGGCCGCCCGGGGGCGTCGGCGTTTCGGGTGCGGTCAGGTCGCGACGGAGTCCAGGTCTGCCTGAAGCTCCTTGAACGCGATGCCCGAAAACGCATCGGCCTTGGCCTCGGCCGGAAGGATCGCGTAGGCCTCGTCCACGCATTCGTCCCACCAGGCCCAGGTCGCCTTCTGCGTGTTGCCCCAGGTCAGGACGGTCACGCCGTCGTGGTCATAGGAGACGGCGTACACCGCGTGACCCTCCTTCGTCAGTCGCCCGGGTGTCCACGGCTGGCGGGCGTTGAAGTCGTCGAGGCATTTCTGCTGCACCTGGAACCCCAGGTAGACGCCCCCGAAGATCTTGATCGCCTGCTGGACGTGCGTGTGGTTCTTCACGTCGATCGCCGCGTACGCGAGGATCTTGTCGTGGGCGGCGCTGTGCTTGCGCCAGTAATTCAGGACGTCCAGCTCGTTCAACCCCGAGTCGACGCCGCCGGTCAGGTGGTAGTAGAGCTTCACGACGCTGGTTTCGGCCCAGATGGTCTTGTTGCCGACCAGCCCGTGGTACACGGTCGACGCGTGCGCCAGCGCCGCGATCGTGCAGTCGCCGAGCGTGTCGTTGCCGTCCATCGGAAACAGCTCGGCTGGCTTCGAGATCTTCAGCTTGTCGTAAACGTGCGGTAGCACGTCGTACGCGGCGGGCGGCGCCTCGAGTCCGGGTTTCAGGTAGTTCTTCAACCGCAGGGTGCGGTAGTCGTGCTTGGGCGGATGCTTTCCGAACCTGTACGTGTTCATGTGCGCCTCCCGTGAGCGTGGATGCCGTGGGTGCGCGCATCCGCAGCAACACAACGAGCCGGGGCGCCTTTCTTCCAGCCCGTGTTGCGCCCGCCGTCGCCTCGAAAACCTGAGGGGAGATCCACCGGAGTCTCCAGCTCTCCGAGATCCACGTCGCCTCCGCCGCGGAGTTGCGCAGCGACGTGACGGTCGCCGCTCTGGCATCGGACGTGCAGCGTCCCCGGGCGCTTGCCTAGCCGAGGACCCCGATGATCGCACCCACCCGCACCCAGTTCCTTCTTCTGTTCGTCGCGACGACCAGCCTGGCCGCGTGTCACGGCGGTGGCGGCGGCGGCCGCACAGTCGG
Organism: Polyangia bacterium; assembly: GCA_045802645.1. GTDB lineage: Bacteria > Myxococcota_A > Polyangia > Fen-1088 > Fen-1088 > JADGRB01. The sequence continues at coordinate 22,763 of JBJMQQ010000272.1, forward strand.
TCAGAGCAGCTTCGTCTCTGCGCCACCTGCCGGAATGACGACGGTGGGTCGGCCGCCCCAGTTCGGCGCGGCGACCGCCGGCGCGGCCGACTCCGCGACGCCCCGGACGGCGACCAGCACGACCACGACCCGGACCTTGCAGGAGACCGACCTTTACCGGCTGGAGGGCGACCGGCTCTACTACTTGAACGGCTACCGCGGCCTGATGGTCTTCGACGTCAGCGACGTCGACCACCCGACCCTCATCGGGCGGTCGCCCATCTACGGCTCGCCCGTCGACATGATCGTCCGCAACGGCGTCGCGATCGTCGTGGTGGCGGACTGGTATGGCGCGATGGACGACGGAACGCCGTTCCACGGCTCGATCGTGCGCGGCCTGGACGCGACCGACCCGTCGCACATCAAGGTGCTGGGTGAAGCGAAGCTGGGGGGCTGGGTGGCCGACGACCGCGTCGTCGGCGACGTCATCTACGCGGTCAGCGAGGACTACGGCTGGGACTACGGCTGGGACAGCGCGACCACCGCGCAGCCGCACCAATCGGTGATCGTCTCTTCCGTCAGCTTCGGCGGCAACGCCATCCGCTCCGTCGGCAGCGTCACGTTCCCCGGGTTCAGCGGCGTCTTCAACGTGACGCCCAACGCGATCATGCTCGCGCACGACGTCGACACGACGATGGGCGCCGGCGGCCGCGCGGTCGACGGCGGAACCGCCGACGCCGGACTGCCGCCGAAGGCGACGAATCAGACCGAGCTTCTGTACCTCGACATCTCGGACGCGGGTGGGCAGATCGTGCAACGCGGGTCAGTGCGCGTCGCAGGTCGGGTCCAGGGATGGGGCGCGGACAACGGCCGCTGGAACCTGGACTTCGCCGACGGACAGACCGCGCACGTCGTCGCGTGCGCCGCGGGCGTGTACGGCTATTGCGACGGCACCTCGGGGTACATCCTGTCGATCGCCGACTTCTCGAACCCCGACGCGCCGGCCCTGGCTTCGCAGCTGGTGATCCCGTCGACGGGCTGGAGCGTGGCCGCGCGGTTCGACACCGACCGGCTGTACCTGTCGCCCCAGACCTATGACTACGGCGCGGGCGCCACGGCGACGCCGTTCCTGGTCTACGATCTCAGCGACGCGAAGGCGCCCGTCCTGGCGGGCACCTTGCACATCAGCGGAACGATCTGGAACATCCTGCCCGCGCCGAACCGTCGGCTGTTTGCGCTGGGCAGCCAGTACACGAACACGGCGACCAGCAGCAGCTCGGCGGTGTCACTGCAGTATCTGGACGTCACGACGCCGACCGCCCCGCAGTTGCTCGGGACGTCGACCTTCGGCAACGGCTGGGCGTGGACGCCGGCGGCGGGGACGTTCAAGGCGTTCACGATGGACGCCGGCCAGGGGCTGGTCGTGCTGCCGTTCTCCGGGTGGAGCGACACCAGCCAGGCCTACAACAACGGCTTGCAGCTGATCGACTTCACGGCGTCGTCGATCGCCACGGGTGGCGCCGCGCACACGCGCGGCTGGGTCGAACGCGGCATCTTCGTGAAGAACCGGCTCGTGTCGCTCTCGGACCTGTCGCTGGCGGTCGTCGACTACACCAACCATGCGGCGCCGGTCGTGACGACGGAGCTGACGTTGGCCCGCAACGTGATCACCGCCCAGCCACAAGGGACCAACATCGCCGAGATCTCCAGCGACTGGTGGGGCAACGACCAGACCTGGTCCGAGGTGCGGCTGGTGCCGATCAAAGACATCGAGGAGACCTCGGACGCGGGGAACATCCCCACCGTTCGCGTCGAGGGCGTCAACGCCCGCGTCTTCACCAACGGCAAGCTGGCCTACGTCGTCACCAACGTCGCGGTGCCCGCCAGCTGCGACACGTACGGCCGCCCCATCGCAGCCGGCGCAACCGCGGTGCGCGGGACGGCCAACTCGTGCACGGCGCGCGCTCAACAGATCCAGGTCGTCGACCTGACGGACGGCGTGGTCCTGCGCGGCAAGGTCCGCCTCCCCACCGACACGTGGGGGTGGTGGGGGTGGGGCTGGGACGGCTTCTATCCGTACGACTGGTTCGGCGGCGCGGACGTCGTCCAGGTCGGCGGCGACGCGCTCGCGTTCCGCCGGTGGGAGCCGATCTACGACGGAAACAACGGCTACCAAATCGACGCGAACAGCTCGCTGTGGATCGTCGATCTCTCGCACCCCGACGCGCCGTCCACCGGGTCAGTCAGCATCACCGACGATGCAACCGGCTGGTGGGGGAACATGCAGATCGCCGGCAACACGCTCTACGTCGGGCATTACGAGTGGGCCGACCGCTCCACCGGCGACGGTGGCGCGCAGAACTGGACGGTCCGCTACTTCGCCGACCGCGTCGACCTGACCGATCGGGCGCACCCGCGCGTCGGGGCCAAGATCAACGTGCCGGGGTTGCTGGTCGGGGGCTCGCCCACCGATCCCGACCTGCTGTACACGATCGACTATCGCTGGGACGCCAGCGTCGCCAGGGACGACTTCGACGTGGTGCGCGTGCAGGGCGCCCAGGCGACGTTGCTGTCGACGACGCCGCTGGCAGGGTGGGTGGGCACCACGTTCGTGCGCGGCTCCACCGCGTACGTGTCCGCCCAGGAATACACGGACCCCGCGACCGGCGGCAGCGGCGGCGTGGTCAAGCTGCACGCCATCGATCTGACGAACCCGGCCGCCCCCGTCGATCGGGAGTCGCAGGGGATCCGCGGTTGGAGCTGGTTGCTCGACATCGAAGGCGACCGCGCCATCGTTCAATCGGGCTGGGGACCGAACGGCGTCGACATTTACCGGCTCGTTCCGGGTCAGGCGCCGGAGTTCCGCCAATTCACCCGGACCCTGGGCTGGTGGGGCAACGGTGTGTCGCGCCAGGATGACGCCCTCTTCCTGGCCAGCGGCTACTGGGGTGTTCAGAAGATCGACCTGCAATAGCCAGCCGTGTGACGGCACGTCACAAACGAGAGGTGCCTTCTATAACAACATCTCCAGCAGGCGACAGTTCAACCGGGGGAGCGTGAACGGCGGGCCGTTCACGTGGACGGAGCGCCGGACCAATCCGCGCCGCCCACCCTGGAGGGACCGAGATGCGTCATTCGGAACGGGTCTTTCGACGAATTGCGGCGATGGCTGTGGGCGCACTGGTGCTCGGTGCCTGCGCCGGCGCGGGCCAAGACGGGGGTGAAGGGGGCAGCGGCGGCTCGGCGACCGGGGGAACCCCCGGCACGGGCGGCCTGAACGCGACCGGCGGCAGCACCGGGGGATCCTCCGCGACCGGCGGCGGCACCGGCGGCCAGATCTACACCAACACGGGTGGCAGCGGTGTCGCGGGGACGCTGGGCGGCGGCGGGCGCACCGGGGGCACGGCCGGGCGCGGTGGCCTGGCCGGACAATCCGGCACGGCCGGGACCCCCGGGACGGGCGGCTACACGGGCGGCGGCTGGCATCCCCCGGTCCCGAAGAAGTTCTGCGGCAACATCACGCAGCGGGGGCAGATCCCGTCGACCTACAACAAGTACTGGGACCAGATCACGCCCGAGAACGAGGGCAAGTGGGGCTCGGTCGAGGGCACCCAGGGCAAGTACAACTGGACGGCGTTGGACAACATCCACACGTACGCCATGCAGCACAACATGCCCTTCAAGCAGCACAACTTCGTCTGGGGGGCGCAGCAGCCCGGCTGGATCGGCGGCCTGTCGCAGGCGAACCAGAAGGCCGCGGTCGAGGACTGGATCAAGCAGTTCTGCACGCGTTACCCGGACACCCAGATGATCGACGTCTTGAACGAGCCGCCGCCCCACACGACGCCGCCGTACATGGCGGCATTGGGCGGCGCCGGGGCCAGCGGCTACGACTGGGTGGTCACGATCTTCAAGTGGGCGCGGCAGTACTGCCCGAACTCGATCCTGATCGTGAACGACTACAACATCATCGAGCAGTCGGGCGACAACAGCCGGATGATCGACCTGGTCACCAAGTCCATGAAGGCGGGCGCGCCGATCGACGCGATTGGCGCACAGGCGCACGGCCTGACCAACGCGTCCGCCAGCACCACGCAGATGTACATCGACAAGCTGACCAGCTCGACCGGTCTGCCCGTCTATATCAGCGAGTTCGACCTGAACATCGCGGACGACAACCAGCAGAAGACCCAGTTCCAGAACCTGTTCACGATGTTCTGGAACGACCCGAACGTGCATGGCGTGACGGTCTGGGGCTACATCCAGGGGCAGACCTGGGAGACCAACAGCGGTCTCATGAGCAGCAGCGGGACCCTGCGACCCGCGATGACTTGGTTGATGAATTTCCTGAATCGGTAGCACGAACTCAGCGCCGTCGATTTGACCGGTGCGTGCGGGTCGTTCCGTGCGCGCCGGTCATTTGCAAAGGGGAATTCATCGATGAAGCGCGCATTTCGGCTACTAAGTTATCATTTTTGGCTAGCAGCCACGCTAGCTGCAACGGTCGCTGCCCCTGGCGGCTGCAGGTTCGAGGCGGGAAGTCACGCGGGCACCGGCACCCAGCCCGGTAGCATCAGCTCGCCCGGAATCCCCGGATTGACGTCGCTGCAGATCAGCCCGGCGATGGCCAGCATCACCGTCACCGGCGGCGGGCCGACCGTCACGCAGCAGTACACCGTGACCGGGACCGTGAACGGCCAGACGAAGGACCTGACCAGCATGGTCGCGTTTTCGGTGACGCCCTCCAACATCATCACGATCGACAAGAACGGGGTGGCGACGGCCACCGGCAAGGCCGGGGGACGCGTCACGATCGTCGCCAGCTCCGGGACGTCGTTCGCACAGGCGACTCTGGTCGTGAACTTCTCGTACACGGGGCCCGACCCGGGCGCCGCAGGCAAGGGCGTCCCGGCGAACGCGTCGTCGATTGTCTCTGGCGCGCCCAACGACGACGCGCGGGCGCCGCAGCTGGTCTACCCGAACGACGGCACGCTGTTCCCGCCCAACATCACCGGGATCGAGATCCACTTCACCCCTGGTGCGAACAACACCCTCTTCCAGGTCAGCCTTGCCGGCACGGTCTCGACGATCACGACCTTCGTGCGGTGCACGACGCCCACGGGGATCAAAGGCTGCATCTATGTGCCCGACCCGGCTCTGTGGGCGTCGGTGGCCGGCGCGAACGCGGGGCAGGGGCCGGTCAAGCTGACCGTCACGGGCACCGACGACACTGGCACCGCCAAGGGGAGCAGCGCCTCGTTCACGATGCTGTTCTCGAAGGACACCATCGAGGGGGCGCTCTACTACTGGACCACCAGCGGCAAGAGCGCGATCATGCGCTGGGACTTCGCGGGCAGCACGTCGTCCGCGATGCCGTACCTGACGCCCACCAACACGGACGGCAGGACCTGCGTCGGCTGTCACGCGCTGGCCCCGAACGGCGACAAGCTGATCGCCAGCGCCGGCGGCCAGAATGACGGCCGGCTGCTGCTGTGGAACGTGGCCGCGAACTCGGCGATCCAGCCGTTCCCGCTGACCCAGAAGAGTCAGTTCGAGTCCTGGAACTCCGATGGCTCCCAGTTCGTCGGGGTGTACGGCGACAGCCTGCCCGGCCACCGGGGTGCGTCCGACCTGATGCTCTTCGACGGCACGAACGGCCGGATGACCTCGACGATCAAGCTCGGCGGCCTGCGGGCCGACCACCCCGACTGGTCGAAGAACCCCGACGGGCCGGACACGATTGTGTTCGCGTCGATCGATCCGACCGCCGCGACCACCGACCAGAAGCCGGCGCGGGGCGCGATCGACGTGGTGCAGACGGCGAACGGCGCGTGGGGCGCCCCGCGTGAGCTGGTCCCGGCGGTGCTGGGCAAGAATCGCTATTACCCGGCCATCGCGCCGGACGGAAACCTGGTCGCCTATGACGAGTCGACTTGTAGCGGCACGCCCGCGGCCGGCCAAACGCCCGACATCTCCTGCAACGCGGACACGGATGCGACGGCCACCATGTACGTGACGTCGGTGGGCGGGATGGCGCCGGTCGCGCTGGCGAACGCGAACCGGCCCGGCGTCGCGGACGGGACGACCACCGCGCTCACCAACTCGTACCCCAAGTGGGCGCCTTTCACCGAACGGCTCGACGAAACCCACAAGCTGGTCTGGCTGACGTTCTCGTCCACGCGGCAATACGGCCTGCGCAGCCCGCCGGGGTCGACAGGGAACGAGAACCGCAGCGGAACGCTGATCTGGATGGTGGGCGTCAACCCCGAGGGGGGCGACGCCGACCCCAGCTACCCGGCGTTCTGCCTGCCGTTCCAGGACGTCACCACGTCGAACCACGCCGCTCAATGGGCCAAGTACTTCATCATGGGCCCGGGCTGAGCTGGCGACCTAACTGGCGCTAGCCTCGACCGTGGTCACATTTCCGTGGCGATGTCCGCTGCGGGGGATCCCGGACAGGAGGAGCCAGGCGTCCGATGTCGGGCGCTCGCGACGGCGCTCGCGACCCGAAGCGAAGCCATCATCGCGAGCTGGGAGGCGATCGTGCGGCAGCGGGCGGTGGCGCGCCCGCTGTCCGAGCCAGCGCTCCGCGACAACCTGCCGAAGATCCTGCTGCGGCTCAGCGATGTGCTGGCGACGGGCGACCTCGCGTCGGCGCTGGCCAGCGACGCGTCCGAGCTCCACGCGCTCGATCGCCTGAGCCGCGGGTTTCTGCTGGGCGACCTGGTGTCGGAATACGCCGTCCTCCGCCAGTGCGTCATGGACGTCGTCGCCGATACCCCGGGCTGCGACGTGTCGCACGTCCGGGTCGTCGACCGCATCCTGGACCACGCGATCGAGACGGCCGTCTCTTTTTACGCGGCGGCGAACCAGCGGGTGCTGAGCGCCGTCGATCGCCTCTCGCGGGAGGCGCTGGGGTCGTGGTCGCTCGACGAGCTGCTCTCGCGCCTGCTGACCGTGATCATGGAGAGCACCGACGCGACGGACACGGCGACGATCCTGCTGCGCGAGGGGGACCGCCTGCGCGTGCGCGCGGCCGTGGGGCTGGTCGCGGAGCGCGAGGCCGGGTTCTCCCTGGCCATCGGTGAGGGATTCGCGGGAACGATCGGGGCGACCCGTGAGCCGCTGATGCTGCGGGACGCCGCCAACGATCCGCTGATCAAGAGCGAGTTCATTCGGGAGCGACAGGTGCGCGCTCTTTACGGGGTTCCGCTGGCCGACGGCGAAGAGCTGATTGGCGTCGCGCACATGGGGTCGCTGACCGCCTACGGGTTCGGGCAGGCGGACATGTTGCTGTTCCGGGCCATCGCCCAGCGCGCGGCGGCGCTGATCACGGAGATGCGGCTGCGCCACCGGCTGGACGAAGAGTCGCGCCTCTTGAACGCGATCGTGCAGCAGGTGCCGGCGGGCGTGCTCGTCGCGGGCAGCGACGGGAACATCCGCACCAGCAACCGCGCCGTAGCCACGATCTGGCGCGGGCCGTTCACGCCCAGCACGGTCGACGACTACCGCACGGGCCAGGTGTTCGACATGGAAGGGCAGGTCGTGCCGGCCGGCGAATATCCGCTGACGGTCGCGTTACACGAACGGCGCGAGACGACCCGCGAGCTGCGCATCACCCGGGGTGACGGCTCCGCGGGGTACGTCCTCAGCAGCGCCGCCCCGGTGCTGGACGAGCGGGGGGAGCTGCTGGCCGCCGTGGTCGCGTTCGTCGACATCACCGAGCTGAAGGAGACGCAGCACCGGTTGGAGAGCGAGGCCGAGTTCCGCGAGCGCTTCATCGGGGTGCTGGGGCACGATCTGCGAAACCCGCTGGCCGCGATCCTGCTGGCCGCCCGCCGCCTGGAAGCGCGCGCCGAGCTCCCGGCCGGCGTGACCTCGACCGTGGCGCGGATCGCCTCCAGCGCGTCCCGGATGCGGCGGATGATCGATGAGCTGCTGGACTTCGTTCGCGCGCGCGCCCGCGGGCAGCTGCCGCTGAACCAGGCGCCGGTCGACCTGCGCCAGGTGCTGGAGCAGGTGGTCGCCGAAGCGGAGCTGGGCGGCGCCAGCGGTCGTGTCACGATCGCGACCACGGGCGACGTCGCAGGCGTCTGGGATCCCGACCGCCTGGTCCAGATGCTGGACAACCTGGTGAGGAACGCCCTCCGCTACGGCGCCCCCGACCGGCCGGTGCGCATCGAGGCGGAAGGGCACCCCGACGACGTGACGGTGGCCGTCGTCAACGAAGGGCCCGGCATCTCGCCCGAGCGCCAGCAGCGCCTGTTCGAGCCGTTCGCGCGCGGGCAGAACCAGGACGGCGAAGGGCTGGGGCTGGGGCTGTTCATCGTCCGCGCGGTGGCGACCTCGCACGGCGGCACGGTGGACGTGACCTCGTCCGGCGGGGAGACCCGGTTCGTCGTGCGTCTTCCCCGGCATTCACCGGCCGGGTGACCGTCTCCCCTTCGCAGCGGGGGTTCGATGGTTATGAGTTCGCCATGAGCGACCCCGGCGTCTGGAAAAAGCTGGCCACGCAACTCCGCGCCGATAGCATCCGGTCGACGACGGCCGCCGGCTCGGGCCACCCGACATCGTCGATGTCGGCAGCCGACCTGATGGCCGTGCTGCTGGCCTCGCACTGGCGCACGGATCTCGACAAGCCCCGCGACCCGGCGAACGACCGGCTCATCTTCTCGAAGGGGCACGCGGCGCCGCTGCTCTACGCGGTGTTGAAAGCGGCGGGCGCGATCTCGGACGCGGACCTCCTGACCCTGCGCAAGCGCGGCAGCAAGATCCAGGGGCACCCGGCGCCGGTCCTGCCCTACGTCGAGGTCGCGACCGGCTCGCTGGGGCAGGGGCTGCCGACGGCGATCGGGATGGCGCTGGCCGGCAAGCGACTGGGCGCGACGGCCGCGCGCTTCTGGGTGCTGCTGGGCGACAGCGAGATGGCCGAGGGCAGCGTCTACGAAGGGTTCGAGGCCGCGTCCTTCTATGGCCTGGCCAGCATCACGGCCATCCTGGACATGAACCGCCTGGGCCAGCGCGGCCCGACGATGCTGGGCTGGGACGGCGAGACCTACGCCGGGCGGGCCCGCGCGTTCGGCTGGGACGCGGTGGTGATCGACGGGCACGACGTGGCGGCCATCGACGGCGCCTACACGGCGGCCGCGCGGTCCGACAAGCCGACGCTGATCGTGGCGCGCACGAAGAAGGGCGCGGGCGTGTCCTTCCTGGCCGATCACGAGGGCTGGCACGGCAAGGCGCTGTCGGCGGAAGAGGAGAAGCGCGCGCTGGCGGAGCTGCATGTCGGGGAAGCCGTCCCCTCGCTGGTCGTGAAGCCGCAAAAACCGGCACCGTTCCAGGCACGCGCCACCGACGCGGCCGGAAAGCTGGAGCTGCCGACGTACAAGCCGGGCACCGAGGTCGCGACGCGGGCCGCGTTCGGCGACGCGCTGGCCGCCGTCGGCGCCGCGAACCCGCGCGTCGTCGCGCTGGACGGCGAGGTGTCGAACTCGACGTACACGGATCGGTTCGGCAAGGCGCACCCGGATCGCTTCTTCGAGCTCTACATCGCCGAGCAGCAGATGGTCTCCGCGGCCGTCGGCCTGAGCGTGCTCGGCTGGACGCCGTTCGCCGCCACCTTCGCGGCGTTCTTCACGCGCGCGTTCGACCAGATCCGGATGGCGGCGATCTCGGAGGCCACCCTGAACCTGGTCGGCTCGCACGCCGGCGTCTCGATCGGCGAGGACGGTCCGTCGCAGATGGGGCTCGAGGACCTGGCCATGATGCGCGCCATTCACGACAGCGTGGTCCTGTATCCGGCGTGCGCCAACGCCACCGCCAAGCTGACCGCCGAGATGGCGGGTCGCCGCGGGATCCAGTACCTGCGCACGACGCGCGAAAAGACGGCGGTTCTGTACCCGCCGGGGGAGCCGTTCCCGATTGGCGGCTCCAAGGTCTTGCGGCGCTCGTCGACCGACCAGGTCGCGATCGTCGCTGCCGGGATCACGGTCGGCGAGGCGCTGAAGGCGCACGATCAGTTGCGCGCGGACGGAATCGCGGCGCGGGTCATCGATCTGTACTCGGTCAAGCCGGTCGATCGCGCGACCCTGCAGGAGGCGGCGCGTGAGTGCCGCGGCGGTCTGATCGTCGTCGAGGACCATCGCCCCGAAGGCGGCCTCGGCGACGCTGTCGCGGAGGCGTTCGAGGGATCGCCGGCGCCCGCGATTCGCCGCCTGGCGGTGGCGGTCATGTCGGGGTCGGCGACGCCGGAGCAAGAGCTGGCGGATGCCGGCATCGATGCGCGGGCGATCGTCGAAGCCGCGCGGGCCGCCGGGAAGGCCGCGCCGCAACCTGGATCCTCCACCCGCTGATTCGCGACGGTGCCGGCCGTAAAACCCTAGCGCCTCAGCCGCGGCTCCGTCATGCTTCGCCGCGCAAGGAGGTGGCTGCGTGCGGGAAGAGTCGGAACCAACCTGTGAGCATCTGGCGACGATCGATCGCCACGTGCACCCTCACACGAAGGGCTGTGAGGAGTGCTTGAAGATGGGGGACTCCTGGGTCCACCTGCGCCTGTGCATGACGTGTGGTCACGTCGGGTGCTGTGACGACTCCAAGAACCGTCACGCGACCAAGCACTTCCACGCCGTGAAGCACCCGATCGTCAAATCGATAGAGCCGGGTGAACGTTGGGGCTGGTGTTACGTCGACAACATCGGGTTCGACCCGCTCTGACATGGACCGCATAGCGCAGACGTTCCCGACGCTGGCGCCCGCGCAGATCGAGCGGATCGCGGCGGCGGGGCGCCGGACCAGCGTCCCCGCCGGCGAAGTGCTGGTCGAGGTCGGCGATCAGAACACCCGGTTCTTCGTCGTGCTGTCGGGCGGCGTCGAGATCATGCAGCCGATGGCTGGCGGTGAGAAGCTCATCGTCCGTCACGGGATCGGGCAGTTCACCGGCGAGCTGAACATGTTGTCGGCGCGCCGCAGCCTGGTGCGCGCCCGCGCGGCCGAGCCCACCGACGTCATCGCCGTCGATCGGGACGCCCTGCGCCGGCTGGTGCAGACCGATCCCGAGCTCAGCGAGATCCTGATGCGCGCCTTCATCTTGCGGCGCCTGGCCCTGGTCGAGGGGGGCAGCGACGCGCTGGTCCTGATCGGCTCGCGGCACTCGGGCGACACGATGCGCATCAAGGAGTTCTTGAGCCGCAACGGGCAGCCGTTCCAGTACGAGGACGTCGAGACGGACCCGGCTGTCGAGGCGCTGCTCGATCGGTTTCACGTGGGCGTGAACGACGTGCCGATCGTCGTTTGCCAGGAGGGGCACGTCCTCAAGAACCCGTCGACGGGCGCGCTGGCGACCGCGTTGGGGCTGGACCCGCAGCTCGATCCCGCGGTCGTGCGCGACGTGGTGATCGTCGGCGCTGGCCCGTCCGGTCTGGCCGCGGCGGTTTATGCGGCGTCGGAGGGGCTGGACGTGCTGGTCATCGAGGGAACGGCGCCGGGCGGGCAGGCGGGGACCAGCTCGCGGATCGAGAACTACCTCGGCTTCCCGACGGGAATCTCGGGTGAGGCGCTGGCGGGGCGGGCGCTGTCGCAGGCGGAAAAGTTCGGGGCGGAGGTCGCGATTGGCCGGACGGCGGTGCGCCTGGACTGCGACGCACGCCCGTATCGCCTGAAGCTGTCCGACGGCAGCGAGGTGAGCACGCGCGCCATCGTGATCGCGTCGGGGGTCCAGTATCGCAAGCTGGAGGTGCCGGCCTTGCAGAAGTTCGAAGGGGCGGGCGTCTATCACAGCGCCACCCACCTGGAAGGGCAGCTCTGCGACGGCCAGGAGGTGGTGATCGTCGGCGGCGGGAACTCCGCCGGGCAGGCGGCGGTCTTTCTGTCGCAGATCGCCAACCGCGTGCAGATCCTGGTGCGGGGCCCGGGCCTCGCCGAGAGCATGTCGCGCTATTTGATTCAGCGAATCGAGTGCAGCGCGAAGATCGAGCTCAGCGCACGCAGTCAGATCGTCGATGCCGAAGGCGACGGCCGGCTCGAGCGGCTGACCTGGCGCCACGTCGAGAGCGGCGCGCTGACGACCCGCGACGTCCCGAATCTGTTCGTCATGACCGGCGCCGATCCGAACACCGATTGGCTGGACGGCTGCCTGGTGCTGGACGGCAAGCGATTCGTGAAGACGGGCGCTGACCTCACGGCCGAGGACCTCTCCGGTGCGCGGTGGGCGCTGCCCCGGGCCCCGTATCTGATGGAGACCAGCATCCCCGGGGTGTTCTGTGTCGGCGACGCGCGCGCCAGCAGCGTCAAACGGGTGGCCTCCGCCGTCGGCGAGGGGTCCATCTGCGTCCAGCTGGTTCACCGCGCCCTCCAGGAGCTTTGACCGGCATGAGCTACTTCAATCAAGAGCACCCGACGGTCCTGTCCGAGCCCGTCGGCCCCAACGATCACGCCCGCGGGCCGGCCAACGCCGAGGTGACGCTGGTCGAATACGGGGACTTCGCTTGTCCTTCGTGCCGCGCGGCGTTCGGCGTCGTGCGCGACCTGTTGGCCGCGATGCCCGACGTGCGGTTCGTGTTCCGGGCCAACCCGCGGAGCCACCTTTTTCCCGACGCGGAGCCGGCGGCGGAGGCGGCCGAGATCGCCGCCGCCCACGGGAAGTTCTGGGAGATGCACGACCGCTTGTTCCAGGCAGAGGGGGGGCTGTCCCGCGACCGGCTCGTGGCGCTGGCCGGTGAGATCGGGCTCGACGCCGCCCAGTTCGAGCGCGACCTCGCCGACGGCGCGTACCGCGGCGCGGTCAAGGCACAGGAGGTGTCGGGCTGGCACAGCCACGTCATCTCGACGCCCACGTTCTTCATCAACGGCATCCGTTTCGAGGACGCGCTGGACCGTCTGGGGGACGCCATCGCGCGCGCGCGCCGAAAGATCGGGTCGCTGCACGCGGTTTTTCGCGACGGACGGGTCGAGAGCACGGATCGCCGCCGCCGACAGCTGATCACCGTCGGCCCGCACCAGATCATCTCCGATCTGCCGGCGGACGAGGACGGCGAAGACGCCGGGCCCGGGCCGCACGATCTCTTGCTGGCTTCACTGGGCGCCTGCACCGCGATGACCGTCCAGTGGTACGCCGAGAAGTATCACCTGGCCCTGGAGCACGTCGAGGTGCGCCTGAGTGGGGCGCGCACGGAGAAGGGACACGTGTTCCGGCGTTCGCTGATCCTGGTCGGCGATCTGAGCGAGAGCGATCGCGCCAAGCTGGAACACGCGGCCGACGCCTGCCCGATTTCGCGCACGCTGACCGGCGGCATCACGATCGAGACGCGCACCGCGATCGACCACACCGTCGACGAGGCCGGGCGCGAGAGCTTCCCCGCCAGCGATCCGCCCCCCTGGACGACCGGCCGCTGACCTGTCCGGGCGTGCGCCGCCCGTCCGAATGCGGCACTCTGGGGAGGACGCGATGACGCCTGCCGCGGCCGTGCTGTTTGTGTTCGTGACTCATGGCGCCGCCGGCGGCCCGGCCGACGACGTCGTGGCCGCCTGCCTGCGCGCGCTGCCGGCCGGCACGCGCCCGCTCACACAGACCGCGCCCGAAGCACCCGGCGACGCGGTACTGGTCGCCAGCGCGACCGCCGCCGGGGCGGTGGCGGGTGTCGTCGTCGCCTGGGCTGCCGCCGACCTGCCAAGGGCGGAGGTGCGCGCGGTGGTGGGGCTGCCAGACCACGCGCGCTGGGTGAGCCGCACCGTCACCTTCGCGCCCGCCGACCAGCTGCCTGAGCGCGAACGGGCGCTGGGCCTCGTCATCGCTTCGATCGTACAAGAGGGCTTCGCGTCGCCTCCCGATCGGGCGCCGCCCCGCGGCCACGAGCCGCCCGGAGCTTTGCCCCTCGATTCGCCGGCCGTGGTGGTCGCGAAAGCGGCGCCCGTTCCGGTCACGCCAGTGGCCGAGGACGGCGACCGCACCGCCTGGTGGGCGGTCGAGGCGGGGGTGACCACCGCGTACGAGAGCGGCACCGACCCCGACGACACGATCGGCGGCACTCTGGCCGTTCGCCGGTTCTTGCTCCCCCATTGGGCCCTTCGGCTTGGTGCGGCGTTCCGGCTGAACCAGCGTGACCAGCCGGACGTCACCGGTCTGGCTCTCATCGGAGCCCTGGGGGCGGGCTGGTTGAGCCCGCGTTTTGGTCCAGGGGGCCGCTTCGGGGCCGGCGCCCGGGCCGACCTTCTGGTCCAGCAGCAAACGGTCCGCGTGTCGGGTTATCCGCTGGTCACCGGAGATCAGGGCTACTGGTCCATGGGCGCGGATGTATTGGCGGAATTCGGGGTGGGGCTGGCGCGCGGCACCATGCTTTTGGCGTCGGCGGGATTGGAAGAGATGTTCACGGAGGCCGACGTGGTCGTGAAGGGGCAGGATGTCGCGACGCTGCGTCATGCCCGAGCCGTGCTTCAAATCGGGGTTTTGTCCCGCTTCTGATGCCTGCCTGCCGGACCCTCGCGGTACCCTGTGAGGGAACGGCTGCAGATGGCTCTTCCACGCTCCTCAGGTCCCGCCTTGACGGTGGTCGCCGGCTCCGGGCCGGCCGCCGCCGATCGCCGGGCCACGCAGAGCGACGAAGCCATCCTGGCCGCGGTGCGCCGCGGCGACGCGGCCGTCGCGGCCGACTTTTACTGGCGAATCAAGCCGGTGGTCGAGCGCACCGTCCGACGCCTGTTCGGCAAGTCCGACTGTGACGGGGAAGATGTCGTCCAGATCGCGTTGGTCCAGATCATCGAATCGCTTCCCAGCTATCGGGGCGAGTGTCCGCTGGACGCGTGGGTCTCGGCCGTGGCCGCGAACGTCGTGTACAAGCACATCCGCCGCCGCCGGCTAGAGCGGCGCATCTTCGACGGCGCGCTGGACAGCCCGGAACCCGCCGCCCCGTCGTCCACCGGAGGCGTGCACCGCATGCTGGTGCGCGACGCCACACGCCGGATCTCCGATCACCTGGTCGCGATGCGGCCCGATCGATCGTGGGCCTTTCTTCTGCACGACGTCTGCGGCTACTCGCTGGACGAGATCGCGCACATCTGCGGCGTCTCGGTATCGGCCGCGCAGAGCCGGTTGGTGCGCGGGCGCCGCGACTTGCACGAGCGCATTGGCGCCGATCCGTCGCTGGCCGAGGTTCTGGAACGGGGGGAGGCGTGAACGAGGATCGCTACGCGGCGCGTGCCGCACGGTTGCTGAGGGAGGCGCGGAGCCGGATTGCGCCGCAACGTACGGGCTCACCGGATGAGGCGATCGCCGCTCTGGGCGAAACCATCCGGCGGGCTGCTGCCCGGCGGCGTCGCCGGCGCGGACTGCTGATAGCGGTGGCGGGCGCGGGTCTGGCCGCCGCCGCGGCCGCGGTGCTGGTCCTGCCGGGCGGCGCTTCGGTGTCCGTGCCGGTCGCGAGGGTTGCACCCGCCTCCGTGCCGACGGCGAGCGCGTTCGTCTTCGGACCACCGGACGGGGCCAGCCTGACCCGCCCGGGAGAGGCGCCGCGCGCGCTGTCGAGCGGCGAGCCGTGGCGTGCGGGTGATCGGTTGCGCGCTGCCAGCGGACCCGTCGAGCTGACCACCGCTGACGGCACCAGCCTGACCGTCGCCGCCGGCTCCGAGCTGCACCTGGTTCGGGCGGACATCGAGCGCTGGCTGCGGCTGGCGTCCGGCGGCGTCTCGCTCCACGTCGCCAAGTTGAAGGCGGGCGAACGGTTCGTCATCGTCACCCCGGACGCCGAGGTCGAGGTGCGCGGAACGCGCTTCAAGGTCGACGTCGTTCCGGGCGCCGCTGACTGCGGCGGCGGCACCGTCACCCGCGTGGCGGTCGAAGAGGGGCTCGTCGAGGTGCGGGGACCGAGCGGCGAGGCGCGAGTTCCTGCCGGCGCGCACTGGCCGACGGACTGCGCGGGGTCACGGCCGCCGGCCTCCAGCGCACCTCAGGCCCGCGTGCGATCGGCCGTGGTCCGGCCGGCGCGCGTCGCGGCCGTGGCGCCTCGGGCGACGGCATCGATGTCGTCGACGCTCGCGACCGAGAACGACCTCTTCGCTTCCGCGTTGCGGGCCGAGCGGGACGGGAACCCGCGCGGGGCGATCGAGCTCCTGGACCTGTTGCTGAACAGGTTCCCGGGCAGCCCGCTGCACGCCAGCGCCGCGGCCGCGCGTGAGCGGCTCAGCTCGCCTTCGCCCGCGCCATGACCAGAGCGGCGGCCGTCTTTCTGCTGGCCGCCTTCTGTCTGGCCGCCTTCGGGCTGGGCGCCTGCCACGTGCAGCTGAGCTTTGGCGCGGCGGACGCGGGGGGGCCGTGCGCCACCGACCAGGACTGTCCGCTCAAGACCTTGCACTGCGACCCGGTCTCGGGGCAGTGCCTCCCGTGCGTTCGAGACAGCGACTGCACATCGGCGTCCCGACCCATCTGCGACGTCGCCTTGAACCGATGTGTCCAGTGCGGCGCGAATCAGGATTGCGCGGCCGGCGCGGCCGGATGGAGGTGCGTCGCCAGCGCCCGGTCGTGCGTGCGGACGTGCACCACGGGCGCGGATTGCGCGCCGGCCGGCAACCGGTGCGACGACGGTCTGTGCACGCAATGCGACGACGACCACGAATGCACCGGCACCCATGCGCTCTGCGACCCCGCAACGCGCCAATGCACGGGCTGCGTCGCTGACACGCAGTGCACCACGGCAGGCGCCCCCCACTGCGACAGAACCAGCGGGCAGTGCGTCGGGTGCCTCAGAGCGGCCGATTGCGCCAGCGGCATCTGCGATCCGACGGTCTGGTCGTGCAAGGCGTCGGGCTGACGCGGCTCTGACGTAAGCTGATTTCGCAAGATTTGCCTCGCTGCCTGGTTTCTGGCCGGCCTGGGTACCTCCCAGCCAATGCCCCCCAAGACGAGGAACGTGAATGCTCGCGGGCGTGAGCTCGCCGTGGGATTGGCCCTGTCCGGGCTCGTCGCCCTGCTGGCGCAAGGCGGCTGCGCCGAGAGCACGCCCGTGGATTTCGTGCTGGAGCCGGATGGAGGCGCCACGACGGCGACCGGCGGCACCGGCGGATCGGCGACCGGCAGCGGCGGCTCCAACGCGACCGGCGGGACCGTCGGCAGCGGCGGACAGACGAGCTCAGGAGGCACGCAGGGGACGGGGGGGCTCTCGGCCACCGGCGGCACCGTGGGGACGGGCGGCGTGCGCGGGACTGGCGGCGCCACCAGCACGGGCGGCGTGACCGGGACGGGCGGCGTGATGGGGACGGGCGGCGCGCGAGCGACCGGCGGCACGACCGGCAGCGGCGGCACGCGGGCCACCGGCGGCACGACCGGCAATGGTGGTGCGGGCGGCTCGGCGGCGCCGACGTTCACACAGATCTACCAGACGATCCTCTCCGTCTCGTGCTCGGGAAGCCAGTGCCACAGCCCGGGGACGCAGGGCGGCGTCAGCTTCGCGTCCCAGTCGTCGGCGTACTCGGCGGTTCACAGCCGCGTGGTCGCGGGAAACGCGAACGGCTCCAGCTTGTACACGCTGGTGAACGGTGGACGCATGCCGCCCGGCGGCAAGCTGCCGGCCGCGCAGCTTTCGATGATCGCTGCCTGGATCAACGCCGGCGCGCCGAACAACTGAGCGGCAAGCCCGGACGACCGCGCTCCTGCAGCGTCGCGGTCGTCCAGTCGTTTGTGTCGGCGCCTGACGGCGCACGCAGCCGTCGTCCTGGCTCCGACGACTGCGATCAGACGACTGCGATCGACGGCGGCGCTCAGAGACGCGCGGTCGGCATCTGCCGGACGGCCGGCAGAAGGACGCTGCGCGGGAAGCGGGCCTGGAACCGCTGCGCGGCCCGCCGTGCCTCGTCGGTGCGTCCGAGTCCGGCCAGCGTGCGCACGCGCAGGGCCTCGCGCTCCTCGACGAAGCGGCCGTCCTTGAAGCGGCGCGCGTCCTCGGCAAGGAGCGGCAGCGCCGCTGCGTAGTCCTGGCGAGCGACAGCGGCGCGCGCCAACCGCAGCAGGCGCAGCTCTTCGCGTGCGGCGTCCGTTCGTGAAAAGCGCGCGGCGTGCAGCGGCGTCGGCAGCTCGTCGGCCTCGGCCGCTGCCACCCGCGCCGCGGGCGCCGGTCTCGCCAGAGACGCCATCACCGGCTGCGGCGCCGCCGCGTGCCGGTCCAGGCGCCCCCGCATCTCGTAGGCTGCCGCGCCGACCGCGCCGGCCGCCACGAAAATGACACCCGCCGCCACCGCCCAGCGCACGGGCGCGGGGCGACTCCGGGAGGTGTAGACAGCCGGTCCCGCCGCGATGGCTGCCCGGGCGCGTGCCATGACGCGCGCCCGGATCAGCGTGGGCACCGGGGTGATCTCACGCTCGTGCTGCAACAGCGAGCGGACATCCGGCGACGAATCGTTCCCCGCGCCGGTCATCGCCCGTCTCCCTCTTTCATCATGCGCCTCACCGCCACCTCCAGCTCGCGCCGCGCCTTACGCAGCCGCGAGTACGCCGTGAACAACGGAATGGACAACACGCGCGCAACCTCCCCGACCGCAACGTCATCGATGTCGTGCATCACCAGCACCGCTCGACGCGGCAGTGGGATCTTTTCCAGCGCCGCCAGCACCAGCGAGCGGGCCTGCTTTGCCTGAAGTGCGTCGTCCGGGTTCGGCGCGAGATCGTCGACCTCGACCACTCCCAGCGTCACCTCGCGCCGCCGCTTGCGATGGTGGGCGGCGGCGATGCGAAAGGAGATCCCGAACAAGTAGGGCCGCAGCGGCCGCGTGGCGTCGTAGTCCGGCCACGAGCTCCGGAGCGCCAGGAACACCTCCTGCGCCAGATCCTCGACCTCCGCCGGCGCGGTGCCAAGCCGGCGCAACGTCCGAAAGACGTAGTCGAGCTCGCGCTGGAACGCGTCGAGGCACGTCTCGTCCACGCTCACCTGGGGCGAGGCAGTCGAAACCAGTCGCAAGTGACTCACTAACACCATCTTAGCTTGTCGAGCGAGGGCGCGGCTTGTCAGAAAAAGGTGCGCCCCCGTCAACTCTTATAAGGGGGCGGTCATCAACAATTCGTTAAGAGAAGGTCAAGCCGCGTCGCGTAGGGGGGCGGACGTCCCACATCCTGGGTACGGATGGGGTGGCGTCGCACCTGGTGGCTAGCGGGGCTGGCCGTAAGCGGCGAACTTTTGGGCGACGCGCGCCATCTCGGCGGCGGGGAGGATTGCGGGCCCGCCGGCCGCGCGGGCGACGACGTACTGGAGCGCGAGCAGCTCGATCTCCTCGGCGAGGAGGCGGGCCGCGGTCAGGTCGGCGCCCAGGGAGACGACGCCGTGGTTGGCCAGCAGACACGCGCGCCGGCCGTCGAGCGCGGCCAGCGCATTCTTGGACAGCGCCTCGGTGCCGTAGGTCGCGTAGCGCGCGCATCGGAGCTCGGCTCCGCCGGTCTTCGCCACCATGTAATGAAAGGCGGGGATCGGGCGGCGCAGGCTGGACAGCGCGGTCGCGAATGGCGAGTGGGTGTGGACGACCGCGCCCACCTCGGGGCGGCGCACGTAGATGTCACGGTGCAAGCGCCACTCGCTGGACGGGAGCTTGTCTCCGCGGACGCGTCCATGGGCGTCGACGGCGACCATGTCGGCGGCGGCCAGCGCGTCGCACGCGATCCCGGTGGGCGTCACGACGAAGCCGCCCGCCACTCGACAGGACACGTTGCCCGACGTGCCGGTGTAGAGGCGCCGCTCGACGAGCCAGGCGACGGTCTCGAGGACGGCGCGCCGCGCGCGCGCGGCGGTCATGCTCGCCCCGCCCGCGCCGCCTCGGTCGGGAACAGCGCGGCGAGCCCCTCGCGGCTGGCCGTCGCGATCCCGCGCTCCGTGATGATGCCGGTGACCAGGCGGGCAGGCGTCATGTCGAAGGCGGGATTGCCCGCGGCGGCGCCCGCCGGCGTCAGCGTCACGGCGGCCGCGGCGCCCGCCGCCGTTCGACCCGCGATGGTCGTGACCTCGGCGGGCGAGCGCTCTTCAATCTCGATCGCGCGCCCGTCGTCGATCGTCCAATCGATCGAGGAGGACGGCGCCGCCACGTAGAACGGAACGCCGCAGTCGCGCGCGGCCAGCGCCTTCAGGTACGTGCCGATCTTGTTGACGACGTCGCCGGCCGCCGTCGTGCGATCGGTGCCGACCACCACGACGTCGACCTGCCCGCGCTGCATCAGGTGGCCGCCGGCGTTGTCGACGATGACGGTGAACGGGACGCCGTGCTGGTCCAGCTCCCACGCGGTCAGCGCCGCGCCCTGGTTGCGCGGGCGCGTCTCGTCGACCCAGACGTGGATCGGCAGGCCCGCGTCGTGCGCGGCGTAGACGCCGGCCAGCGCCGTGCCGCGATCGACCGTCGCCAGCCAGCCGGCGTTGCAGTGGGTCAGCACGTTCAGGCGCGCGCCGCCCTGACGGCGGGCCGCAATCTCGCGCAGCAGCGGCAGCGTGTGGTCGCCGATGGCCCGGTTCACGGCCACGTCCGCGTCGGCGATCCGATCGGCGGCGGCGCGCGCGGCGGCCGGGCGTTCGGCGGGCGACACCGCGCGGAGCTCCGTGGTGACCGTATCCAGCGCCCAGCGCAGGTTCACGGCGGTCGGCCGCGTGCCGAGCAGCGTTCGCCCCGCGGCCTCCAGCGCCGCGTTCGAGGCGTCCGCGCGCAGCGCCAGCCACATGCCGTAGGCAGCCGCCGCGCCGATCAGCGGCGCGCCGCGCACCTGCATCGTGCGGATCGCGTGGGCGGCGTCGTCCAGTGTGCGTAACGGCCGTACGACCATTTCGTGGGGCAGGGCGGTCTGATCGATGATCTCGACCGAGTCGCCGGCCGCCCAGATCGTCCGCATCGGTTTGCCCCTGACGTTCATGTCGGCTGGTTGCCTCTTATCATGTCGGCCAGGAGGTTCCGATGGGCGATTCGTTCGAGGGACGTGTTGTGGTCGTGACGGGCGCGGCCGGCGGTCTGGGGCCGGCGGTCGTCGCGGCCTTGAAGGGGCGGGGGGCCACTTGCCACACGCCGTCGCGGCAGGAATTGGACCTCACCGACGAGGCGGCGGTGACCCGGTACTACGGCGGGCTACCCGCCCTCTGGGCGTCGATCCACGTGGCCGGCGGGTTCGCGATGGCGCCGCTGGGGTCCACGACGCTGCAGGCGTTCGAGGGGCAGTGGCGGCTCAACACCGTGACGGCCTTCCTGGCCGGGCGCGAGGCGGCGCGCCGGATCGCGGGGAGCGGGCAGGGGGGGCGAATCGTGAACGTCGGGTCGCGCGTGGTCCTGGAACCGCCCGCCCAGAAGATCGCTTATGCCGCCGCCAAGGCAGCGGTGGCGGCCATGACGCGATCGATGGCGGCCGAGCTACAGCCAGCCCGGATCCTGGTCAACGCGGTGCTGCCCGAGACCATCGACACGCCCGCCAACCGCGCCGCCATGCCCGGCGCCGATTTTTCCCGGTGGACCCCCCCCGAGGCCATCGCCGAAACGATCGCCTGGCTCGCCTCGCCGACCAACACCACCGTGACCGGCGCCCTGATCCCCGTCTAACCCGTCCAACCCGTCCTCGTCCTCGTCCTCGTCCCCGTCCTCGTCCTCGTCCGGCGCTCCCAGACCTCCCGTTATTGGCGGGTTGAAGTACTTCCCACCCCGCCTCCCCTTCGTGGAGCATGGCGCGCCGACGTTGCCTTGCCCTCGCCGCGACCGCTCTGTTGTGCGGCGCGGCATGCGGGGCTGGGTCCGGCAGCGGCGCAACCGGGGCCCCGGGAGCCGGCGGGACGGCCACCGGCGGCTTCCCCGGAACGGGCGGCGCAGCAGGTCGCGCGGCGGGCGGAAGCGGGCCGGCCGGTGGTGATTCGGGTGGAGCGACCCCCACAGGCGGCGGCATCGGCGGCACGGCCGGTGCGGGCGGTCGCGACGCCGGAGCGGGAACCTCCGGCGCCGCGGGAACGGCCGGACCGAAAGGTCCCGTGACGGCCGCCACCGGCGCCACGCTGGTCAAGATCGACCCGGCCGCGCGCGGCCAGACGTTCGAAGACTGGGGAACCAGCCTCTGCTGGTGGGCAAACCGTGTCGGCGGCTGGAGCGCCAGCGCCCGAAACGCCGTCGTCGACGCCATGCTCGATCCGGCGACTGGCCTTGGCTACAACGTGTTTCGCTACAACATCGGCGGCGGCGAGAACCCGTCCCACAACCACATGGGCCAGTGGCACCAGATGCCGGGATTCGAGCCATCACGCGGCACCTGGGACTGGACGGCCGACGCGAACCAGCGCGCGATCCTGCAGCGCATCGTCGAGCGCGGCGGTGGCGGCGTCGTGCTGGAGGCGTTCTCGAACTCACCGCCGTACTGGATGACGAACAGTAGCTGCGCGTCGGGCAGCACCGACGGGTCCAACAACCTGAAGGACGCTTCGTACGCCGACTTCGCCGACTACCTGACCGAGGTCGTCAAGCATTACCGCGACACGTGGGGCATCACGTTCCGCACGCTGGAGCCGCTGAACGAACCGAACGCGAGCTGGTGGAAGGCCAACGGCACTCAGGAAGGCTGTCACTTCAGCCCCGCGAATCAGCAGCAGATCGTGAAGGCTGTGGGCGCCAGCCTGACGGCGAAGGGACTCACGGCCACGACGGTCAGCGCGTCCGACGAGAACAGCCTGGACGACGCCTACAACAACCTGCGCGGATACGACGCCGCCTCGCTGGCTGTGATGTCGCAGATGAACAGCCACAGCTACAGCGGCGCCGCGACCTCGCGGCCGAACCTGCGCGCGCTGGCCACCAGCAAGGCGAAGCGCCTCTGGCAGTCGGAGTCCGGCCCGCTCAGCGTCACGCTGGCCGACGCGACCGACGCCGCGCTGTTCATGGCGGGGCGGATCATCACCGACCTGCGCGATCTCCAGCCGCAGGCCTGGATCGACTGGCAGGTCGGCGACCCGGGCGCGTCGTGGCAATCGATCACCCTCGACGACACCAAGCAGAGCTGGACGCCCGTCAAGCGCTTCTACATGCACGCGGCGTTCAGCCGCTTCATCCGACCGGGCGCGACGCTGCTGGCCGTGAACGGTCCCGACATGGTGGCGGCGATCGCGCCCGACGGCGCCAGCATCGCCGTCGTCGTCCGCAACGGCGACACGTCGGCGACCAAGAGCTTCACGTTTGACCTGACGCCGCTCGCGAGCGTCGGGACGCAGGTGACGGCGCTGCGGACCTCACGAACCGAGAACCTGGCGACGCTCACGCCGATCGCGATCAAGGCCTGGAGCTTCACCGTCACGATCCCGGCCTACGCGGTCGTGACGCTCGTGATCCCGCTCGCGCCGTGAGCGGCGCAGCGTGCGCGTGCGCGGTCGAACGGGGGGGCGGCGGCGACGCCGCCGGGCTCGCGCTGCTGTTGGCCCTCGCGCTCGTGCGGCGGCGCGCTACATGAAGCCGGCGACGCTGACGGGCTGCCACCGATTCGTCGTGGTCCCGTCGCCGAGCTCGTTGACCACGTTTTCGCCCCAGCACGACACCTGTCCAGCCGTCGACCGCGCACAGGAGTGAACGGAGCCGACGGCGATCGCTTCGATGTTCGTCAGGCCGGTCACCGGCACCGGCGTGAGCGAGCCGGCGATCGTTCCGTTGCCGAGCTGTCCGAACGCATTACCACCCCAGCACCAGACGGTCTGGCTGTCGCGGACGAGGCAGCCGTGATCCCGTCCAAGCGCGAGGTGTCGCACGTCCGAAAGGACGCCCAGAGCCATCGGGCGGGTGGCGTCGACCGTGGTGCCGTCTCCGACCTGCCCGCTGCCGTTGCCACCCCAGCACGAGACTTTCCCCGTCGCGTGCCGGGCGCAGGCGAAGAATCGACCGACCGCCAGCTCGACGACGTCGGTTCCGAGGCCGATCACGGCGGCGGGCGCCGATCGCGCCGTCTTGGTTCCGTCGCCGAGCTGCCCTTGTGCGTTGTCGCCCCAGCAGGCGACGGTCCGGTCGGTCTTGCGGACGCAGGTGTGCTGCTCGCCCGCGCCGATGTCGGCCACGTTCGCCAGGTTCGGAACCTGCGCCGGCGACGGCAGGCACGGGATCTTGGCGCCCGAGCTCTCCGTGCAGGTGGTCGTCAGGTTGGACGCGAGCTGTCCCAGCTGCCCGCTGGCGTTGCTGCCCCAGCACGACACCGTGCCGTCAGCATGCCGGGCGCAGGTGTGGTTCGCGCCGCCCGTGATCTGGACGCAGTCGGTGATGCCGGGGACCTGGACCGGCATCGTCGAGGTCGCGGACGCCGCGCCGGCGCCCAGCTCGCCCTCGATGTTGCGGCCCCAGCACCAGGCGGTGCCGTCCCGGCGGCAGGCGCACGTCGTGAACTGCCCCATCCCTACGGACGCGAGGTTGGCCAGGTCGCCGATTCCCACCACGGGGTGCCGCGAGTTGGCGTTGCGCTGGGTCCCGTCGCCGATCTGGCCGTCCGCGTTCTGTCCCCAGCAATAGAGGACACCGCCCTCATTGGCGCACGAATGCCAGCCGCTGGCCCACAGGACGCGGCCGCCGATCGGGGTGGCGGGCGAGGGGCCCGGTCGCGGCGGCGTGGTTCCGGTCCACGACGAGAGCGCAAACGCGGGCACCACGGCCGACGCGCAGGCGCCGGCGTTGCACGTCATCGGTTCGGCCGTCGAATCGCACGGGATACCGACGCACTCGTCGAGCAGGTTCAGTGCCAGCATCTTCTGAGCGCCGTCGACGAATCCCGTGTCGGCCTGCTGCTGAACGACCAGCGCACCCTGGCGCTTGCCGATCGCGGTGACCGTCACCTTGCCGGGATCGCCCGCCGGGACCAGCCCCAAGGTCAACGGAAAGGCCGGCGCGCCGGGGGCGTTCAGGGGCACGTCGACCGTCTGGGTGTGTGAGCCGGTGACGGAGATGACGACCTCGTCCAGGTCGGCGGCGGAGAGGTTGGTGTCGACGACGACGACGATCTCGCCGGGCGGGCTCTCGTGACAGCCGACCAGCGCGACGGCCGCGGCGCAGGTGATCGAGAGCCTTCGTCCCAGCCTCGCCATGGACATCGCGATCACTGCACGTGAATGATCCCGGGCGACACGCTGCCGGAGAATGCCGGCGCCGGTTCGTGCGAGTTGAGCAGCACGGCGGTCGTTGCGGCGCCCGCGGCGACGGCAGCGACCGCGGTCCAGAGCCAGGGCGAGGCCCACAGCGATCGGTGTGTCGCGGCCGCGTCCTTGGCGGCCCGTTCGTCGCTCGACCCGAGAGCCACGCCCGCGGCGCCGGGGGCGGGCGCAGGCGGCGGCGCCAGCGCCGCCAGCAGCGACAGATCGTGGGTTTGCCGCTCTTCCAGCGTGACGGCGACGCGCGCGCGGTCGTTCCCGTCGCGCGACACCGTGATCGTGTGAGCGCCCGGATCGACCAGCACCGGCTGGGCGAGCGCGGCGCGGCTCAGCGCGACGCCGTCCAGTCGGACGACATCGCCTTCGGCCAGCCCGGCGGTGCGAACGCGGACCCGCGGGATCCGCGCCTGCAGCGTCTTCAGCATGCCGGACGCGGCCTCGCGGAAGGGCGCCGCGTCCGATGACGTGTCGTCGGCAACGGCGCGATAGTTTCGGGCGGCGTCGACCAGGCGCCCGGTCCGTGCCTGCGCGCCGGCCAGGTTGATGAGGATGACCGGCCGCGACGACAGCGATTGGGCCGCTTCGAACCCGGCGCGCGCCTGCTCCCAATCCCCTCGTCGTGCCGCCTCGACGCCTTCGTTGAAGAGCTGCTCGGCGGGTTCGCCGCCCTCGGCTGCCTGGGCGACTCCCGCGCCCAGGACCACGCCCACGAGCAACCGGGCGAACCTCGCCCTCGTCAGCGCCATCGGGTGAACAGCGGCACCGCGATGGTGCTCGAGTCAGTCGTCTTCGCACCGGGATGGCGGCCATGCGCGCCGCGCCGCGAATCGCGCCGCGCCTCGGGCTTTCGCTTCGGCGCCACCGGCTTCGGCGCGACGGCCACCAGCGGCGCGGTCGGCGGCGCGGGCCCTTCGACGACTGCCTCCGTCACGGGCGGCGGAAGCTCGGCAGGGTGCGGCGCCGCGACCGGCGGCGGCAACGGAACGATCTCGACGCCGACAGGCGGTCTCCGGACGGGCGGGGCTGGCGCAGCCGCGGCCACCCGCGGGGGGCGCATCAGACGGACGCCGGCGAACGCCATCAGCCCGACCGCGGCGGCTGCTGCCGCGATCGGCAGCCACCTGCCGCGATTCGCCGGCGCGGCGCGCCGCTCCATCGTCGTCCGCACCAGATCGGGCGGCAGCGGTTGCGGGGTCGCTTCGCCGGCGAGCACCGCCTGGCTGCGCCGCAGCTGTTCGGTCAGCACGGCGCGATGGCGATCTCGCGCCGCCGAGAAGTGCCGTTCCATGTAGTCGGCGACCGTCATCGAGCCTTCCGTCGCCAGCAAGGCGACCAGGATCCCCTCCAGGCGGGCCGCGACCTCCAGCGCCGTCGCGGGGCGTCCGGTCGTCGCCTTGGAGAGCATCTCCAGCAGCAGCTTGGCCACCGCCTCCGGCGCCTCGGGACGGACGGCGCGAATGTCGGGCGCCGGCTCGCTCAGGATCCGGCGCGTCCCCTCGAACCCCGCCTTGTTCGAGTACAGGCGCTCGCCGCTCAGCAGCTCGTAGAGCGTCACGCCCAGCGAAAACAGATCCGAGCGCCGGTCAGGCTCCTCGAAGCGGAGCTGCTCGGGGGACAGGTACCCCATGTTCCCCTTCAGCACGCCGGCGGTCGTCTGGCTGGCGTTCCCCAGCGCCTTGGCGATGCCGAAGTCGGTCACGCGCACCGACCCGTCGAACCCGATCAGCACGTTCTGCGGCGAGACGTCCCGGTGAACCAGGTTCAGCGGCGAGCCGTCCTCGGCCCGAACTTCGTGCGCGGCGTGCAGGCCGATCGCGGCGTCCTTGCAGATGCGGACGGCCACCTGCAGCGGGACCTGGCGCCCATCGCGCCCGGCCTGCCGGAACAGACGCGAGAGCGAGACCCCCTCGACGTAGTCCATGATGAGGTAGGGGCCGTCCGCGTCCTCGCCGACGTCCGAGACGCTGACGACGTTGGGGTGGCGGACCAGGCCGGCCACGCGCGCCTCGTCCATGAACATCGTCCGGAAGACCGGGTCACTCCGGAGCTGCGCGTGCAGGCGCTTGCGCGCCGCCCACCGGATGAACCGCCCTTCACGCCGGCAACAGAGCTCGACATAGCCCATCCCCCCCTGCGCGATCGCCGCGACGAAGGTGTACGACGGGCGGGCGGCCGCGTTGTCGACCTCCACAGGATCTCTTATCGGGGGGTTTGCCCGCGTCTGAACGATGGAGTCGTGCATCGACCGGGAGGACCTCGCCTTCGGTAGGAGCAGTAATTGCGCCAACGGTTTACGCGTCGGTAAATGCGCGATGATGGCCGTTCCTCAGCGCCAATGTCGGTGGACGTCGCGCGTCGTTGTTGTCTGGCCGGCCTCACGCTGTTGCCCGTGGCTCAACAGGTGGGGACTTTTCCCTCAGCGTGAGCCACTTCCCGCCACTGGTGGCTCATCTCTTTACAGATGGTCACGCGCCGCCGCCGGATTGCGCCGCTCGTTCGCCCACCGGGCCAGGGCAAGCCGCGTGCTGTTCAGGCTCCGGCCGGCAAGCCCGAATCGGGAGCCGAGCGGCGCCACGTTCGGGCCCCGCCCGTGGCACCCCAGACCGGCGACACGGGAACGCGAAAACGCCGAACGCGCCCTGAGCCCGAAGAGGACTGACCACAACAACGCGCTCTTTCAGCCCGCCTGCAGAAAAGATTTCGTGTGGCGCGTGCCCTCTATCCACGCGATGCGTCTGCACCCCATGCCCCGGACCAAGTGGCTGCCGTTCGCTCTCTTGTCGCTGTGCGCCGCGACCGTCGTGCCCGCGTGCGGAGGGTCTGGCACGGACAGCTCCGGAACGGGGGGCAGCGGCGCGCCTGGTTCCGGCGGACAGAGCGCGCGCGGCGGGTCGGGCGGCGCCGGCGGGTCGGCCGTCGCCACCGGTGGGACCGGCGGGACCGCGGCGGGCGGGACCGGCGGGACGGCGACGGGCGGAACGGCCGGAAGCGGCACCGGCGGAGCGGTGGGCAGCGTGATCTACTCCGACGACTTCCAGGCAGGGGCGCTCGACACCGGCAAGTGGATCGCGCTCGACCGGCACGGCGACTACGGCAACAACGAGGTCCAGTGCTACG
>JBJMQQ010000273.1:0-14570 GCA_045802645.1 Polyangia bacterium
CGCCGGCCGAAGCGCATGCGCCCGTGGCGCCGACCGCATCGTCCCCGGGGGCGCCGCCGCCGGTCGTCGAAGCGCCGGCCGAGGCGCATCCCGCGCCGGCACCCCGTGAACCACACGTGAGACGGCATGCCGTCGCGAGCCACGCGCTGGTCGTCTCGGGCGCGCCGATCGGCGGCGCGGCCGGAGACGTCGCGCCGATCAGGCCCGGGCCCCCCGCTCCGCCCGCCGCGGCGGAGCCGACACCCGCGCCCGCCGCACGCGGCATGCGGGAGGTCCTCGCCGAGGCGGAGAAGCTGCTCGGCCAGGGTGAGGTTGGCGACGCCTGCGCGCGTGGCGAAGTGGCGAACCGTCTCGCCCCGAAGACGCCGCAGGTCCACAAGTTCCTGGGCAAGTGCTACATGCGCGCGGGCCGCGCGCGCGAGGCGAACGACAACTACAAGAAGTACCTCGAGCTGGCGCCCAGCGCGTCCGACGCACCTTTCGTGAAGAGCATGATCAAGTGATTGTCCGCGTCCGTGGGGGTGCAGGTATCGGGTTGGTCGTCTTCGGAATCGCGCTCGCCGCCAGCGGCTGCAAGGTGGATCAAGCGGCCTTCGACACGCGCGTCTTCGCCTGCAACCCGTCGGCGCGCGACCCCGGGTGTGGCAAGGACCACCAGGGAACGCCGATGACGTGCTACCCGGGCAGCCTGCTGGACGGCACGGACTTCTGCGCGCCCGGCTGCGGCGACACACCGACGTCGCTGCCGAACGGCAACGTCTGCGTCGAGGGGGGTGCCGAGCTGGCGTTCTGCAATCCGTCCGCCGGGCCGGGCGTCTGCGGCAGCAGCCAGCTGGACTGCCTGCGCACCGACGTCACCAGCCAGGAGGGCGTCTGCACGACGATGACCCCTTGTTCACTCGACGCCGACTGCACGGATCCCGTCCGCTCGACGTGCGCCGCGACCTTCCTGGCCGACCTTTACGCCAAGAACCAGACCATGCACGCCGACCACCTCTATTGCCTTCAGAAGAACTGCCAGAGTGGCAGCTCGGCCTGCTCGCCCGGGCAGTCCTGCCTGCCGCTGCTGGTGCCGGCGGCGGCGCACGCGCCCGACATCTGCGTGCCCAACTGTGACGCCCACGGCAACTGCCCGCCCAACCACGTCTGCTTCCAGAAGATCTCCGGCCCCGCGAACCCGGCCATCTGCATCCCCGGCCTGCTGGGGTTCATCTGTCAGTCGGACATCGATTGCCTGGTCGGGACCTGCCAGAGCGACCAGGACCCCACCCCGGAAGACGGGCTGAAGCTGTGCACGATCGGCTGCGACCGCGACGACGAGTGCAGCGTGTTCGACAGCAACCAGGGAACATTCTTCTGCGCCATCGGCGTGGGCGTCGGCGGAAAGAGCGGCCACTGCGAGATGCCGAACGCCTACCGCGGCAACTCGTGCCACACGGACGCGGACTGCACGCGCGACGTGAACACGTCCTGCTACTTCTCGTCGCCGCCGACTTCGCCGAAGGAGCTGGGCACCTGCCTGCGCGCGTGCGACGCCGCGAACAACTGCGCGCCGCGTGCCGGCGTGGGTCACACCTGCCTGCCGTTCTACACGGCCGGGGGGACGCCCGGCGCCGGCTGCTACCCGGGGTACTTCCCCTACCCCTGTCAGACCAGCGCGAACTGCATCGGTGACCTGAGCTGCCGGGGTGCGGACCTCACGGCGACACCGCCCGTGCTCGGGCACTGCACGACGCTGTGCCAGACGAACGACGACTGCGAAGCCGACCGCTGGACGGCCGGCCAGTCGTTCTGCGGCAACGGCGTCTGCCTGCCGCTTCGCGACGGCGGGGCCCCCTGCACGGCGGCCGGCCAGTGCGCGTCGAACGTGTGCCAACCGGATCCGACCACCTCGGGTGGCGGCAACGTCTGCGCGGCGGTGGGCGCGTGAGGCGGCTCGCGCTGGCGGCGCTGCTCGTGGCCACCGCGACGGCGGCGGCTCGCCCTGCGCACGCCGCCGAGAAGATCGCGGTGCTGGTGCTGGGCTCCTCGGAGAAGGAGTCGGAGCTGGCCGACAACCTGACCGAGGTCTTGATCGCCTACGTCGCGCGGCACGGCGGCTTCGAGATCGCGGGCAAGGAAGAGTTCCGCGCGCGGCTCGGGGTCGAGAACGAACGGCGCGCGCAGGAGTGTCTGGACGATCTGTCGTGCCTGGGGCGCGCGGGCGTCTCACTGGGCGTGCGACGGATCGTGGCCGGCAGCGTCGGCACGCGCGGCAAGCAGTTCCTGTTCAACCTCAACTTGAACAACGTCGAACAAGGAAAAGTCGAGAGCCGCGTTTTTCGGCTGGTCGAAGGCGGCGTCGAGGACTTGATCGGCGCCGTTCAAGAGGCGCTGGGCGAGCTGTTCCGGCCGCACGTCGAGCCTGGAAAAATTCAGGTGGCCTCCCAACCCGCCGGCGCGCGCGTCTCGATCGACAACGCCTACCTGGGCGTGACGCCGCTGCTGTCCGGGACACTGCTGGCCGGCCAGCACGGCGTGCGCGTCGAGGCCGACGGCCGGTTCCCGTGGATGTCGCGGGTCGAGGTGCGGCCCGGTGAGGAGCTTCAGATTCGGTTGACCGCGGACAACCTTCCGCGGCGCCGAGGTTGGCCGGCGTACGCTGCGTACGGAACGGCAGTAGCCGGAGCGGCCGCACTCGCCGCGGGCGGGTTCCTGGGCGAGCTCTCTCAG
This sequence comes from Polyangia bacterium, assembly GCA_045802645.1. Lineage (GTDB taxonomy): Bacteria > Myxococcota_A > Polyangia > Fen-1088 > Fen-1088 > JADGRB01. The sequence goes on from JBJMQQ010000273.1 coordinate 2,713, forward strand.
CTTCAGCCGAGCGGCGCGACCCGTGCGCAAGCGGCTGACGATCTCGACCAGAAGCGAAACCTGGCTTTGGCAGCCAACGTCTCGTTCGTCTCAGCCGCGGTACTGGGCGCCGTCTCCATCTACTTCTTCATCCGGTACCACGACGACATCTTTGGACGTACCGACCATTACGATACTGGGCCCTGAGTGCTAGGCCCAAGACCTAGACACCGTGGGTGGAGATGGTTACGTAGGATCGAAGAGGCTCGGGGGTAACGCTACTGGATCGTAACCACCTCCGCCGGACCAGCCGATAAGTCCTATGATTCCGCGCCCCCGTCTGCCGGGTTCGTGGCATGGGCCTTGCGATGATGGCCGGCATGCTCAGCATCGCAACGACTTCAAGCAAGCGTCAACAAGCGCGCCGCCGTCGGACCTCCGAGGCAGGCGCTGTTCGTCCGGAGACTGCCAAGAGCCGCCACCTGAAGGCGGTCGAGGGCGAAGAGGTCGAGACCGAATCGACCGAAACTCCGGAATTGGAGCTCGGCGCCGAGGGCGCCAGCCCCATGACCGACCTGGTGGGCCTGCCCATCGAGGCCGGGCCGGAGATCGAGACGCCGGTTGCCGCCGAGGCCGAGCCGGTCCCCTCGGACTACTCCACCATCGGCGCCTACCTGCACGAGCTGCGGCGCTACCCGCTCATGACGCGGGAAGAGGAGCACGAGGTGGCGGTGCGGTACTCCCAGACGGCCGAACAGGCCCTGGCGGCCCGCCTCATCACCGCGAACCTCCGGCTGGTGGTCAAGATCGCCCAGGAGTACCGGCGAGCCCACCGCAACATCCTGGACCTCATCCAGGAAGGGAACATCGGCCTCATTCATGCGGTCCAGAAGTATGACCCGTACCGCGGGGTGAAGCTGTCCTCGTACGCCTCCTGGTGGATCCGCGCGTACATCCTGAAGTTCATCCTGGCCAACTGGCGCCTGGTGAAGGTCGGGACGACCCAGGCCCAGCGCAAGCTGTTCTTCAACCTCCGCAAGGAGCGCGAGAAGCTGGAGAAGCAGGGCTTCCAGGTCGAGGCCAAGCATCTGGCCGCCGCCCTCGACGTGACCGAGCAAGAGGTCATCGAGATGGAGCGCCGGCTGAACGCCGCCGAGACCTCGCTGGACGCGCCGATGCGCTCGGACGAGCAGGGCGACCGCACGCAGGGCGACTTCGTCCGCGCTGCGCCGTCGTCGCGCCCCGACCTGCAGGTCGAGTCCGGTGAGTTCGGCGCCATCCTGAAGGACAAGCTGCACGCCTTCGGTGCCACGCTGCGCGACCGCGACCTGGAGATCTTCCGCGACCGCCTGCTCAACGACGAGCCGGCCACGCTGGTCCAGATCGCCGAGCGGTTCGGCGTCACCCGCGAGCGAGTTCGCCAGATCGAGGAGCGCCTGAAGAAGCGCCTGCGCCAGTACCTGGTGTGCGAGCTGGGCGACGGCGTCCAGATCGACGATACGTTGGATTGAGTTCGAAACCCTGAAAGGGTTCCGAGCCTCCCGCGATGGGCTCCGGCGGCGGAGCCGCCTTCGCCCGACGCGATCGACTAAGAAAAGGCCTGTCAGGGCTGCTGAGCGGCGGGGCACCCGGTGGGGGCCCCGCCTTTTTCATTTCGGGCAGCAGAGCGGAACTACTGCTGGGTCTGGGAGACGCACTCGTTCGGACCGCCGGTCACCGTCATGTCCATCGCCTGCGTGATGGTGCTGCTGGCCGTGAAGTCGACGGACCCGCTGGCGCACTGGAAGCTCGTCGCCGTGGACCCGGTCGTGTCGAATCCCGCGAAAGTGAACGTCAGCTTGCCGGAGTCGGCGAACGTCGCGTACTCGAACGTCCCCAGAACCGGGTAGTTCTGCCCGATGGGGCAGGCGACCATCCCTTCGGCGGTCGTTTTCGGCAGCTTGAGGAGCTCGTTGTCCGCTCCCGATACCCGCACCTGGCAGAACTGCAGGTAGCCGGCCTTCTCGAGCGGCAGTGAGCTCGTGTCGAGCTTAATTGTGACGTCGTAGTAGTGGTACGTGTTGCACCCGACGGAGAGCAGCGCGGCCGCAGCCATCGTTGCGAGCGCCACGAAACGAGAGACGCGCGTCATTGTCCGGGCTCCCCTTGTCCGTAGCAGCGAAGGAAGACCTTCGTGTTGCACGGGCGGACGTCGCCGCCGTTCAGCGAATGGTACAGCACGACGCTGCCGATGATGGCGGCTGCGGCCCCGACCACGATGCCGCCGGCGATCGCCCAGAATTGCCACTTCTCGTACATGGGGGCGTTGTCCGCCTGAGCCTTCTGCGCGACGGCTGCGTCGGCGGGCTTGGGCGCCAGCAACGACTGGTCGTGGGCGCGGTCGGTGTCTTCCGCCTGCGGGGCGGTGTCGGTTGCGGTCTTGGCCGCCTTCGGCTCTTCAGTGTCCTGGGCGGCATGGGCGGACGACCAGGGGGTCGCGACCAGCACACCCAAGAACGCGCAGAGGAGCCCAAGCGGCGCTCCGACCCGGCGGACGGTGGATTCGGGGGCCATGGGGCGCCATCTTACACAAGCGCATTCGAGTTGGTAGTGGGTCACTTGCAGTGACTTCGCAGGTGCTTAGGTTCGAGGCCCGGAGGACGGAAATGGCCAAGTCCAAGTCATCGGGCGCGGACGCGCGTCCCAGCGACGAAGAGATCTCTCAGCGCGCCTACGAGCTCTTTTTGCAGCGTGGTTCAGCCCCCGGTCACGAAAACGACGACTGGTTGCAGGCGGAAGCCGAGCTGATGGAGGCGCGCCGCAACGCCCAGGCAGCGTTCGCGCCGGCCGGCGACGACCAGACCGGCGCCGCCGAATCGGCCTCGGGCGAGTCCAGCTCCAGCGACGGCAAAAAGACGAACGGGCGTCGCGAAGGCTCGACCTCCGGACGTCGAACTCTGCGGCAATAAGCGCGACCCTTGCGCTGACTGCCGGGGCCTGAGACTCTATCCGTCGCCCCATGGGTGGAGACGTCAAGCTCTCGGGCCCTGACCTGACCGCGGGGGTTGCCGAAACCGAGCTCTCAGGCGGTCAGCTGCTGGGTCACGCCCACGGCGAACCGGTGCTGCTGGTTCGCCAGGAGGCGGAGATCTTCGCGATCGGCGCGACCTGCACGCACTACGGCGGACCGCTGGCGGAGGGGCGCGTGGGCGAGCGGACGATCCGCTGCCCGTGGCACCACGCCTGCTTCGACCTGCGGACCGGCGCCGCGCTGCGGGCGCCGGCGCTCAATCCCCTGCCCTGTTACGACGTCGAGCGCGCGGACGGCCTGATCCGCGTCGGTGCGCGACGCGGCGACCCGCTGTCCCTGCGCCGCGAATACGCCGTGCGAACGGTGGCGATCGTGGGCGCCGGCGCCGCCGGTGAATCGGCTGCCGAGACGCTGCGGCGCGAGGGTTACGACGGGGAGATCCTGCTGTTCGGCGCGGACGAATCGCCCCCCGTCGATCGCCCGAACCTGTCCAAGGACTACCTGGCCGGGAACGCCCCCGAAGAGTGGATCCCGTTGCGGCAGCCGTCCTTCTTCGGTGAGCAGAAGATCGCGATGACGCTGGGCGCCCGGGTGACCGCGATCGACCCGGCTGCCAAGCGCCTGACTCTGGCCGACGGCCGCGAGGTGTCGTGGGACGCCTTGCTGCTGGCGACGGGCGCCGACCCGATCCGCCCGCCCATCCCCGGCGCCGACAAGCCCCACGTCCACACGCTGCGCACGCTGGGCGATTGCCGCGGCATCATCGCGGCGGCCGCGCGCGCGTCGCGCGCCGTGGTGATCGGGGCCAGCTTCATCGGCATGGAGGTCGCGGCGTCGCTGCGCGCCCGCAATCTGGAGGTGCACGTGGTCGCGCCCGAGGCCGTCCCCTTCGCGCGCACGCTGGGGCCGGAGATCGGCGCCGTTCTGAAGGGCGCGCACGAGAAGAACGGCGTCGTCTTCCACCTGGGCGACGGGGTGGCCGCCATCGAGGACGACGGCGTTCTACTGACCGGCGGCGCCCGGTTGCCAGCCGATCTCATCGTGCTCGGCGTCGGTGTTCGACCGGCGATCGGGCTGGCGCAGGCCGCCGGATTGACCGTCGACCGCGGCGTCGTGGTCGACGATCGGCTGCGGACCAGCGCGCCGGGCGTGTTCGCCGCCGGCGACATCGCGCGGTTCCCGTACGCGCCGACCGCCGAAGCCGTGCGCATCGAGCACTGGGCCGTGGCGCAGCGGATGGGCAAAGTCGCGGCGCTCAACATTCTCGGGCGCGACACGGCGTTTTCGTCGCCGCCGTTCTTCTGGACCACGCAATGGGACGTCACGGTCAGCTACGTCGGGCACGCCGAGCGGTGGGACCGGATCGACGTGGCCGGCGACCTGCAGGCGCGTGACGCCACCGTCGCGTACCGGCTGCAGGGACGCACGCTGGCGGTCGCGACGCTGGGCCGCGACAGCGTGAGCCTGGAAGCCGAGGCCGCGTTCGAGCGCGACGATCAGGCGGCACTGGCCGCGTTCGGCGTCTCCCGCTGAGAGCCAGCTTGGGGCGGGCCGTTCCGGCGCTCGCGATTGCAGCGGTGCTGGCCGTGGGCTTCGTGTGCGCCACCGCGTCCTTGCAGCAGGACTTCGCCGCCTATGACGCGGCCGGTGCAGCCCGGCGGGCGGGCCTGGATCCGTACGTGAACCACGCCGGCTCGGTCAACGCGCGGCTGTGGGACGGGCTGGCGCCGTTCCGGCACAGCCGGTTCCTTTACCCGCCGCTGGTGGCGGACCTCTTTCGTCCGGCCGCCGCCGTTCCATACCTGGCCGCCAAGACAACCTTCACGCTGATGTTGATCGCCGCCTGGCTCGGGGCCGCCGCCCTGGTGACGGCGCGCCGTGGGGTGTTCCTGGTCGCGGGCGCGCTGTTCTTCCCGCTGTGGCGGCACCTGGAACGCGGGCAGATCGACCTGCTGTTGCTGGTGCTGCTGGGGGCGGCCTGGCGGGCTCGGCGGCAGGCCTGGCTGGCCGGATTGGCGCTGGGCGCGGCGATCGCCATCAAGCCCGCGCTGGCGGGCGTCGCGCTGATCGTCGCGGCGCTGGGCTACGTCCGTGCAGCGGGCGCGGCTGCTGCCGTGCTGTTCGTGGTCGGCGCACTGACGGTCGCCGTCGACGGCGCACCCCGGGTGCGGGAGTACCTGACCGCGGTGGCGCCGCGCGCGTCGGTCTATGGCGAAGGTGGAACAGCCGCGATGCTGCTGGACGACGAAGCACTGCCAGCCCAGCGCGACGACGACGATGCGACCGCGCGGGACGGCCGCGCGTACCAGACCGCGCTGTGGGACGTGCCGGCCACCGCCAGCTTGCCGCGGCTGCTGGCACCCGAGAGCCCGACCCGGCTGACCGCGTGGCTGCCGTTCGCCGTCGGCTTCGCTCTGCTGCTCGCCTGCGCCCGGCGATGCACGGCGGTCGGCGGCCGCGCGGACTGGCTGTTCTGGGGCGCGGCCGTGGCCTGCGTCGTGACGTCGCCCGCGGGATGGGTCATGGGGCTCGTGCTGGCGCTGCCGCTGGCGCCCGCGCTGTTCGAGGTCTGGCGCGCCCGAACCTGGTCGCGCGGCCTGTCGGGGGCGGCCGTCGCCGCCTGGATCGCGATGGCGCTGCCCTGGCCGGTGGCGGGACTCGCGACGCTGGGCGGAACGCTGCTGGTCGGGGTCGCCGCCGCGGCTGCCACCCGCCCGGCCCTGCCGGTGCAGGCATGATCGCGCTGCTGGCGCAGCTCGCCGCGCTGGCCGCGGTGGGCACGACCATCGCCCGGATTGGCGCGCCCGCGGAACAAACGCGCGCCACGGCCTGGGTGCGCGCGGCAATCTGGGCGCTGGCCGCCCTGCTCGCCATCGAAGGCCTGCTGGGCGCGGTCGGCCTGATGCGGGCGGTGGCCCCAACGGTCATCGCGTTCGGCGCGCTGGCGCTCGGGCTGCGCGCGACGTTGCGGGCGCGGTTCGTGGTCGCGCACCAGGAGCGCCCGGTCACGACGGCGGCGGACGCCGGGCTGGCGACGGCGCTCCTGGCGGGTCTCGCGGTGCGACTGGCCGCGGGGCTGCACAAGACGTTCTTCCTCTACGACGCGCTCTCGTACCACCTGCACGCGCCGGCGACCTGGCTGGCCGACGGGCGGCTGTCGGTCGTGCCCGCCGTGTTCGGCGATCCCTCGGCCGCCTACGCGCCGGCGAACCTCGAGCTCTGGTTCGCGTTCTTGATGGCGCCCTTGCACTCCGACTTTCTGGCCGGCGTCGGGCAGCTTCCGTTTGCCGCGCTCGGCGCGCTGGCGGTGGCCGCCGCGGCGCGCGAGGCGGGTGCCCGGCGCGAGGCCGCGCTGGGCGGCGCGCTCGCGTTCCTGCTGGTGCCCGAGGTCTGGCAGCAGGCGCGCACGGCGATGACCGACCTTGGCATGGCGGCGCTGCTGCTGGCCGGGATGCCGTTCGTGTTTCGACTGCGGCGCGCCGCTGGGACCGCCGACCTCCTGGCGTTTGCGGCCGCGCTGGGGCTGGCGATCGGGACCAAGTACGCCGCCGCGCCGCTGGCCGTTCCGTTTGCGATCGTCGTGGCGCTGACGGTCGCGCGACAAAGAATGCGCGCGTCGCACGTGGCCGCCGCCATCGCGCTGACGCTGGGGCTGGGCGGCGGGTGGTACCTGCGCAACGCGCTGGTCGCGCACAACCCGTGGTATCCGGTCGCGACGCTCGGTTTCCCCGGCCTTTATGACCAGGCCACCATGCGCGCCTGGGACTACCACCTGCCCGTCGCGGACCTGGGCGCGCTGGGCGAGATGATCGGGGCCGCGGGGTTCGGATTCAGCGCAGCGGCGCTTGCGGCCTTCGCGCGGGCCCGACCGCGGCTGGAGCTTCCGCTGGCGGCGGCGGTCGTCGCGATCTTCTGGTTCGTCATTCCCTATCAAGAGAGCCGGTTCCTGTTCGTGGGCTTTGGCCTGGCCGCGATGGCGATAGGCCGGGCGGCGGACCGGCCACCCGCGCCGCTCGGCTGGGGTGGCCTGGCCCTGGCGCTGATCGGCGTGTGCGTCGCCCTGCCCTCGCCGGACCGGCTGGCGCTGCTGCCCGTCGCGCTCGTCGGCGCAGCGGGCCTGCACGGCTGGCGAAAGCTCCCGCCGCGCGTCCGGCCGACGGTGGGCTGGGGCGCGGCCGTTACCGCGAGCGCGCTGCTGTTCGCCGGCGTCGCCCGGGGCCTGCCCGCGCACAAGCGCGGCGCCGACCCATACCGCATCGCCAGCGACCTGGACGACGCGTGGGCCTGGTTCGGGGGCAACGTTCACGGCGCGCGCGTCGCGTACACCGGGACCAACCTGGCCTTTCCGCTGTGGGGCCCCGATCTGTCGAACCGGGTCAGCTACGTCAACGTCAGCGGCGGTCCGACGGATACCCTGCCCGACTTCGCCCGCCGCGCGGGAGAGGCCCGTGCCACGACGCCGGAGCCGGCCCCCTACCGCGACGGCGCGACGTACGAGGCCTGGCTTCGCAACCTGCGGTCTGGCGGAGCTCAGGTGCTGTTCGTCGCGGCGCTGGAGCCGATCGTGGCCCGAACGGTGGCGGCCGACGCCGACCGGTTCCCGATCGAGCGCCAATGGGCCGACGCCCACCCCGACCTGTTCCAGCTCCGCTATGCGTCCATCGCGGCCCGCGTGTACGGGATCAAACCGCCGTGAACCAGCGGCGCTGGTTGCTGGCTGCGCTGCTGGTCTTCGTGGCGGGGCGCTGCCTGGTTCCGATGGACGAGACGGACCTCTTCTTCAATCTGCGGCTCGGCGAGATCATCCTGGCGCGGCACGCGGTCCCGCGCACGAACCTGCTGTCGTTCACGTATCCCGAGTACCGCGACGTGAACCTGGCCTGGCTGTTCCAGATCATCCTGGTGCTGGCGTACCGGGCCGGCGGAATCGCGGGGACCGTCGTCCTGAAGACGGCGTTCGTACTGGCCACCTGGACGCTGCTGTTCCGGGTTGCGCTGCGGCGCGGGGCGCATCCGGTGGCGGCCGCGGCGGCGCTGGCGCTGGCGGCGTGGGCAGCCGAACCGCGGTTCGTCGAGCGGCCGCACCTGGTGACGTTCGTCGGGCTGGGCGTGCTGCTGCTGGCGCTGGCGCGCGCGGAGGCGGGTCGCCCCCGGCTGTTGTGGGCGATGATCCCGCTGGCGCTGATCTGGGCCAACGGGAACTCGTGCTTCTTCCTGGCGCCTTGCGTCCTGGCGCTCTACGCGGCGGGGGCGCGCCTCGACGGTTGCGCCAGCGAAGCGCGGCGCGCCGGCTGGGTCGCGCTGGCGCTGGTCCCGTTCATCTTCGCGACGCCGTCGGGCGCGCACGCGCTGGGGTACATCGCGAACCACTGGCGCATGCCCTGGCTGCGCCCGCTGCAGGAGTACCGGACCGCCACCTGGCCCGTCGACGGACCGTTCGTGTTCGTCGCGGCGGGGGTCGCCGTGGCGCTGGCGCTGCCGGGCCGCGCCTTTCGGCACGCGCTAGCCGCGATTGCGCTGGGGCTGCTGGGCGCGCGGCGCACTCGCTTCGTCGCGGAGTTCGCGATCCTGAGCGGCCCGATCGTCGCTCTGGTCGTCACCGACGTCGCCAGGCGCGCGGCGGCGCGGGTGAGCGTGCTGTCTCCCAGGTTGCCCGCGGTCCTGGTCGGGGCCTGGCTGGTCGGCTTCACCGTCGCGCCGCGCATCGCCGCTGCCCGCCGTGGTGAGCGGCCGCTGGACCTGGGCATGCAGGCGGGGTTGGTGCCGCTCGACGCGATCACCTTCATCGACGACAACGGCCTCGGCGATGGCCTCTACAACGATCTCGAGGTCGGCTCATACCTGGCGTGGCACGCCCAAGGCCGCCGCCGCGTGTTCCAGGACCCGCGCATCAACGGCTACCCGCCGGCGTTTCATGCCGTTCTCAAGCGGGACGACCTGTCCCGGGCCGAGTGGCAGGCGTTCGTGGCTGGGTTCGGTGTGACGACGGCGCTGGTCACCTACCCGGACCTCAACCCGCGCGCCGCGCTGTTCGCGCCGGCCGGGTGGGCGTTGATCTATCGCGACGCCGAGGCGCTGGTCTTTGCCGCGCGCCTCCCGCGCTGGCGTGACCTGATCGCGCGCGACGAGCAGCCACTGACGTTCTCGTACACGCGCGAGCGCGGCGTGACGCCGGAGCCGCTGCCCGACCGCCCCGCCGGCTCACCCCTGCGCGACTGCGAGTGGCAGCGGCGATTGGGCGAAGCGCTGGTCGCGCTGGGCGATCGGTCCGCCGAGGCGCGCGCCGCGTATGACAGGGCGCTGGTGACGCCGGGCTGCCTGGACGAGCGCGCGACGACGTCGGCGCGCATCAGCCTGGGCGACCTCGCGCTGGCGGCCGGCGATCGGGCGGCCGCGGTCGCGGCCTACGACGGCGTTCGCGACCCGCGGGCGCGCGCGAACCGCGGGCTGGCGCTGCTGGCGCTGGGCCGCGCCGCAGACGCGGCCGCCGACCTGACCGCCGCGGTGGCCGTCGAGCCGCGCCAGCCCGAAGCGCAGCTGGCCCTGGGGTTCGCCCTGGAGACGCTGGGCCGCCGCCCGGAAGCCGAGACCGCGTTCGAAACGTTCCTGGCGCTCGCCCCCACGCACCCCGCCGCCCCGCGCGCCCGCGCGGCGCTGGCCGCCCTGCGCGCCCGGCCGCGAGACTAGTCGCGCGGCTCACTTCAGACGATCAACAACGAGCCGGCGGACAAGCCTGCCGGCTGGCAAGGAGCGGCGAGAACCGGAGCGGAATGGCCTCGTGGCCTTGAGCACCGGAAGCGCAGCCGCGACGCAGTCCAGCCGGCAGGATCGTCCGCCGTCGTTCAACAACGCCGGTGCAGACGATTTCCTGGCGCTAGCCGGTGCGCAGCGCGGTCAGCAGCTTGTTGACGCTCTGGCGGGCGTCGCCGAAGAGCATGAGGGTGTTGTCGTTGTAGACGAGCGGGTTGTCGACGCCCGCGTAGCCGGCCGCCATGCCTCGCTTCAGCATGACGACGCGCGCCGCCTTCCAGACCTGCAGCACGGGCATGCCGTAGATGGGGCTGGACGTGTCCTCCTCGGCCGAGGGGTTCACGATGTCGTTGGCGCCGATGACCATCACCACGTCGGTCGACGGGAAATCCTCGTTGATCTCGTCCATCTCCTTGACGATGTCGTAGGAGACGTCGGCCTCGGCCAGGAGCACGTTCATGTGCCCGGGCAGGCGGCCCGCCACCGGGTGGATGGCGTACCGGCACTTGATCCCCTTCTCGATCAGCAGTGAGGAGATCTCCTTCACCGGGTGCTGCGCCTGCGCGACCGCCATGCCGTACCCGGGCACGATGACCACGCTCCGGGCCGCCAGCAGCAGCTCGGCGACCTGGTCGACCGTCGCCTCGTTCACCTTGCCGGCCGGGGCGGCGCCGGCCCCGGCGGCCGGCTTGGCGCCGCTGTCCGCGCCGAAGCCACCCAGGACCACGCTCCAGATCGACCGGTTCATGGCCCGGCACATGATGTAGCTGAGGATCGCGCCCGAGCTGCCGACCAGCGCGCCCGTGATGATGAGCAGGTCGTTCGACAGCATGAAGCCGGCGGCCGCGGCCGCCCACCCCGAATAGCTGTTGAGCAGCGACACCACGACGGGCATGTCGCCGCCGCCGATGGCCATGACGAGGTGCACGCCCAGCAACAGCGCGAGGAACGTCATGATCAAAAGGGCCGGCAGCCCGGCGTCGAAGATTCCGGCGCCGTCGGTGGGCCACGGGATGTCGGCGTTCAGGAAGATCACGCCGCCCGCCACGCACAGGGTCAGGATCACGACGTTCAGCACGTGGCGCCCCGGCAGCAGCAGCGGCTTGCTGCCGATCTTGCCGCGCAGCTTGCCGAACGCGATCAACGAACCGCTGAACGTGACGGCCCCGACCAGCACGCCGACGTAGATCTCGCCCAGGTGGGCGGCCCGGTCGGCGGCGTCGACACCGGCCGGCTGTAGATAGGTCGCGATGCCGACCAGGACGGCGGCGGCGCCGACGAAGCTGTGCAGGATGGCGACCAGCTCGGGCATGGACGTCATCGCGACGCGCGTCGCGAGAAATGCGCCGATCACACAGCCGAGGCCCAGCGCCCCGGCCAGCACCCCGACGACGGTGCCCTCCGGCGCCGCGGTCGGTGCGGCGTCGCCGGGGATCAGCAGCGCGATCGCGGTGACGACGACGGCGACGATCATGCCGATGACGCCGAAGCGATTGCCGGGGCGGGCGGTCTCCTGCGTGGACAGGCCGCGCAGGCTCAGGATGAACAACAGGCTGGCGGCCAGGTAGGCGAGCGAACGGAAGGTGATGATCATTTGCGGAACATCCGGAGCATCCGCTGCGTCACCAGGAAGCCGCCCGCGACGTTGATCGAGGCGACCAGGATGGCGATCCCGCCCAGCACCAGCGCGCCCGACCCGCCGCCGAACAGCGCCGGCATGCCGCCGATGAGGATGATGCCGCTGATGGCGTTGGTGACGCTCATGAGCGGCGTGTGCAACGCCGGCGACACGTTCCAGATGATGTGCCAGCCGACCACGCAGGCCAGCAGGAACACGGTGAGGTGCTGGATCAGTGCGGGCGGGCCGAACAGCGCGGCCGCCCCCAGCGCCAGGACCGCCAGCGCGCCCAGGATGCGCGGGCCTGAGCTGGACGGCGCCGGGTGCGGGGCGTGGGCCGGCTTGGCCTCGACCGGCTTGTGCGCGCCCGTCGGTCCGCCGGCGCGCGGCGGCGGCGGCTTGGGCGGCGGCCACATCAGCTCGCCATTCTGCAGGACCAGGACGCCACGCTGGATCTCGTCGTCCAGCTTGAGGGCCACCTTCCCCTCGGGGCTGGTGACC
>JBJMQQ010000274.1:0-8980 GCA_045802645.1 Polyangia bacterium
CTTTATCTCTTATGGGCGCGTCGCGCGCGCTCTCGGCGCCGTCCGCCCGTCGCGGCCTGACCGCTCAGAGCTGCGCGTAGATGACCCGCGAGAGCACGCGGTACCCGTGCCTCTCATAGAACGCATCCGCCGCGTCATTGCCCGACCAGGTGGTCAGCACCATCTCGGTGGCGCCTCGGGCGCGGGCCCATTCGCTGGCGCCGGCCAGCAGGCGGCTGCCGACGCCGCGACGACGGCGACGGGCGGCGACCACCCGGGTCTCGACGTGGCCGCGCCGGCGCGGGTGCATCAGCGGTTCGGGGGGCGTGTCGTAGACCCGCACCGCGACCAGCCCCAGAACCGCCGGCGTCGCAGGCTGCTCCACCGCGACGATCGCCGCCCCGTGGACGTCCGCCAGCAGCCGGCGCCATTCGAGCTCCGCGCGCGGCGCCGATCGGAAGAAAGACGGCGCCAGCCCGGCATGCAGCTCGTCGATCTCCCGTAGCAGCGCCTGTACGCCGGGCCAGTCCTCGTGCAAGCCCCGGCGGAGGGTCACCTCGCCGGCGGCGGTCATCCGGGCGGCCGGTCGTCTTCGCCGTCGGTGAGCTCGAGCGCGAACCGGCGGTTCATCGCCCCGTAGACCAGCTCTTCGATCTCCGTCTCCGTCGACATCGTCAGCGCCTGCGCCAGGAGCCGCTCGGCATCGGCGATCTCCGTCGAACGGATGATCGACTTCACGACCGGGATCTGCCGCGGCGCCATCGAGAGATTGCGGAGCCCGAGGCCAATCAGGACCCAGGCCAGCATCGGGTCGCCGGCCATGTCCCCGCACATCGCGACCGGCTTGCCCATCCGCTCGGCCCCCACCACCGTCTGGCGCAGCGCGCGCAGGATGGCCGGGTGCAGCGGGTGATAGAGGTACCCGACGTGCTCGTCCTCGCGATCCGCCGCCAGCGCGTACTGGATGAGATCGTTGGTGCCGATGCTCAGGAAGTCGCACTCGGCCGCCAGCAGGTCCGCGATCAGCGCCGCGCTGGGGGTCTCGATCATCACGCCCAGCGGGACGGTCTCCGCATGGGGAATGTTCCGCCGGTGGAGGTCCTCGTGCACCTCGGCGCACAGGTCCTTGGTGGCCCGCAGCTCGGCGACACCCGAGATGAGCGGCAGCAGGATCTGCGTCGGCCCCTCGGCGGCTGCGCGGTAAAGCGCCCGCAGCTGCGTCCGGAACACGTCGGGGCGCTTGAGCGAATAGCGAATCGACCGCAGCCCCATCGCCGGGTTCGTCCCGACGGGGATGCGCACCGACGGCGGCAGCTTGTCGCCGCCGAGATCCAGCGTCCGGAAGGTGATGGGCCGTCCGCCGGCGCTTCGCAGCGCGCCGACCGCGTGCGCGTACTGCTCTTCTTCCGTCGGAAGCTCGTTCCGTTCCAGGTACAGGAACTCGGTCCGGAACAGCCCCACCGACTCGGCGCCCAGCTCGACCGCGATCGGGATCTCTTCCAGCATCTCGACGTTGGCGGACAGGTGGACCAGGGTGCCGTCCTGCGTCTGCGTGCGCAGGTCGCGGATGGCGGCCAGCCGGTGCGAGCGCGCCCGGTGCACCTCGGCCCGGGCTTCGTACCGGCGCAGCGCCTCCTCGTCAGGGTCGAGGATCACCTCGCCGCGGAACCCGTCGATGACGACGGTCATTCCCGACCAGGCCTCGTGGCCCAGCCGCTCGACGCCGACGACGTAGGGCAGCCCCAGCGCGCGCGCCACGATCGACGTGTGCGACGTGCGCCCGCCGCCCTCGGTGCAGAAGCCCGCCGCTTCGGCCCGCCCCAGCTGGGCGGCGTCCGCGGGCGACAGCTCGTGCGCGACGGCGATGCACCCCTTGGGCGCGTGCTCGGCGGACGCGTGCTCGCGCCGGCCGACCAGCGTGCGCAACAAGCGCTCGCCCACCAGCGCCACGTCGCTCTTGCGGTCGCGGAAATACGGGTCCTCGATCTTCTCGAAGACGGCCTGGATCTGGTCCAGGGCCTTGCGCACGGCCCACTCGGCCGCGGTCTGCTCGTCCCGGATCAGCCGGCGCGCGCGCTCGACCAGGTGGACGTCCGACAGCATCAGCCGGTGCGCCTCGAGAATGCGGTACTGGTGGTCGTCGCCTTCGGTCGCCGCGAGCTGCGTCTGGATGCGCGCGAGCTGCTCGTCGGTGTCCAGCAGCGCCTGCTCGAAGCGGGCGATCTCTGCGTCGACCTCGCTGACGGGAATGCGCCGTTCGTGAATGTCGACCCGGCTGGTCAGCACGTGCGCGACGCCGATCGCGATCCCCGGGGACGCGCCGACGCCGGTCAGACGCTGCATCAGGGGTCGATCCCCTCGCCGAACCCGCTGGCGACGAGATCAGCGAGGGCGGTCACCGCCTGCTCGGCGTCTTCGCCCTCGCACACCAACTTCATCGAGACCCCGTGAGCGGCGACCAGCGTCAGCAGACCCATGATGCTCTTGCCGTTCGCCTCCTGCCCGTCCTTCACGACCTTCACCTCGCTCTTGTACCCATTCGCGATCTGGACGAAACGGACCGCCGCCCGGGCATGCATCCCCAGCCGATTCCTCACCTGCACATCACGCTCGGTACGCGCCATATTCAGTGTCGCTCTTCCCGCGAAATCGTCAGTTTCCCCGTCAACTCGGAGCCGAGACGGATGGATCGCTTACCCACCTCTTTGGCGATCTCGGCGATCTCCACCGGCCGTAACGCGTGACGATCGACGGTGGCCAGCTTGATCAACATCGGCAGATTTATACCGCAGACAATCTCGACCGCACGTGTGCCGTCCAACATCGCCAGCGACGCGCGGAACGGAGACGATCCGTGCACGTCGGCCAGGATCAGGATCCCGCCGCCCGAGTCGACGCGCCCACAGGCCGCCTCGATACGCGAGACCTGCTGCTCGAACGAATCGTCCAGCGTGATCGAGACCGCCACCGACGCGGGGATCGACCCGACCAGCCCCTCGGCGGCCGCCAGCAGGCATTCGCCGCTACCGCCGTGGGTCACGATGACGAGCCCGACCATCGGGCTCGGCTCTTGCTCGCTGGACGCCATCGAGCCCCCAGTTTAACCCGATTAAGCTGACCCGCCGTGCTGGATGTCGCGGTGGCGCACCGAGATGCTGAATGGGCCGCTGATCCGCCGCGCCAGCTCCTTGGCGATCGTCACGGACCGGTGCCGGCCGCCCGTGCAGCCGATGGCGACCGTGGCGTAGGACTTCCCTTCGCGCAGGAAGCCGTGAATCGACAGCCTCAGGAATTTTTCGACCTCGGCCAAGTACCCCTTCGTGTCCGGCGCATCGAGGACGAAGCGGGCCACCAGTTCGTCCTCGCCGGACAGCGCCGACAGCGTCGGCACGAAGAACGGGTTGGGCAGGAACCGCACGTCCAGCACGATGTCCGACTCCGCCGGGATGCCGTGCTTGAACCCGAACGACAGGAAGGTCACGGACAGCTCGCCCTCGCCGCGTCCGTAGCGCTCTTGGATCAGCGCGCGCAGGACGTGAACGGTCAGCGTCCCCGTGTCGACCAGGCCGTCAGCCGCCTGACGCAGCTCGGCCAGCGCCTGGCGCTCGGCCGCGATGCCGGCCCGGATGTCCGTGTCGGACAGCGGGTGGCGGCGCCGGGTCTCGGAAAACCGCCGGATCAGGATCTCGTCCGAGGCGTCCAGGTACAGGACCTCGACGGTGTGGCCGGCCTTGCGCAGATCCGCGAACAGCGTCGGCGCGCCGGCCAGGAACGCCCCGCCGCGCGCGTCCAACCCCAGGGCCGCCCGGTCGATGTCCGTGCGGGCCCGAAAGAGCTCGATGAACTGCGACACCAGCGGCAGCGGCAGGTTGTCGACGGCGTAAAAGCCCAGGTCCTCCAGCGCGCGCAGCGCGGTCGACTTGCCAGCGCCGGAGACGCCCGTGACGACGACCAGCCTCATTCGACGTCGTCCCGCCAGCGCCGCTCCCGCGCGTCGGCCAGCGCGCGGTCGAGCCGCTCCTGAAATTCGCGCGCCGAGTGATGGCCGCGCACCTGCAGCAGCCGGTTGCGGGCCGCCACCTCGATGAGCGAGCTGACATTGCGGCCGGGACTGACGGGAATGCGCAAGAGCGGCACCTGCACCTCCAGGATCGGATACACCATTTCGTCCAGGCCCAGGCGATCGTGGCTCTCGCTCTGGTCCCAGCGGATCAACTCCAGCACCAGCTCGATCCGCTTTTCGTCGCGGACGGCGGCGACGCCGAACATGTCCTTGATGTTGATGATGCCGAGCCCCCGCACCTCCATGTGGTGCTTGATCAGCTCGGACGCCCATCCCACCAGCAGGTTGCCGGACGTGCGGCGCACCTCCACGAGGTCGTCGGCGACCAGGCGGTGACCGCGCATGATGAGATCCAGCGCCGCCTCCGACTTACCGATGCCGCTTTTGCCCAGCAGCAGCACGCCGATGCCCAGGACGTCCATCAGCACGGCGTGGATGCTGGCGGTCGGGGCCAGCTGCAGCTCGAGGTACTTCTGGATCTGGTCGATGGCCACCGACGAGACCAGCGGCGTCCGCAGCAGCGGCACGCCCAGCCGGTCCGCGCTCTCACACAAGAGCGCGGTGGGCTCGAGATCCTTGGTCACCACCACGCAGGCCGGGTTCAGGCTGAAGAACGAGTGCACCGACTGGCGCGCCTGCTCGGGCGACAGGGTCTCGAGGTAGGCGATCTCGGTCGCGCCCAGGATCTGCACGCGCTCCGGGTGGACCTGGCGGACGAAGCCGGCCAGCGCCAGGCCCGGCTTCTGGATGCGGTGAATCGTGATCTGCCGGGACAGGCCGCTCTCGCCGGCGGCCAGCGTCAGTCGCAGCCCCGATCCATCCTCCAGCAAAGACCGGACGGTGAGGGTCGGCGTCACGCCCGGATAATACCCGAGCGGCGGCGGGCCAGACCTAGTACTTGGCGTCTTCGTCCGCGATGACCTGATACATCGCGGAGCTGCTGGGGGCGGCCAGCAGGCGTTGCCGAAAATCGGGGTCGCGGAACAGCCGCGACAGGCGAGCGAGGGCCTTGAGGTGCACCCCCGTCGAGCTGGCGGGCGCGACCAGCATGAAAATGAGGTACGTCGGCTTGCCGTCGATCGATTCGAACTCGATCCCCTTCACGGCCCGGCCGAGCACGCCGACCAGATGACCGACCGAGTCGAGCTTGCCGTGCGGGATGGCGATGCCGTCCCCGATGGCCGTCGAGGCCAGCAGCTCGCGCTCTTCCAGAACGTGCCGCAGGACCCCGGCGTCGACGCCGGGGACGACCTTCGCGAGGCGCTCCGACAGCTCCGTGAGGACCGCCGGTTTGGTGGTGGCGTCCATGTCGGCCACCACGCAATCGGGCAGGAGAAAGTCGACGACCCGCATGGTTTCTCCCCAGGGCCCGCCCGTTTAGCGCGCCGGCGTCCCCCCTGCCCTGCCTCCGGGAGATCCGGCGCCGGTCGTCGTCGCGATGAGGCCGTAATTCCCGTCGCGGCGGCGGTAAAGGACGGTCATCGCTTCGGTGTCGGCGTCCGTGAACACCAGGATCTCGTCACCGAGCAAGTTGAGCTGCATGACCGCGTCCTCGACCGTCATGGATCGGGCGGTCACGCGTTCATCTTTAATAATGCGGTAACCCGGGCTGGGCGGGGGCTCGGCTGGCGGGGCCGCCGAAGGCTCGCCGCCGGTGGGGCGCGGCTCCAGCTCGTCGGCGGGAATCACCCGCTCGCGGACGGTCGCCGCGGGGCCGCCGTGCGGCTTGTGGTCGCGGATCTTGTCCTTCCACCGGCGGACCTGCCGCTCGATTCGGGCCGTCGCCAGGTCGATCGAGGAGTACATGTCCTCCGTCGTCTCCTTGGCGCTGACCACCAGCCCGCTTGGCAGCGAGAGGCTGAGGTCGCAGCAGTGGTGGAAGCCCCGTTCGACCGAAAACACCGCGTGAGCGGAGATCGGCCCCTTGAAGTACTTCCGGATCTTGTCGAGCTTCTCCGCGGTGTACTCGCGTACGGCCTGAGAACCGTCCATGTGACGAAACGTGGTCGAGAGCTGCATCCGGCGCTCCTCTTTCGCCGCGACTTTTACCCCATTTTCCCGTCGAGCGACAGGATCGATGTCGCCGCAGTCGCTGGCTCAGAAAACCTGGCGGCGCTTGGAGCTCGAAAGGATGCGGAGCTGCTCGCGGTACTTGGCGACCGTTCGCCGCGCGATCTCGATGTTCTGATCCTTCAGAAGCTCGACGATCCGCTGGTCGGAGTGCGGGTTCTTGGGGCTTTCCGACAGGATGATCTGCTTGATCTTCAGCTTCACGGCCTCGGAGGCCAGGTCGTCCCCGTCCGTGCGCGAGATCCCGGAATTGAAAAAATACTTCAGCTCGTAGATGCCCTGCGGCGTGTGGACGTACTTGTTCGTCGTCACGCGGGAGACGGTGGATTCGTGCATGCCGATGTCCTCGGCGACGTCGCGCAGGATGAGCGGCTTGAGGTGGGCCGTCCCCTTGTCGAAGAACTCGCGCTGGAATTTGAGGATCGACTCCGTCACGCGCGTGATCGTCCGCTGCCGCTGCTGGATCGACCGGATGAGCCACTGCGCGCTGCGCAGCTTCTCCTGGATGTACTCGCGGGCCTTGGGACCGCCCGCCAGCGCCGTCCGGTAAAAGTCGGAGATCTTCAGCTTCGGCAGGCCGTCGTCGTTGGCGACCACGAAGTACTTGTCGCCGACCTTGTGGACGTAGACGTCCGGCGTGATGTAGGTCGGCTCCTCGGACGTGTACTGGCGCCCTGGCTTGGGATCCAGGCCCTTGACGACCTTGGCGGCCTCGTAGATCTCCTCGACCGGCTGCCCGAGGTCCTTGGCGATGGCCTGGTAGTTCTTCTTTTCCAGGTTGGCGAGGTGTTTCTGGATGATCCCCAGCACCACGTCGTCGTCGGCGCCGATGTGCCGCGCCTGGATCAGGAGACACTCCTCCAGCGACCGCGCGCCGATGCCGACGGGGTCGAATTCTTGGACGCGCTTCAGGACCGACTCGGCCAGGTCCAAGGCGACGCCGGCCTCTTCGGCCAGGTCCTCGAGCGGCTCTTCGAGGTAGCCGTCGGGCGTGAGGTTGCCGATGATCAGCATCCCGATCCCGTCTTCTTCCAGCGAAAACGGGCTCAGCTTGAGCTGCCACTCGAGGTGGTCGAACAGCGACGTCCCCCGGGTCAGCGTCGACTCCAGCGACGGCAGGTCCTCGTTGTTCGACTTGTACGACGGCATCGGCGCCGCAGCGGCCTGGTTGTCCAGGTACCCGTCCCAGTCGAAGTCGCTGACGGCCTCGCCGGACGTCGTGTCGGCCTTTACCTCGGCCGTGGTGCCGATCTTGTCGTCCCGCAGCTCGATGACCGGCACCTCGGTCTCGCCGACGTGCTCGACGTCCCCGGGACCTTCCAGCGCCGCGACGCCGTCGGCCTTGGCCAATTCAGCCGAAGATTCGACGGAATCCTCGAGAATCGGGTTCTCGAGCATCTCGTCCCGGACCATGTCCACCAGCTCCATCCGGGACAGTTGCAGCAGCTTGATCGCCTGCTGCAGCTGGGGCGTCATGACCAGCTGCTGTTGCAGCTTGAGGTGCTGTTTAATCTCGATCGACATGTGGCCTGGGACCGACGGTCGTTCTATTCGTAGCACTTATAGGTCGCCACGGACAAGCGTCAATACAAGGGTGGCCCATGGATTGCACACACCCTGCCGCACAGTGACGCCCGGCACCGCGTCGTAACTTCAAACGACCGATATCGTTGTCGTTTTACTGGGGCGCGGCGGCGACTGCGGCTTCGCCTGATCGTAGCGGTCGATCGCCCACGCGGGCGCGCAGAGCGGCCGCGATGAACGATTGGAACAGCGGGTGCGGCGCCTGCGGCCGCGACTTGAACTCGGGGTGGAACTGGCAGCCGACGAAGTACGGGTGGTCGGGCAGCTCGATCATTTCGACCAGACGGCGGTCCGGCGAGACGCCGGAGATCACCATCCCCTGGCTGGTCAACGCCTCCCGGAAGTCGTTGTTCACCTCGTACCGGTGGCGGTGCCGTTCGCTGATCTCGGAAGCGCCGTACGCCAAGGCCGCCCGCGATCCGGGCGTCAGCAGGCACGGATACGCCCCGAGCCGCATGGTCGCGCCCTTGTCGGTGACGTGCCGCTGCTCCGGCAGGAAGTCGACCACCGGGTACGGCGGCGCCGGTTCGAACTCGGTCGAGTTCGCCCCCTTGAGACCGGCCGCGTTGCGCGCGAATTCAATCACCGCGACCTGCATGCCCAGACAGATCCCGAAGAACGGGACCTTTCCCTCGCGCGCGTAGCGGACCGCGTCGACCTTGCCCTGGATGCCGCGGCTGCCGAAGCCCGGGGCCACCAGGATGCCGTCCATCTCGGCCAGCAAGGCGTCGGCGCCCTGCTTCTCGATCTCCTCCGAGTCGATGTGATGCAGGTTCACGCGGCACTCGTTGCCGATGCCGCCGTGGATCAGCGCCTCGTTGAGGCTCTTGTACGATTCGACGAGGTCGACGTACTTGCCGACCAGGCCGATGTCGACCTCGGCCTGCGGGCTCTTGAGGCGATGGACCACCCGCTCCCAGCCGGTCAGCTCGGGCGCGCGCGACCAGATGTTCAGCATCTCGGCGAGCTTGTCGTCGACCCCTTCGGTGTGGAAGCGCAGGGGGACCTCATAGATGCACGAGACGTCCTCGGCCGAGAAGACCGCGTCCGCCGCGACGTTCGTGAACATCGCGATCTTCTTTTTCATCGCGGCCTCGATCGGCCGCTCGGATCGACAGAGCAGGATCTCGGGCTGGATGCCGATCTCGCGCAGCTTCATCACCGAGTGCTGCGTCGGCTTGGTCTTCATCTCACCCGCCGCGCCGATGTACGGCACCAGCGTCACGTGCACGGAGACGGCGTTCTGGTGACCGACCTCCAGCCGCAGCTGGCGAATCGCCTCCA
>JBJMQQ010000275.1:0-5956 GCA_045802645.1 Polyangia bacterium
CTTGGCCTCGGTCTTGCGCCAGTCGTATTCGGTCGTCCAGGCGCGCGCGAGCTGTTGCATGGTCGCGAGCTGCACGCCCTGCGACTGGTCAGCGACGAGCTCTTTGGACGGCCAGCGCACGGCGGCGATCCGGCGCTTCATGTCCGCCAGCGCCTCGTCCGAGAAGTCGACGCGGAAGGGCCGGATGGCCTCCTTCTCGGCTGTGCTCATGGCGTGCTCCTTCTTTTGTGGCGTCGCGCCCGACGCCGGCGTGCAGGCCGCCAGCGTCGCGAGCGCGACGGTGTGCCAGCCCGTGTGACCGCGCGGCCGTGCGATGAACCTCATCCGCGCGAACGTACGCGGCGGTCGTCAAGCAACAAGCAACGAACCACCGCCGCGCCCGGAATCAGTCATTGGCTTACTCACCGCCACCAGCTCGCGTGGCGGCGGTGAGCGCGCCGGCTGGTCAGCGCCCCTCGGTCACCTCATCGATCGCGTCGGGGACCAGGCCGTGCGCCTCCTTGTGCGCGGCGATGGCGTCGGCGGCGGTCGGCGCCTCGACGAGGCAGGTCACCGTGCCCGAGCCCGGATCGAACCAGTAGTTCAGGAACCGGACGCGGTGCTTGGCCTGCACCGCCAGATCCTTGCCGTGGGCCGCCGCGACGTCGGCCGCCGTCACCTTCCCGGCCCCGAAGTGGTGTCGATCCAGGAACAGCTTCTGGCCGGGCGCCGGCGTCCACTCGGCGCTGTCACCGGTGACCTCCCGAACGTCGTTCGCCAGGAGGCCGTGCGCCTCGCGGTGCACCGCCGCGGCCGCCTCCGGGGAGGGGGCCTCGACCAGGCAATAGATCTTGCCCCGCTTCTCGTCGAGCCAGTACGCCCGGTAATGCACGCCGTGCTTCCCCTGGCTGGCCAGGTCCTTCTTGTGCGCCTCGGCGACGGCAGCCGCCGTGACCTGGCCCGGGCCAAGGTCGTGCTCGTCCAGGTAGAGGCGCGACTTGGCCGGCCTGGCCTCCGTCGTCGTTCCCGCGGCCGCCAGCATCGTCATTCCCATCAGCAACTCGTTGCGCATGTCGTTCGTCCTTTCGATGTGTCGAGGCTGTCGTGTGCCCCGAGTCGAAAGGTAGCCGCCGCGACGCTCGCTCAGAATGACCGGGCGTCCCGCTCTCTTGTCCCGGCGTCCGGATCGCCCCGCCCCGCGCTGCGATAGAGCGCCGGCGACATGCCCAGCGTGCGTTTGAACGCGCGGCTCAGCGCCGCCTCCGAGCCGTAGCCGACCCGCTCGGCAATCTCGACCAGCCCGTCGGTGGACGTGCGCAGCAGGTTGGCGGCCAGCTGGATGCGCCAGCGCGCCAGGTACTGCAGGGGCGGCATCCCGACCAGACGGGTGAAGCGCTCCGCGAGCACGGAGCGAGACGTGCCGGCGTCGCGCGCGAGGCTCTGCAGCGTCCAGGGGTGCGCGGCGCGCGCGTGCAAACGACCAAGTGCGAGCCCCACCGTTGGATCGCGCAGGGCCGCGAACCACCCGACCTGGTCGGGCGCCAGCGTCGCCGTGAAGAAGCGGACCACCTCCAGGAACAGGACCTCGCTGAGACGCGACAGCACGCCGTCGCTGCCGGGTCGCGGGGTCGTCGACTCGGCCAGCGCGAGATCGATCAGCTGCCGCACCCCGGACGTGCCCTGGCGGGAGGCGGGCAGATGAATCACGCGGGGCAGCGCCGCCAGCAACGGATTGAACGGGCGCGCGTCGCACCCCAGGAACCCGCACACGATGCGGGCGCCGCCCGGACCACCGCCGGCCAGCGACACGCACAGGGGAACGGTTTGTTGGTTCGCCGCGCGGTAGACCTCGGCGTCTGGACGCGCTCTCATCCCGGGTCCGCTCGCGAGGACGTGGGGGTCACCCTGCGGGAACACGATGACGTCGCCGGCCTCGACCCGAACACCGGGTTCACCGGCCAGCCCGACCCAACAGACGCCCGACGTGATGATGTGGTAGTTGATGACGTGCTCGACGCCCGAGCCCACGTGCGGCGCAATCACGTTCCCCGCCGGGGTCTCGACGACCCAGGGCGTGGACCCGTCGATCGAGAAGTAGACCGCCCCGGTCAGGCGAACGGCCCGCAGCACCTCCGACAGCGTATCCACCTGCCCACATTACCGTTCAAGCTGCCGATCGCGTCAGCCGATTGAACAGCTGCCATGCATCCCGCGCCGGAGGCCTTTCTCCATCAGGTCGTCGCGGGCCGCTGGCGGTTGCTGGAGGTCCTGGGCCCGACGGAGCACGGCACCGCCTTTCGCGTCGAGACGCTCGACGACGGGCGGCCGGCCCGGATGGAGCTCTGGGACCCGTGCCACGTCGAGCGCCGGGGTGAGCTGGCCCGCTTCGAACGCGAGGCCCGAACGCTCAGCCGACTGCGCCATGAACGCTGCTTCTCGATCGTCGGGTTCGGGACGCACGAGGGCCGCCCCTTTCTGGTCTCGGAGCTCCCGGCGGGCGCGTCGCTGCAGGAGGCGCTCGGCAGGCCGGAGCTGACCGTGCGCCGCGCTCTGTCCCTGGGCCTGCAGCTGTGCGAGGGGCTCGTGCACCTGCACGGGCACGGCGTGGTTCACCGGGCGCTGCTTCCCGAGAACGTGTGGGTCGGCGAGTCATCGGCGATGGATCTCCTCAAGATCGGGTTGCCGCCCTTCTGGCAGACGGCCGAAAGGCCCGACGCGCGGCGGTTGTACCTGCCGCCCGAGCGCTCCGCCGGCAGACCGGATGATCGGGCGGACGTCTACGCGGCGGGCATGCTGCTTTACGTGATGTGCACGGGGCGCGAGCCCGATGCCGCGGTGGCGGCATCAGTCGCCGGCGGCGCGCCGGTGCCGCCGCCGCGGGCGGTCAGCCCGGAGCGCGGAATCAGCGAAGCGCTGGAGCGGGTGATCCTGCGCGCGGTGGCGCCGTCGCCCTACGTCCGATTCGGAACCGCTGCCGAGCTCATGGAGGCCCTGCAGTCCGTGGGCGCCCAGCCGGCGGCGCCGAGGCGGCGACCAGCACAGCGACCCCGAAGATGGACGGCGGTGATCGCGACGGGGTGCGCGGCCGTCGCCGTCCTGGGCGCCGGCGCGTTGCGCAGCAGCGGGCGTCAGGGAGCGAATGCGCCGCCGGCCGTCCAGACCGCCGAGGCCGCGCAGCTGCCGAGCGTACCGGCGAAGGTCGTTGCCCTGGCGATCGCAGCGCCTCCCCAGCCGGCCGCGGCCCCGGCGCCGGACCCGCCGGCGCCCGAACCGAAACCCGCCGCCGCCGTGGCTGCACCTGCACCCACGCCCGCGACGCAGGTCGCGGAGAGAGCCCCCGGGGTTCCGCCAGACGCGGAGCGCGGCGAGATCTGGTCGTTGCTCGACAGCGGACGACTGGACGAAGGCGCCACCCGCATCAAGCGACTGGTCGCCACGAACCCCGACGCGGCGTGGCCGCGGTTCGCGCTGGGGGTCCTCGACTACCGAAAGTACTGGCGCAGCGAATCCGTCAGGCAATGGCGACTGGCCCTGGCGCAGGATCCCGAGATCCGGCACGACCCGCAATTCGGCGCGTATCTCTGCTTCATGCTGGACGACGCCTGGAAGGCCGCCGGCGTCACAGAGCTGCTCAATCAGCTCGGACCGCGCGCGGTCCCGCTCCTCGAGCAATGCGTCTCGTCGGCCAAGACTCCGCGGCTCCGCGCATTGGCGTCCCGCGCGCTCGAGCGAATCAAATCGCGTTGACCGGTGTTATCAATGAAGGGCCGTGAGCGAACACCCCGTCGGGTTTAGGGACGTCCTGCCGCTGCTCGCGTGTCCGCGCTGTTCGGGGACGCCGCTGAGCGCCGACCTGTCCTGCTCTTCGTGCGGGACCCGATACCCGCAGGTCGGCGGTGTCGCCTGCGTCGTCGACGAACCGGCGCGGCGGCTCGCCCACTGGCGAGAGAACCTGGGCGCCTTGCACCTGCGCGCGGAACAGTCGATCGCGGTGCTCAGCGACGAGCAGCGCATGCCGGCGCTCTTGCCGCTCACGCAGGCACGCCTCGCCGAGCAGATCCGGCTCACGATGCGTGTGGTCGAGGAGGTGGACGAGCTCCTGGTGCCGGCGCTCGGGACGCCGCGCCCGCCCACCAGCGACGTGCCGGGGTTCGAGTCGCGGGAGAGCCTCCGCTCGTTGCATCGCGACTGGGGCTGGCCGAACAGCGACGAGAACGCCCGTGCCCTGGGCTGCCTCGAAAAAGTCATCACCGCGCCGCTTGGTCGGACGCTGGTCCTCGGCGCCGGCGCGTGCCGCCTGGCCTACGACCTGGCGCGCCGGGACCCGGAGGCGCTGTTCGTCGCCCTCGACGACGATCCGCTGGTGCTGTTGCCGGCCGCGCGCATCCTGGCCGGCGAGACGCTGTCGCTGACGGAGGTGCGTGAGCTCCCGACGGAGATGACGCTTCTCTCGGCCGCGCGCACGCTGCGCGCGCCGCGCGGCCCCGCCACGCGCGTGTTCCCGCTTCTCGCGGACGGGCTCGCGCCGCCGTTTCGGCTCGCCGCCTTCGATACCGTCCTCACGCCCTGGTTCATCGACGTCGTGCCCCCCGACCTTCGCGATCTGGTCGGCGTGTTGCGGCGTGTGCTGGTGCCCGGCGGCCGATGGCTGCATTTCGGGCCGTTGCTGTATCCGCCGCAGCGCTCGCCTGCACGCCAGTTCTCGCGCGAAGAGCTGCTCGAGCTCGCGCGCCGGGCCGGCTTCTCGGTCGAGGCCACCATCAGCGAGACCTTGCCGTTTTCGGCGTCGCCGCTCGACGGACGCTTTCGCCTCGAGCCTTGCCTCGCCTTCAGCGCGCGCGTCGCTGGCGTCCCGGCCGACGTAGCGGGCGACCTTCCTTCGTGGCTGGTGCTGCCGGACCTGCCCGTCCCGGACTTCGTCGGCCGCGCGCTGTTCTTTCACGACAGCCAGGGCTTTCGTAAAGTCATTCAGCTGGTCGACGGCCAGCGCGGCATCAACGACATCGCGTCGCTGCTGGACGCGCCCGAGGGGACGGATCCGGGCGCGCTCAAGGACGCGATCCGGGACTGCCTGCTGCAGGTCCACCCGGCCTGCAAACCGGCCGAGTAGCGCGCGCTACTTCGGGCAGCCGATGCGAGACGACGCGATGATGACGTCGTCGAGCCAGAAGTCGCCCTTGACGGCATCCGCCTGGTTGCCGTCCAGGCCGATCGTGAACTTCTCGAACGCGATCGGATCCCAGCTGGTCGACGTACCCGCGTGCGTCGAGCTCCCGGCGGCGGCCAGCGTGAGCTCTTTGCCGTCGACCCAGATGTGCGGGACGACCTTGCCGACGCCGCCCGTCTTGTCGATCTCGTATTCCAGGCAGACCCACCTGTTCTTCATGTTCGCGTCATTGAGGTGCGTCGTGGTGTCCCGCAGGTAGATCGAATCCACCTTCTCGATCGCGGTGCCGTTGTACGACGACAGCGAGTACGCCGAGTCCGGCCCGCTGTCCGCCGTCGTGCCGATGCGCGCCAGGTGACTGTGGACGCCGGAGCTCGACGGGTACCCGAGCGTGTACATCATGAACCGCACGAACGTCGTGTTTCCCGTCCCCGAAATGGGCGTCGTGATGTGGGCGGCATCCGCGTTGATCGTCCCGGTGACGTGCAGCGCGTTCGCTCCGCTGAACGCGCGCGTCGCGTCGACGGCGATGGTGCCGCTGGCGCGCGTGTTCTTCGACCAGATGCCCGTCGGAGCGGCGCCGGTCGGGTAAGCCTCGAAGTCCTCGCAGATGAACGTGCCGGAAGGACAGCCGGCGGTCCCGGAGTGACCCGCAGCCGCGCCGCCGGTCGCTCCGGCCAGGCCGGTCGCCCCGCCCGTTCCCGACCCACCCGCGCCGCGACCGCCCGTCGCCGCAGCCGACCCTGCGGCGCCGGTCGCGCCGCCGGTGGCCGTGGTCCCACCCGCGCCCGTCGTGCTGGCCGGTCCGCC
>JBJMQQ010000276.1:0-28446 GCA_045802645.1 Polyangia bacterium
CGATCACCGTCGCCGGTCCGTCGGGCAACGTCGGTGACATCCGCAAGGTCTCGTGCTTCAACTGTCACGGCGGGGAATACGCGACGGACGCGCGCCCGTTCCCGATCTCGCACGGCCGGAGCTGGCTGAACACGAACACCGGCCCCCTGACCAACCTGGCCTGGTACGACTGGACCCTGTCGACGGGACGCTTCGACAGCATGGTCGAGCACGGAACGACGGTCTGGGGCACGTCGGCGACGCCGCTGGCCCAGGCTCGGTTTCTCTATCTGAAGTACAAGGATGAATACAACGCAGTCTTCCCGGAGACGCCGCTCGATCCGCGTCTGGGCATCGATCCCACGGATCCGACCAACGTCTACCCCGCGACGGGCGGCCCGAAGTCCAGCGCGACCGCGCCCGACGGTGCGTATGAAAAGATGCCGCAGGACGCCCAGGACAACATCGCGCAGATGCGCGCCAACCTGGGTAAGGCCTTCGACGCCTACCCGCGCCAGCTGATGACGCCCGAGTCGCCGTTCCAGAAGTACGTACGCGATCGCAACTTCTCGCAGATCTCGGACAAGGCCAAACGCGGTCTGGCTCTGTTCATTGGCAAGGCCGCCTGCAACGAGTGCCACAACGGCCCGGCGCTGATGGACAACAAGTTCCACAACGTTGGTGCCCCGGGCCTGACGCTGCAACCGGTGACGAACGCGACGATCGCGCCGAACCGGGGGCGCGCCGGCGTCATCCCGGCGATGCTGGCCAACCTGGCGGCGGTGCAAGCCAACCCGAACGCGCCCATCTTCAACGGCGCGGGCAAGTTCAGCGACAACCCGACGCTGGGGCTGCAGCGCCTGCAGGAGGTCCAGAAGGAGGACCAGGACCACTGCTTGACGCGGGATCCAATGACGATGGTCTGCACGCAGTACGACGCATCGCTGGAGGGGGCCTTCCGGACGCTGTCTCTGCTCAACTGCGCGCAGAGCGGTCCCTACTTCCACAGCGGCGTCGTCAACAGTCTCGAGGACGTCGTGCGCCAGTACAACGCGGGCGGCGCCCCGGCCGGAATGTACGTCGGCACGGTGGACCCCAAGGTCCGGCCGCTGTTGCTGACCGAGTCGGAGATCTCGGACCTCGTCGAGTTCCTGGGGACTTTGACCGGCCCCTCGCCGACTGCTCAAGCGGCGGCGGATCCGACCATCTGGAACTGGGCGAAGAACACGGCGAAGGCGCCGCTGCCGCCCCCGGCCACGACGACCACGACCACGACGCCCAAGATGTGATTGACAGCCAGCATCCCGGAGACGCGTATAATCTCCGGGATGCTGGGCCTGCGCGCCTGCGGTGTCGGGCTGCTGGCCTGCGGCGCGCTCGCGTGTAACAGCGGCAGCCCGGGCGGCGCGACAGGGACCGGCGGCGTCGCCACCGCAGGGACCGGCGGCGCCCCAGCCGCCGGCGGGTCGGGCGGCGCGGCAGGCGCGCCGGCGACGGGTTTCTTGCACCCGGGGCTGCTGCACTCGGACGCGGACTTCGCGCGCATGAAGGCCAAGGTCGACGCCGGCGCCCAGCCGTGGCTGTCGGGCTGGCAGAAGCTCACGGCGAACGCGCACGCCCAGCTCACCTGGACGGCGCGGCCGGCAGCCATGATTTACCGCGGCGCCGACGGAACGCACCCCGAGAACTACGGGCAGCTCTACAACGACGCGGCGGCCGCCTACGCGCTGGCGGTGCGCTGGAAAGTCTCCGGCGACGCGCGTTACGCCGACAAGGCCGTCGCGGTTCTCAACGGCTGGGCCGCGGTTCTGGCCGGCATCGGCGGCACGTCCGACAAGTTCCTGGCGGCCGGCCTCTACGGCTATCAGCTCGCGAACGCCGCCGAGATCCTGCGCAGCTACACCGGGTGGTCAGCCGACGACTTCGCGCGGTTCAAGACCATGATGCTGACGGTCTTCTACCCGATGAACCACGATTTCCTGGTGCGCCACAACGGCGCCTGCATCAGCCACTACTGGGCGAACTGGGATCTCTGCAACATGGACGCGGTCCTCGCGATCGGCGTCCTGGTCGACGACCGGGCGATCTACGACGAGGGCGTCACCTATTTCAAGACCGGTGCGGGGAACGGCGCGAGCGATCAGGCCGTCGTCACGATCCAACCCGGCAACCTGGGACAGTGGCAAGAGAGCGGGCGCGACCAGGGGCACAACACGCTGGGCATCGGCCTCATGGGCGCGTTCTGCGAGATGGCCTGGAAGCAGGGCGACGATCTCTACGGGTACGAAGACAATCGATTCCTGGCCGGCGCCGAGTACGTGGCCAAGTACAACCTGGGCGACGACGTCCCGTACACCACCTACGACAACTGCGACAAGGTCAACCAGACGGTGATCTCGCCGACCGGGCGGGGCGACGTTCGACCGATCTGGGAGCTGGTCTACAACCACTACGTCAACCGGCGACACGTCGCGGCGCCCTACACGACCGCGTACGCGGCGACGGTGCGGCCAGAGGGGGGAGGCGGCGACTACGGCCCGAACAGCGGCGGCTACGACCAGCTCGGCTACGGCACGCTGACGGCGACGCTGGACCCCGCCGCGCCCTGAGGGCGCGTTGATAGTGAGCCGTCCGGGCGGAGGGCGGACACCCCTCCCCCAGGATGCGAACGCCGTTCGGTCGGAGTCCTGTTCTGCCCGCCCTGCTGTGCCTGCTGATCGCGGCGTGCGCCGGGACGAAGCAAAAGCCCAGCAGCGGGGGCGGTGGCGCGAACGCCGGCGGCGCGGGCGCCAGCGCGACGGGCGGCAGCGCGGGCGCGGGGCACCAGGCGACGGGCGGAAGCACCCGGGCTGACGGCGGCGGCGCCGACGTTCCGTGCGTCCCGACGGTGACGACCTGCACGCAACCGGGCGGCACCTACTGCAGCACGATCGGCAACGGCTGCCCGGGCGGGTCCCTCGACTGTGGCCAGTGCGCCAGCGGGTACACCTGCACGGACGGCATCTGCGTCGGAGGGGCGAGCTGCCCCGCCATCGCGTGCGGCAACTACTGCGGCAGCATCGGTGACGGCTGCGGCCGCACGCTGACCTGTTCCGGGTGCCTGGGCGCGAACAGCTGCAACACCGGGATCTGCGCGTCGCCTGGCTGCGTGCCGCTGACGTGCAACCCGGCGGCTGGCACGCGGTACTGCGGCGACATCGGCGACGGGTGCGGCGGCACGCTGGCGTGCGGCGACTGTCCGGGAGGTGGCGCCTGCGGTTCCGGCGGCGTCGCACACCTCTGCGTGGATCCCACCTGCACGCCGATCACCTGCAACCCCAGCGGCGGCCAGTACTGCGGCATGATCGGCAACGGCTGCGGCGGCGTCCTCGACTGCGGGGCCTGCAGCAACGGCATGGCCTGCGGCGCCGGCGGCACGCCTCACCTTTGCCCGGGCACGTCCGGGGGCGGCTGCGTCGGACTTCAGTGCCAGGTGGCGACCTGCACGGGCAGCGCGACGACGTCGCTGTCGGGCACCGTCTACGATCCGGCGGGCAAGGTGCCCCTTTACAACGTGACGGTGTACGTCCCGAACGCGCCGCTGGCCGCCATCCCGGAGGGCGTCTCCTGCGACCAGTGCGGCGCGCAGGTCTCGGGACACCCGATCGCGGCGACGCTGTCCGACGCAACCGGGGCCTTCCATCTGACCGGCGTGCCGTCCGGCAGCAACATCCCGCTGGTCATCCAGGTCGGCAAGTGGCGCCGGCAGGTGACGATCCCGACAGTCACGTCGTGCGTCGACAACAAGGTCACCGACCCCAACCTGACGCGTTTGCCGCGCTCACAAGCCGAAGGACACCTGCCCAGGATCGCGCTGACGACCGGCGGCTCCGACGCGATCGAGTGCTTCCTGCGGGAGATCGGCATCGCCGACACCGAGTTCACGACGGACGCGGGCAGTGGGCGCGTCAACCTTTACGTGGGCGGTGACGCGGCCGCCAACAAGGGCCAGGGCTCGGCCAGCTTCTCGGCGGCCCTGGGCGGCGCCACTTTCCCGAACGCGACGACGTTGTGGTCGAACGCCAACAAGCTGCTGACGTACGACATCCTCATGCACTCGTGCGAGGGGGGGCAGTACGCCAACGTGAAGGCGCCGTACGTCGCCAACATCAAACGCTACGCCGATTCGGGTGGCCGCATGTTCAACGACCACCTGCATTTCTACTGGTTGCGCAACGGACCGGCGCCCTGGCCCACGACGGCCGTGTACCTGGGCGCGCAGAGCGACCTCACGTCCCCCGTCACGGCCACCATCGACACGACGTTCCCCAAGGGCGCGGCCTTCGGGCAGTGGATGGTGAACACGGGCGCGACGCCGACGGCGGGATCGATGGCGCTTTACGCCAGCCAGCACTCCGTGCAGTCGACGACGCCGCCCACGTCCCAGCAATGGATGTACGTCCCCGCAACGGGCGCCATCCAGCGCTCCGTCCAGTATCTGACGATCAACACGCCGGTCGAGGCGACGGCCGACAAACAGTGCGGGCGCGTCGTCCTGACTGACATCCACGTCAAAGAGGCGCCGCCCCCCGCCGGCAGCGGCAAGGACGACTCGGATCCCACGAAGCCGTTCCCCACCGGGTGCAAGGCGACGGGTCTGTCGGGGCAGGCCAAGGCCCTCGAGTTCCTGTTCTTCGACCTGTCGGCCTGCATTCAGCCCGACTCCAGCACGCCCGAGCCGCCCATCGTCCCGCCGCCCGGCGCGCCCACGTCGCCGCCCGGGCCCGCGATGCAGCCGCCGGCCGTGCCGCCCCCGCCCCCGCCGCCGCCGCCCATCGTCATCGACCGTCCTTGAATTAGACGGTAAGGTGCAGCCCGATGGGCGGGCGGGCGACGTGAGCGGGCCAGTGGCGTATCTGCTGCTCGAGGCGCTGATCGTCTTCGCCGTGGTGCTGGGCACGCACGCCCTGCGCCGCCGGACCAGCCTGGTGTTCTCGTTCGCGGTGCTCGCGTTCATGCGCGTCAGCTCGTGGATCGCAACGCACGACGCGATGGTGAGCATCGGCCGCCTCGAGCTCAACATCGGCTCCAACGTCTTCTTTTCCGCCACGTTGCTGGGCGTGTTCCTCCTGTATGTCGCCGACGGCCGCTTTGCCGGACGCGCAGCCGTGTTGGTCGTCGTCGGGACCGGCCTTCTCTACACGTTGTTGTCGGTCGTGTTGCACGCGCAGTTTCCGGCTTTTCCGGATTCGATCTTCCCGGCCAGCGGCGCCCGCGCCGGCCTGGCGTCGACCGCCGCCTCGCTGCTGGACCTGGTGCTCTTGGGGATGGTCTGGGAGTCGCTGCAGCGCGGTCGCTTTGCCCAGGCGCCGCTGTCGATGCGCGTCTTCTGCACGCTGGCGGCGGTTTTCCTGGCCGATGCGCTGGTTTACGTCGGCCTGGCCCGGGCGGGCGGAACGGGGTTCGTGCCGGAGCTGGGTGGCCTCTTGCTGTCTCGCGCGCTCGTCGCCGCGATCCTGACGCCGGTCGTGACGGCCTATCTGGACTTCGAGGTCCGCCGTTACGGGCTGCGCCTCGATGCGCGGCCGATGCTGTCCATCGTCTTCACCGAGGACGCCGAGCGCGAGCTGGTGGCCGCACGCCATCAGCTGCGCATCGGGACGGAGGCGCTCTGGGAGAGCGAAGAGCGTTACCGGCGCATGGTCGAGGACATCCCGCTGATGGTGTTCCGATTTTCCAGCGACGGCTCCCTGACCTACGCGAACCGCGCGCTCTGCACGTACTACGGCCGCGACGTCAACGAGCTGCTCGGGGTTTCCGTGCTGACGCCGGTCGACCCGGCCGAGCGCGACCAGCTGTGGGCGAAGGTGATGGCGCTGCGCCCCGACGCCCCGACGGTCGAGATCGGGGCGCACGCGACGCCCAGGCAGGGGCCCCTGGCCGGCCAGCGGCGCACGCACCGGTGGGTGTTGCGCGGCATCTTCTCGCCGGCCGGCGAGCGGATCGCTTTTCAAGCAATCGGCAAGGACGTCACCCGCGAGGTCGAGCTGGAGGCCAAGGTGGTCGACAGCGAGCGCATGCAGGCCATCGGTCAGCTGGCCGGCGGGATCGCGCACGACTTCAACAACCTCATCTTCGTCATCTGGTCGTGCGTCGAGATCGCCAGCGCGCGCGTCGCCGGCCACGCCGCGGACGGGGCGTCGGACGCCGCCGACAATCTGCTGATCATTCGCCAGGCCGCCGACCGGGCCGCGGTGTTGACGCGCCAGCTGGCCGCGGTCGGCCGCAACGAAGCGCTGCGCGTCTCGGCCGTCGATCTGTCGGTGCTGCTGCAGAACCTGGCGCCGCTGCTGAAGCGCCTGTTGCCCAGCACCATCGCGCTGGAGTTGCGGTGCGCGGCCGCGCTGCCGGCGGTGCTGGTCGACCCGGCGCAGATCGAGCGGGTGATCATCAACCTGGTGACGAACGCGCGCGATGCGACGGCGTCCGGCGGACGCGTGGTGGTGACGACCGGCACCGAGACCGTCGATGCCGACGACGCGAGCGCGCACCCGCCGATTCGGCCCGGCCGGTACGCGGTGCTGGCGGTGACGGACACCGGCGTCGGGATGGACGCAGCGACGGCGCGCCGGATCTTCGAGCCGTTCTTCACGACCAAGCGCGACGGGCGCGGCACGGGCCTGGGTCTGTCCACCGCCTACGGAATCGTCGAGCAGGCTGGCGGACGGATCAGGGTCGAAACGGCGCCTGGCGCGGGCACGACGTTCTTCGTCTACGTCCCGGAGGCGGCGGACGTCGCCGTGGCGCCGGCACGGCGGGCGCCGGTACCTGCCGCCGGGCTCGGCCCGATCCTCTATTGCGAGGGCGAGGACAGCGTGCGCGCGCAGGTGGCGCAGATGCTCGAGAACGCCGGCTACCGCGTGACGCTGGTCCGGGACGCCGCGCAGGCGGTCGCCACGGTGGACAGCGCCTCGGCGGGTCCGGCGCCGTCGTTGTTGCTGGTCGACCTGGTGACCGGCAACCTGAGCGGTCCCGACCTGGCGGCCGCGCTCCGGCGGCGCCACCCGGGGTTACCGGCAGTGTTCTTCTCGGGCAGCGCCGACGCGATCAGCACCGACCTTCAGAGGCGGTTCTGGTACGTCAACAAGCGGCACGGCCTGCAGGGCCTGCTGGCGGCGGTCGCCGAGGCAACCCGGGCCCCGCCCTCCATCGGCGAACCAGCCCCGAGCCCCAGCTAGCGTTCTACTTGCCGTATCCCGCCGCGACGATGTTGGCCTGGATGGCGTCGTCGACGGAGTCCGCGGGGTTGCCGGTGGTGATGGCGCCCTCGTAGAAGGTCCCCTGGCCGTAGTTGCTGCCGTCGCCGCCCGTGCCCAGGACGATGGCGCCTTGCTTCTTCATCGGGCTGTAACCGGGCGGGCGCTTCCCGTTCCACTTGGTCTCCAGCATCCCGGACTGCGCGTTGCCGGCCTTGAGGCCGAACGCATTTCCCGACGGCCCCTTCAGCATCGCGGTCACGTACGACATGCCGGTCACCGACGTGTTGCTGGGCGCGCTGGTCGAATCGCCCTCGAACATCCCGTTCTCGAGATCGGCCGCGACCCAGGGGCCGTTGCCACCGCCGCGGCTCCACTGCGTGGAGGCGCCCCAGTAGATGGCCTCCATCGTGGCGTTGCCGTCGTCCTTGCCGTCGGTCTCGACGTTCCCGTAATCGAAGCAGCAGATCGTGCTGAAGCGTTTGGCGTCGAACACCGCGTACATCGCCTCCGCCTGGTCGCCCTTGGCAACGCCCTTGGTCGCGTTGTTGCGGTAGCCGACGTTCTGGCTGGGGTTGTTGACGTAGATCCCGTGGGCGGTGTGTCCCCCCACGGAGATCATCCCGTCGGAGGCGTTCGCCTCATTGCCGCCGTTCGGCAGCCAGGTCTCGCCGGGGGGCGATTTCGCCAGGTCGTTGTGGTTCGGCGACTGGTCGTAGATGATCGAGATCGTGCAGGTCGTTCCCGAGCAGAACGACGTCTGCACGGCGATGTCGACGAAGCCACCCGCGCTGGCGACCGGCACGTCCTTGGTCGTCTTGTCGGACGCGCGCCGCAGCTGATATAGCGGGCCGCTGTACGCGCCGTAGAGCGCGCGCACCGTGCTGTGGGCCGCCACGCAGGGCGTGCCACCAGCCTGATAGATGTCGCACGGCGCGGTCACGCCGGTCGAGGCTCCCCCGGTTCCCATCGTCCCGCCCCGTCCGGACGTGCCGGCGATGCCAGTCGATCCGCCCGAGCCGGTGGTCCCAGCGGCGCCCGTGCCCGTGGTCCCCGTAGACCCAGCCGTATGCCCCCCGGACGCCGTGGTCGTTCCGCCGGTCCCGGTCGACCCGCCGGTATCGACCAGCGAGCCCCCTTGCCCGGTGTCGCCGCCGGTGCTCGTGGTGCCGCCGCTCCCGTTCCCGCCGGTGGCCAGGACCGTGTCACCGCCAAGGCCGCTGTTGCCGCCACTTCCCCCCCGGGACCCGCGGTCCGGCGCACAGCCCAGGATGATCGAAAGCGCAAGGACCGCGGCCAGGGCGAGTCTCAGCTTCATCACCCCTGCTCTGTCTGCCCCTACCCCTCCTTTCACAAAAATCGAATCCCGCCCCCGGTAGGCGAGTTTTCGTGACAGGAACGCAGCTCTACCGACAGTTCTCCACCAATGAGACGGAATCGTTCGTGGCCCCATCGCCGATACGCGTCGATGGCTGCTCTCTCTCTGTTGGTGACGTTCATCGGCGCGGTGGCGGCCGCCAGCCCGGCCGACCCGGGTACCGAAAATGACGAATCGGGGACACCGGCGCCCGAACCGCCGACCCCGGCCGCCCATGCGGTGCAGCCGCCCCCGGTCGCCAGTGCGCCGGCCGGAGCCGAGGCGTCCCCCGTCGAGCCCCCTCAACCGCCGCCGCCGGGCACGCCGCCCATTCCGGCCACCGTGGTCTCGACCGGCGTGGCGCCCGCGCCCCAGACCCCGGCCCCTTACATCGAGCATCTGGGACCCGACTCGTTCCCCGGCCGCTTGCGTGGCCTCTATGGCGGGTCGCTGTGGCTAGAGCCGACCTTCGACGGCCTGCAGTGGCCGTACATGAGCCACACCGGCGTGGGTGTCTCGGGCTGGTTCTGGCTCAACACCGGCTACGAGACGATCAAGCGCAACCTGCAGCAGCTCCCCAACTCGGCGTTCTATTACGAGCAAGGGCGCGGCGTGTTGCGCGTGACGCCGACTTACACGCACGACCGGTTCTTCGTGCAGGGGCAAGCGGAGCTGGTCGGCAACATGTGCCAGGTCGCGAGCTCCATCAACACCGTCTGTAACGAAGGGACGTTCTCGACCGACGATCTCTGGATTCGCTTCGGCCAGTGGAACAGCTGGGACGTGAAGGTCGGCCGCTTCGAAGGCTGGGAGGTCTACCACTTCGGGATGGGAATGGACCGCTACTCGTTCGAGCGCGCCGGCGCCGGGATGTTCAACGTCGACACCAACACGACGCCCAGACTGGAGGCGCCGACCCTGTACGGCGCCAACTTCATGCAGGACCGCCCCGCGGAAGGGCTGGCCGCCGGCTACGCGGCGCTGCACCTCTACCCCACCGAGCACCTCCGCATCGAGCTTCTGGCCAAGCTGTCCACCGACAACGTCATCAACGACAACGCGACGGGCGATCTGGCGTCGACGACGCTGGGTGGCCGGCCGACCATCATCTACGACCTCGGTTGGCTCAAGTTCAAGATCGCCGGCGAATACCAGAAGCGGACTCCGATCACCCAGGGGATCAAGCCCGGGGCGGACGGCGGGAAAGTCGATCCGGTCGTCGAGCGGGATCAGAAGGGCGCGGGGGCGTCCTTGCAGTTCGTGCTGGCGCCGGTGGTCGAGTTCGGCGTGAACGGCGCGATCGCGACCCAGCTGGTCAAGAACGGCTTCGGCCAAAAGACGCCGGAGGCTTCGTTCAAGACCATCAGCGTCGGCGGGTTCGCCAACTTCAGGCTCGCGGAGCTGGTCCTGCTCGGGGTGGGCGTCAACTGGACGACCCAGACGGACGAGTTTCTGGCCCCGGGCAGCTCGGACAATGATTTCACCTCCCACCTCCAGGGCTTTGGAGCGCTTCAATACCTCCTGGGCGGGCAGCTGTTCATCAAGGGGGTGGTCGGGTACGCGCGCGCGTTCTTCCAGCCGAGCGACCCTGCCGTCGCGACCTGGAGCAACGACATGTACAGCGGCCGCATCCAGCTGATGTACCTCTATTAGGAGGGCGTACCGGCGACCGGCCCGCTCGGTTGTGGACGGGCGGGCATTTTGCCGATACACCCGGTGAGATGCGCGGGATGGCCTGGGTCCTCGCGGTCACGCTGGCGGCGGGCGGCGGGCTGTACCTGCTGCTCGCCCGGCGCGGCCGCGCGGACGAGCGCCGGCTGCAGGCGGACCTGGCGCTGGCCGTCGAACGCGGGACGCTGGCCGACCTCGGGCGGGGGCAGGCGCTGGGGCGTCGCCTGGTCCTGTCCCACGGAGCTGACCGCGACACCGCCGCGGCGCTGGCGTTCGCCGACGCGATGCTGGCTGTCGACTACGGCGCCGAAACCGCCGACGAGGCGGCACGCGCGCTGGCCGGGGCCGGTCTTGGCGCCGACGCCGCCGACAGCGCGGACGACGGGCCGGGTGCGATGGCCGCCGCGGCCCGGGCCCTGATCCGGTTGCGGGCAGGCGACCCGGCGGGGGCGGTGCGCGTGGCGGCGACCGCGGTCGCGCGCGCCCCGGAGCTTCCCTACCCCCTTTACGCGCTGGCCCGGGCCCGCGCGCGCGGCGGCGATCTGCCCGGCGCCGAGCGGGCGCTGGACGCCGCCATCGTCGAGGCGCCCGCCTTCACGCCCGCGCGTGTCGCCTGGACCGAAGGCCGCCTGGATTCGGGCGATGCGAAGAGCGCGGAGACCGGACTCGCCCCGCTGCTGGGGCGCGCGACGGTCGATCCGCGGGCGCTGCTGCTTCTCGAGCAGATCGGCGCGGCGCTGGGTCAGCCGAGGCCCCCCGGCCTGGACGACGTCTGCCGGGTGATGCAGCGGGGGCCGCCGCTGGTGGCCGCCGGGTGCGCGCTGTCGCGGGCGACCCGGGCGCGGCGGGCGGGCGACCGCGCCGCCGCGCGCGCGCAGGCCGAAGAGGCCGCACGCACCGCCCCCGACGAGCCGCGGCTGCTGGCCGGCGCCGCGCTGGTGCTCGCGGAGCTGGGCGCGGTCGACGTGGCCGCTCGACTGGCCAAGCGGGCAACTCGCCTCGCGACACCCGACATGCCGGTCCTGGCCTGGGCGCGGGCCGCGATCGCGCTCGGCCAGGGGCGCGCGCCCGCCGCGCGCGACGATGCGCGCCCGACCGATCCCGAAGCTCGGCTGCTGGTCGCGCGGCTGGCGCTGGCCGGCGGCGGCGTTGCGGCGCTGGATGCCGCGCTGACTGGCTTTGGCCCGGCGGCCCTGGCCGGGGACGCCGACCTGCGAACGCTGGCCGGGCTGACCCGGCACGAGCCCGTCGTGCCACGCGCCGGCGATCCGCTGGCCGCCTATGTCGCCGGGCTCCGCGCCGACCTGGCCGGCGATCCCGCGCGCGCCGCCGACCAGCTGGTCGGTGCGCTGTCCGGACATGGCGACGCCTGCCGCGCGGCGGGCGAGTACACCGGCGCCCTGCGCGCGCGGAAGGCCAAGCCGCAAGGCGATCCGTTCGCGGCGTTGCGCGCCGAGAACGCGGGCTGCGTCAACCTACCGCGGCGCCGCGCCGAGGTCCTCGGCGGCTTCCGGTGACTCCGCGGCCGGCTCGCCCGTCTCGGCCGATTCCGCGTGATCGGGGCCGTGCTCGGCGCCTTCCCGGTCCTGCCGGTTGCCGCCGTAGTCGATCCAGCGCACATGATCGTCGCGCACGTCCACGTGAACGAACCCAGACACCGGGTAGTACCCGATCCCGCCGACGCCCATCGATTCGGCCAGGTCGCGCACCATGAGCGGCGTCATCCCCGGGATCCGGATGTCGGCGGCCATGCCGCGCGTGTGATAGCTGAGCGTCGCGAGCGAAAACATCGGCGCGCGAAACCCCGAGACCAGCTGGATCTTCTGATGCGTGCGCTGCGCGATCCGGACCAGCAGGTCCAGGAGGCGCGGGTCGATCGGCGTCTCGGCGCCCGTGCGCTGGCAGCGCATCACGTGTCGAAGGCGCCGGTACGTTTCCGCATCCAGCTCGCCGGTGGCCAGGTTGACCGGAACCTCCATCGTCTCGCCCGTGTTGACGGACTCCACCGTGAAGCGCCCGATCGGTCCTGCCAGCACGTGTGTCCGCCCCGGACCCAGCGCGCCCGCGGTGAGCAGGCCGGTCCCGCCGACGGGCGTGCTCGGCGCAAGCGCGA
Organism: Polyangia bacterium; assembly: GCA_045802645.1. Classification (GTDB taxonomy): domain Bacteria; phylum Myxococcota_A; class Polyangia; order Fen-1088; family Fen-1088; genus JADGRB01. The sequence goes on from JBJMQQ010000276.1 coordinate 12,356, forward strand.
CGCTGTCCGCCGCCTGCACCATGGCGTGGACCCGCCGTTCCAGAACGCCCAGCGCCCCGTTCAACTTCCACGACCCACAAGCCAGGACCACCGTCGCGGCGACCAGCACCGCCGCGCCGATCGCCAGCCAGCGCGGCAGCGCGCGCGGTAGCGACAGCGTGCGCACCGGCCGGTCCGGATCGGTCGCGATCATGATCCGCAGCGGCGCGCGCGGCGGCTTCGCCTGCTGCTGCTTGCGGATCCGTTCGAGCGCGAAGGTCGGTTCGTCCACCGGCCTCCGCGTCATGAGCTACGCGGCGGGGCTGAACGCGCCGTGGGGGACGGCGCCGTCTTCGCTCGATGCTTCGCCAGCGTCGCCCCTTCCGGCGCCGCTCCGCTGCTGTCCCATGCGGCTGGTCCCGCAGAACACGCCGCCCGTCTCGATGCGCATGCTGGCCGCGTCGATGTCACCCTCGACCTTGCCCTTGGCCAGGATCTCGAGGTGGCCGGTGCAGACGATGTCGCCGACGACCTGCCCGGCGATCACGACGTCGCTGCCGCGCACGCCGCCGCGGACGACGCCGCTGTCGCCCACCACCACGGCGCCACGCGATTCGACGGACCCTTCGATGGTGCCGTCAATCCGGATTGATCCTTCGGCGCTGACGTCGCCTCGGATGACGCAGGACCGCCCGAACATGTTCTCGATCGTGTCGCGCGCCGGCGGGGCATTCGTAGGAGTCGCTCGCCATGCCATTGTGGACCTCCGCACGTTCATCGGCGGCGGCGGACCAAACTGAAGCCGCTCCCCGTCCCCCAGCGCCGCGCGTCACCTATGATGCGGACATGGCGAAATGGGACGACGCGCAGTACCTGAAGTTCGGGGACCAGCGGACGCGCGCGGCGCGCGAGCTCCTGGCCGGCGTGCCGCTGGAGAGCGCGGCGCGGGTCGTCGATCTGGGGTGTGGGCCCGGAAATTCGACGGCGCTGCTGCGGGCGCGCTGGCCGGGCGCGCAGGTCACGGGCGTCGACAACTCGGACCAGATGCTGGCGCGGGCGCGCCAGGACGACCCGGGTGTCGAATGGGTCTGCGCGGATGCCGCCACGTTCGTCCCGGCCCAGCCGGCCGACGTGCTGTTCGCCAACGCGGTCTTCCACTGGGTGCCGGATCATGCCCGGCTGTTCCCGGCGCTGATGGAGCGCCTGACACCCGGCGGCGTGCTGGCCGTTCAGATGCCGGAGAGCTTCGACTTGCCCAGCCACCGCCTCATGCGGGAGATCCGCGCCGCCGTTGCGCCTGCGCGCCCGGTGGCCGGCGCCGCGGCTCCCGTCGAAGACCCGGCGTTTTACTACGATCTGTTGGCGCCGCGGGCGCGGGCGGTCGACATCTGGCGAACCACCTACGCGCACGTCATGGCGGACGCGGACGCGATTGTCGAGTGGGTGAAGGGGACCGGCCTGCGTCCGTATGTGGACGATCTGGAGGGCGACGCGCGCGCGGCGTTCCTGTCCGCCTACCGGCGCGGTATCGAGGCCGCTTATCCGGCGCGCATCGACGGCAAGCGCCTGTTCCCGTTTCCGCGCCTCTTCATGATCGCGATCCGCTGAAACGAAACCGCCGCGGTCAACAGCGCGGCGTAGCGCCGCTCGCCCCAGGTTTCCAGGGACGTGATCATGTTGCCGATGTCGCCGGGCTCCAGCAGGTCGAGGTGCTCGAGGGCGACCTCCACGGCGCGCCCGACGTCGTCGGCGCTGGCATGTAGATCGATGAGCAGGCGCGCCGCCGGCCGGTTCAGGTTGGTGCGCGCCCGCGTGCTCTCGAGGATGGCGATGGCCATGCCAGTGCAGCCCTCGGCGGCCGCGCGGGCCGCCCCGGTCCAGGCCGCCGCGAGCTGCCGGTCGCCGATATTCAACGCTGCCCGGCGAAAACGCCGCAGCCCGACCAGCCCCAGCGCCATCGCCGCCACCATGCACAGCGCGCCCAGCACGGGGCGGCGGGCGAGGACGATCAGGAGAACGGCCGCGACCTCGCAGGCGAACACCCCCAGCATCAGGCCGACGCGGCGCCAGTTCCGCGGCGGCTTGTCCGCACGCCAGCGGTCCGAAAGCCAGCGATCCGAGCCGTCAGAGTCGGGGGCCATGGTTCCAGCATGGCCTCGCCAGGTTTCGGGAATGTTTCCGGACGAACGGTGTTGCGTAGCGCCCCAGCGAAGCGGCCCAATGATTACGATTTGGGCGTGAGTCGGATGAGGAGGGACGGATGAAAAACGGGCGGGAGCTGGACGGAAAAGTGGCGGTGGTGACGGGCGCGTCCAGCGGTGTTGGCCGGGCGATCGCGCGGGCTTTCGCGGCCGCGGGCGCGAACGTGGCCCTCATCGCGCGCAACGGTGAGGCGCTGGAGAACGCCGCGCGCGAGATCCGCGACCTCGGCCGCGAGGCGCTGCCGCTGCCGCTGGACGTGGCGGACGCCGCCGCCGTCGATGCGGCGGCCGAGCTGGTCGTCGAGCAGTGGGGCACGATCGACATATGGGTCAACGACGCGATGGTCTCGGTGTTCTCGCCGGTTCGGGAGATGACGGCCGACGAGTTCCGGCGCGTCACCGAGGTCAATTACCTGGGGTACGTGCACGGCACGATGGCGGCGCTGCGCCAGATGCGGACGCGCAACCAGGGGGTGATCATGCAGATCGGCTCGGCGCTGGCGTATCGGTCCATCCCGCTTCAGAGCGCTTATTGCGCCTCGAAGGCCGCCATCCGGGGCTTCACGGACTCGTTGCGGTCCGAGCTCATCCACGAGCGGAGCGGTATCAAGCTGACGATGCTGCAGCTCCCGGCGGTCAACACGCCTCAGTTCGAGGTCGTGCGCAACCGGCTGCCCGAGCACCCGCAGCCGGTGCCCCCGATTTACCAGCCGGAGGTGATCGCGCGCGCCGCCGTCCGGGCCGCCACCAAGCCGCGGCGCGAGGTCTGGATCGGTTGGAGCGCGGTCAAGGCGATCATCGGGCAGCGTCTGATCCCTGGCGCGCTGGACGCGTACCTGGCCCGGAACGCCTGGACCGCGCAGGAGACGAAGAACCTGCCGCCCGGCCACCCGGAGCGGCACGATCTCGACAACGTCGACGCGACGCTGCCCGGTGACCGCGGCGCGCACGGTCCTTTCGGAGCCCGGGCGCGGACGTTCACGACCGAGCTGGCCGTCCGGCGTTCCGCGCCCTGGCTGGCGGCCGCGGCGGCCGTCGCCGTGGCGATCGGGTTCGGCGTCCGGCAGACGCGACGGCGTTTCAGCTGGGCGCGCTGAGCTGCTCGGCCAGCGCGGGCACCGTCTGAACGGCGGTGCCCCGCACGAACAGGCCGTGCGGCGTCGTGCGCGCGATCTCGGAGAACCGGGTCTCCTCGACGTCGAGGACGATCAGCGGCGCGCCCCGGGCGGCCACCATCTCGCACATGCGCGTCGGCAGCGTCGTCGCCCCGCTGGTGCCGATCACGATCAGCGCCGCCGCCGACTGGGCCGCGCGCAGCGCGCTCACGTAGCGGTACAGCGGCTCGTCGTACGACTCGTCGAACCACAGCACGTGCGGTCGCAGACGGTCGCCGCACTCGCAGCGCAGGGCCGCCGGGTCGGCGTCCTCCGGTACGGGACGGACCACCGGCGCGCAACCGCGCACGCAGCGGCAAGAATCGATGTTGCCGTGAATCTGGTAGATGCGGGCCGGGTCGCCGCCGGCGCGCAGGTGCAGCCCATCGACGTTCTGCGTGACCAGCAGGAACCGGTCGCCGAAGCGCGCGTCCAGGCGGGCCAGCGCCTCGTGGGCGGCGTTCGGCGCCGCCGCCCGGCAGATGCCGCGGCGATAGAGGTACCAGCGCCACACCTCCTCGGGCATCGAAGAGAATGCCCGCGCCGTCGCCATCTCCGTCGGTTGGTAGTTGCGCGATCCGACCCGCCAGTAGCCCTCTGGGCCGCGGAACGTCGGGATGCCGCTTTCGGCGGAGGTTCCGGCGCCGGTCAGAAACACGATCGGTCCGTCGGTCGTGCAGAGCTGGTCGACGATGTGGTTGACCAGCTCTGGCGGCAACAAGTGGGTCACGCCCGCTTTTACCGCAGAAACAGTCGATAAGCGGGGTTGTCGCTCTCGTCCCAGTGGCGATACCCCAGCGCCTCGACGAAGCGCCGCAGATCGCGCCGGGCGCGCGACGGCACCTGGAGCCCGACCAGCACGCGCCCGTAGTCGGCGCCCTGGTTGCGATAGTGAAAAAGCGAGATGTTCCAGTCGGACGGCATCGTCGACAAGAATCGCATCAACGCGCCGGGACGCTCGGGGAACTCGAACCGGAACAGCCGCTCGGCGGCCGCCAGCGGTGAGCGCCCCCCGACCAGGTGGCGCAGGTGCAGCTTGGCGAGCTCGTCGTGCGTCAGGTCCAGCGCCGGAAAGCCCGCCCGGCGAAACGCGCGCGCCAGCGCCGGCGCTTCGTTCGGGCGTGCCAGCTGCACGCCCACGAACACGTGCGCGGCACCGGCTTCCGCGATGCGATAGTTGAACTCCGTCACGTTGCGATCGCCGACGACGCGGCAGAGCCGCCGGAAGCTACCCCGGCGCTCGGGGATCGTCACGGCGAACAGCGCCTCGCGGCGCTCACCCAGCTCGGCGCGCTCGGCGACGAAGCGGAGGCGATCGAAGTTCATGTTCGCGCCGCACGCGACGGCGACCAGGCTTTGCCCGTCGAGGCGCGTCCGCTCGGCGTAGACCTTCGCCCCCGCCACCGCCAGCGCGCCCGCCGGCTCCAGGATCGAGCGGGTCTCCTGAAAGACGTCCTTGATGGCCGCGCAGAGCGCGTCATTGTCGACGGTGAGGATCTCGTCGACGTAACGACGGCACAGGCGGAAGGTCTCCCGCCCGACCTGCCGGACGGCCGTGCCGTCGGAGAACAGCCCCACCTCGGCCAGCGCGACCCGCCGCCCGGCGGCGATCGATCGCGCCATCGCGTCGGAGTCGACGGTCTGCACGCCGATCACCTTCACGCCTGGCCGGACCGCCTTCACGTATGCCCCCACCCCGGCCGCCAGCCCGCCCCCGCCGATCGCGACGAACACGGCGTGCAGCGGCCCGTGGTCCTGCACGTGGTGCTGGCGCAGGATCTCCATCCCGACGGTGCCCTGCCCCGCGATCACGTCCGGGTCGTCGAACGGATGTACGAAGGTCAGGCGGCGCCGCCGCCCCCATACGACCGCCTGCGCGTAAGCGTCCGAGTACGACTCGCCGTGCAGGTGGACCTCGGCGCCCAGCGCGCGCACGGCCGCGATCTTCACCTCCGGCGTCGTGACCGGCATGACGATCACGGCCCGGGCGCCCAGCTTGCGCGCCGACAGCGCTACCCCCTGCGCGTGGTTGCCCGCGCTGGCGGCGATCACGCCGCGCTTCAGCGCCGCCGGCGGGAGATTGACGATCTTGTTGTAGGCGCCGCGCAGCTTGAAGCTGAAGACGGGCTGCAGATCCTCGCGCTTCAGCAGCAGCGTGGTCCCCAGTCGCGCCGACAGCGCCGGGGCGCGCTCGAGCGGGGTCTCCTGCGCCACGTCGTAGACGCGGGCATTCAGGATGCGGCGCAGGTACTCGCGGTCGGGGGCAGCTGGCACGTTCGGCAATCTAGCGCGGAAGCTCGGCGATGAAGATGGATCCGCGCCCGACGGCGCTGCGCACCGACACGCGGCCGCCCATCGCTTCGACCAGCACCTTCACGATCCACAGCCCCAGCCCGAAGCCGCCGTAGTGATCGGACGAGGCGACCCGCGCGAATCGTCTGAACAGCCGCTCCTGGTCCGTCGGCGAGATCCCGATCCCGTGGTCCTCGACCTCGACAGTCGCGGTCGTGTCGCTGGCCGCCACGCGGATCTGGATCGGTTTGCCGGCGCCGTACTTCACGGCGTTCGACAGAAAATTCGTGATGACCTCGTCCAGGCGCAGTCGATCCCAGCGCCCGACGATCGGGCTCTTCTGCCCCGTCGAGCCGGTGATGACGATGGACAGCGAACAGCCCGCGTTGGCCAGGTCGTCCTTGAACCGCTCGGCGGCGCTCATGACGACGGTCGTCAGGTCGACGTCTTCCAGTTTGAGCTCCAGGCGGCCGGCGGCGGCGCGGCTCACGTCCAGCAGCGCGTCGACCAGCTCGGACAGGCGGTCCAGCTGCTTGTCGATCGTGTGGACGCGCGCGCTCAACTTGGGGACGTCGATGGGTGTATCCGGCGCGGCCGCCGTCATCCGCAAGATGCCGTCCACCTTCAGGCGCAGGCTGGTCAGCGGCGTCTTCAGCTCGTGGCTGGCGATGGAGAGGAATTCGTCGCGCAGCTTCACCGCGCTGCGGGCGTCGTTGTAGAGCCGGGCATTCTCGATGGCCAGCCCGGCCCGGCGACCCAGCTCCTGCATGATGTCCAGGTCCTCGGGCTCGAAATGCCGCCCGGACTCCGCCCACACCAGGTTCAGCACGCCGATGGGGCGCCCGCCCGCGACGAGCGGGACGATCAGCACCGACCGTAACCCCAGGTTGCGAATGAAGTTGAGGTGCTCCTGGTTGCGCGCGCCGCGGATCACCATCTCGTCGGAGATCTCGTTGATGAGCACGGGGCGGCCGGTCCGCGCCACCGCGTACGGACCAGCAGGCGCCGCGGAGTCCGGCGGGTAGCGGCGCCGCATCTCGCGGCCGACATCGACCTTGCTGGGGTCGACGTGGGCGATCGCGACCGAGTGCAGCTCGCCGTCGTCCATCACCTCGACCCCGCACCAGTCGGCGAACGACGGCACCACCAGCGCGGCCAGCCGATCGCAGATGGACACGTAGTCCAGCGAGCTGGACAGGAGGGTGCTGGCCTCCGCGAAGAAGCGCATGGTCTCTTCGCGCCGGCGCGTCTCCCGGTAAAGGCGAGCGTTGTCGACGGCCAGCGCCGCGCGGTGCGCCAGCTGCTCGGCCACCTCGACGTCGCCGCTCTCGTAGGGCGCGCGGACCTCGCCCCGGATCAAGGAGATGACGCCCAGGATCTCGCCTCGAGCCACCATCGGGACGATCACGCAGGAAGCAGTGCCGAGCCCCCGCATGATCCGCAGGTGGTCCTCGCTCTGCGCGGCCTCGACGAGCTCCTGGTCGCTGACGCGAACCGACAGCGACGCCGTCCCCTCCTCCAGCACCTTCAACAGCTGATTGCTGCGGTGCTCGGTCGGGGGGAACTTGCGCTGGTACTCTTCGCTCAGCTCGCGCTTGGCGGGATCGGCGTGCACGACGGCCAGCCGCTGCAGGGCGCCGTGAGCGTCCACCACCGTGACGGTGCACCAGTCGGCGAACACCGGCACGGCCAGCTCGGCGACCCGCTGCAGGGTCCGCTGGTAGTCGAGAGACTCCGCCAGCGCGGCGCTGGCCGAGCTCAGGAACCGGTAGCGACGCTGGATGTCGTCTACCAGGGCGTTCTCAGCGGCACCCATGACTCCCTGTCGATGCACGCAAGCGTGACATGCCGACTCTCTGCCAGCGTAGCACGCAAGGCGCCCTTTTCGCGCGGGTGTTGACGACCCGCGGCGAGGGTCCGGTGTCCTGGATTTACCGGCGGCGGCGCGTGCGGATGAGCGCGCCCAGGGCGCCCAGCGCGAGGAGCAGCGAAGACCCGGAGGACCCCCGCGACCCGCCGCCCGCGACCGCGCAGCCACCGGCCTCGTCGCCGACGTGGCCGCCCGTCCCGGGGATACCGGGCGTGCTGGTCGGTACGGGCGAGCCCGGCGGATCGGCCGTCACGCCGGCGGGCGTGCTGCGCTCTGCCTCGGCGGTGCCGCCGAACGCGCCCAGGTTGATGCGCGCGCCGTTCGGCGTCGGCTCGTCACCGACGGCGTCGGCGGGATCGCCCTGGTCGGTCGAAGCCTGAGGCGCCGTCAAACGGTAGTCGTGCGCCGTCGGGTTCGCGAACGTCACCGACGCCGCCAGATCACCCGTCCCGGCGGCCACGCCCTGGCGGTCCGTCTGGTTCCCGAACAGGTCGTCGTAGCTGCTGGTGAGGCTCCCGGCGTTCTCGACGGCCAGGCCGACGTGGTTGCCGGAAACGAGGCTGTTCTTGATCGTCGCGCTGCCGGTGGAATCGACGCCGATGCCGTTGCCGACCAGCGTCGCGTTGATGACCGCCGCGGTGCCGCCGGCGGCGACGGCGATGCCCGCCGTCGCGCAGTCGTGCGCCACCAGGTGGGTCAGCTCGATGCCGGTCGCGTTGGCACCGACGGAGATGCAGGTGGCGGCCCCGCTGACGGTGGCCTTGTCCAGCCCGGTCGGCGCCTTGGGATCGGTCGCCGTGAAGCTGATGCCGACCGCCAACCCGCGGCCGTCCAGGATCGTACGGCCGGCGCCGGCGCCCGTGACGGTGACGCCCCCGGCAACGTGCAGCGTCGACGACAGCGGGTAGGTGCCCGCGCCCAGAAGGACGACGTCGCCCGCCAGCGCGTTCTCGACCGCGGCGCGCAGGCTAGCCACCGGGTTGCCGTTCACCGTCACCGCGGGCGGCGTCGCCACCGTGAACGTTTCGGCGGCCGACCACGGCGAGTACGCGCCGTGCGTGTCGCGCGCCCGCACGGCCACGGTGTACACCACGCCTTCGGCCAGCGGCGGAGACAGCGCCACGGAGGTGGTGCCCTGGCCGGGGAATAGCTGCTGCGTGTAGCTTTGCAGGACCTCGCCGTCGCTGTCGATGCGCACCTCGTAGGTCGGCATCTCCGCGTCGGGATCCGTCGCCGGCAGCCACCGCAGCGTGACGTCGGCCGCGTCGAGCGTGTTGGGGTTGCCCGCCAGCACGGGGGCGGCCGGCGGGTGGTTGCTGCTGGACACCTGACCCTCGACGGCGCCGCTGAAGGCCGCCGTGATGAGCCGGCCGTTCGCCATCACAGGCGACGCCAGCGCCGGGCCGGCGACCGCCACGTCGTTCACGGCCTGGCCGGACGCGGGGTCCAGCATGGAGACCCGGCCGGCCAGCGATGAGGCGACGGCCAGGAGCGCGGTGCCGCCGTCCGTCGCGAACGCGGCGGGCGTGGCGCAGACGAAGAACTTCGGGACCAGGTTGGGGTCGGTGACCAGCGCGCGGGCGAGCGAATGCTGCCAGGCGATCTGCCCCGTGGCCGGGTCCAGCGCCACGGCCAGCTCGCGCGACAGGTAGTGGTCGGGCGCGCCATTTGCGTCGGTGTCGATCGTGTCGTCGAGGCGCGTGACCACCACGACGTTGCCGCCCACGAAGATCGGTGACGAGACGGACCGGTGGCGATCGAGGCGCTTGCCGTCGATGTCGAGGTCGGGGACCGCCAGGCTGATGGGCCAGCCCGGGACGGCGACGCCCGTCGCCGCGTCGACCGCGTGCACGTGGTCGCTGTCGTCGCCGCCGGCGATGTAGACGCGGCCGCCCGCGATCAGAGCCGAGGACAGGGCCACGACGCCGTCAGCCTGGTAATCCCAGCGCGGCGCGCCGGTGGCGGCGTCGAACGCGTAGAAGTGGCCGCCGTTGCTGCCGACCACGACCAGGCCGCCCGCGACGGCGGGCGAGCTGTTGCTGAGCTCACCCATCACGGGCGGGCTCTGCCAGATGACCGCGCCCGTGAGGCCGTCGATGCGGACCACGTGCCGCTGCGGAAAGCCCGCCGACAGGATCACATCCGAGCCGACGATCGCGGGCGAAGACACCGCCATGCCGCCGACGTTCGCCGTCCACAGCGGCTTGCCGTCAGCCAGCGCCAGCGCGATCAGCCGGTTGCCCAGCGTCGGGATGTAGACGCGCCCGCGCGCGATCGCCGGCGTCCCCTGCACGCCGGACCCGGCGTCAGCGCGCCAGGCCAGCGCGCCGCTGTCGGCCCGCAGCGCGCTCACGTTGCCGTCCAGGTCGACGCTGATCGCGAAACCGTCGGCGACGACAGGGCTCGAGAGCACCCGGGCTCCGCCCTTCGGCGCGTAGGTCCAGTGCCCGTCCGAAAAGCTCGCCCCCGATCGTTCGGCCGCGAGGCGGGTCCGCGCGCCGTCGAGGCCCAGGGTCGCCCAATCGTCGGCGCGCGCAGCGCGCGGGGCGAACAGAGCGCCGGCAGCCAGCGCGACGGCGGCTACCACCTGAGGGTGCTTTGTTTTCAGCATGGCTAGGACGATCCGTTCGTCGGGTCGGAAACGAGGTCGAAGTAGTACAGACGCCCGTCGTTGCTCGACGAGCTGGCGGTCGTCACCATGTATCGGTTGACGTTCACGTCGAACCCAATGCCCGATACAGATTGATTCGACCCGAAATTGTATTCCTTGATGAGTGACACGCCCGTACCGGTATTCCGGTCGAGGAAATACAACTTCCCCCCCGTCGATCCCACGACAAGTACGCCGCTGTAGTACAGCGGCGCCGCGGTGATCGGATCGCCGGCGCCGCCGGGCGGCGTGTAGGGGTAGCCCGCGTTCAGCGCGGCGCCCGTACCGGCATTCAGCACGATGATTGTGCCGCCCTGCGTCCCGTACTGCAGCGTGTCGGTGTCGTGATCGTAGTAGGGCGAGCTCTTGATCGGGTTGGAGGTCGTGGTGTGCCAGAGGCCGTTGAGCGTCGCGAAGTTGGTGCCCGCGTCCAGCCCCCACATGGTCCCGGCGTCGTCCCCCGCGTACACGCGAAGCACGCCGCTCTTGTCGTAGCCGGTGACGATGCGCCCGCCGATGGACGCCGAGCCGGGCGAGGCGTTCGTCGCCGCGATCGATTGTCCCAGCGTGCTGATCTTCAGGACGTTCCCGGTCACCGCCAGGAACGCGTAGCTGGTTCCGGCGACGGACGTGACCGACAGGCCCGCGCTGGTCACCACCGGTGTGATCGGCACCGGCGCGGGGTTCGATTCGTTGGACTGCCCCAGCGTCCAGAAGTTCTTCCCCGAAGTCGTGCTGCCCCAGTAGAGGTTCGTTGCGTCGATCGACAGCGGCGTCGTGATCGCGCAGCTGCAATTGAACGGGTTCGTCGCCCACGACGTCCCCGTGTCCAGCGCCAGCGAGCCGGACGTCGTGCCGGTCGCCGTGTCGATCAGGCGGTAGACGTGTCCCTGCGACGTCGCGACGTAGACGTAGTGCTTGCCTCCCGCCGTGATCCACTGGGGCGTCCCCGTGATGGTCTCGCCCGCGGTCGGTACCGTCCACGAATAGAGCGCGTTTCCGGATTCGTCGCGCACGTAAATGATGTCCGTCGTCCCGCTGGACGCGTTGTGGAAGGCGACGTACGTCGAGTAGTACGAGAACGTATTCCAGTCGAACGCGGCGGTCGGAAAACCGATCACCGAGCCCGCCGTGTCGCCCGCCGTGGCGTGCACGAACTGCACGACGGCGCCGTTCGTCGACGGGTTGTTGCCGATGCCGTCGTTGTCCGAGTCGTCGTCGGACTTCGCCGCGGTTCCACAGCTGGTGTCGGAGCCGCTGGCGGCCCAGTTGGCGGCGCAGGTCGTCCCGCCGAAGATGGCGCGGGTCTCGCCGTCGGCGGTCCCGTTGCCGGCCAGCGTGACGGCGGCGGTCGTTCCGCCCGTGGCCTGCCCGGCGTCGAACGTGCAGCCGTTCGAGCTCAGGAACAGCGTCTTGGCGCTGACCAGCAAGTACTGCGCGCCGGTGCCGCCGCTGAAGGCAAGGTTGTTGAACGCCGTCAACGTCGTCGTCGCCGCGGTGCCGGCACCAATCTGCATGCCGTCGCTGGTGTTCTTGACGGCGAGGCCGCTGATGTTCACGGTGGGCGTCGCGGAGGCGGTCGACCCGACCTTGAAGAGGTAGGTCCCCGACACCGACTGGATGGTGGCGCCGGTGCTGGACGCGTTGAGCGATCCGTCGACGGCCAGAGTCTGGCCGGCCCCGATCCGCACGCTGCCGCCGCTGGACGCCAGCGTGAGCACCCCGTTCGGGTTGACGGTCAGCCCGCCCGAGAAGCTCTGCGCGGCGCTGCCGACGGTGTACGTGCCGGCGTTCACGCTGCCGGCGCCGGTGACGGTCATCGTCTTGCCGTTCCCGGCCAGGTTGCCTGAATCCAGCGCCAGCAGACCGGTCGCCGTGGTGTTCGCGCCCAGCGTCACGGTGGCGGTTCCGCCCGTGCCCGCGTAGCGCCCGGCGGCCAGCTGCGCGATCTGGCTGGCGGTCAGCGCGACGCTGTAGATGCGCACGTCGTCCAGCGCGCCGTTCAGGAACTGCGAGCCGCCGTTCAACGACGCCAGGTAGCCTGCGGTGGTTGCGCCGCTCTGATGCGTGAAGGCGCCCGTCGTCGCGGTGCCGTCGACGTAGATCGTGTCGACCGACGATCCGTCGTAGGTGTAGGCGACGTGGTGCCAGGCGCCGGTCGTCGCCGCCGGTCCCGTCACGATGGTCGTGGTGCTGGACGGCCAGGCGGCGTACTTGCCGCCCTGCAAGCCGAGCTGTACGTAGTTCCCGCCGCCGGTCAGCACGACGAAGTCTTGCGTTGTGGCGGTGCTGTTCAGCTTCACCCAGGCGCTGATCGTGACCGCGGCGTTCGTGGCCGGTAGCCCACCGCCGCCCAGCGTGGCGAACCCCGAGCTGCCGTTGAAGGTGACGGCGCCCGCATCGTCGAACCCGATCGTGGCCGGCAGCGACGAGGTGGTGCGCGTCGCGCCCGCGCTGGCGAGTGTCCCCAGGTGCGCATTGCCGGACGAGTCCAGGAGGGCCGTTCCGGACGCTTCATCGAGCTTCCAGTAACCGACGAGGTTGGTCTCGGTCGGATCCTCGATCCGCAGCGTCGAGAAGCTCCCGACGGAAAGGGTCGTGTCGGCGCTGCCGTCCAGGACGACGGTCGACGTGTTGGGCCTGAAGCTGCCCGAGCCGACCGAGAACGCGCCCGCGTGAATGACGTTCGCGCCGCCGGCCAGCGTGCCGTTCGCCAGCGTGATCGTGCCGCCCGGCACCCAGAGTCGGTCCTGCAAGGTGTACGTGCCGCCGGCGGCGTCGATGGTCAGCGACGAAAGGCGCACGCCGCCCGACGTGATCGTGCCGGTGGGCGAAGTGCCCACCAGCGAGAAAGTCCCGCCGTTCGGGCTGAACGTGGCGGCGTTGGTGAAGCTGCCCGCGACCTGCGTGCTGGTGCTGCTGCCCGTGAACGTGCCGCTGCCGCTGATGGAAAGGTCGCCGGAGATGGTCACCGTCCCGGCCGCCCCCGTGAACGTGCCGGTGTTCATCGTCCAGGCACCGGCGGCGACGGCCGTGGTTCCGCCGCTCACCGTGCTCGTGTAGCCGTTCTGGAACGTCACGGACTTGACGCTGACGGCGACGTTCAACGTGCAGTCCGTGTCGGCCCCGTTGGTCGCGTCGAAGTACACGTCGTCGAACGACCCGGGCGCGGCGCTGGGCGTGCTTCCGTCGCAGACCCAGTTTCCTTTGGTTCCGAACCGCGCGCCGTTCCCCTTCCCGTTGCCGTTCCAGTAACAGGTGGCGGCTTCGGCCGACCCGGCGGCGGTCAGCGCGACGACAATCAGCGCGGACGCAAGTCTGCGACGTGAGACATCAAGGTGTAGCAGTGTCCTTCAGGCCGTTCGCGCGCCCGACGTGGACGCGCGAACGCCCTCCCCCCACCAAAGCCCCTCGGCAGACCCCCAGGGGTCTTAAGCGCGGCCCGGGCGACCGTTGTTCCGCGCCTGGGCGCGGGCCTCGATCTGGTCGAGGAGGTCCATCTGGTGGACGGGCGCGGCGGGCCGTTGCGGGCGCGGATCGAGCGAACGAATGCGGTAATTCCCCAACAGACCCGTGACGATGTTGCGGGCGCGCTCGATGATCTGCTCGTCGGTCAGGTCGACGCCGTCGCGCGTCTGCAACACGCGAATGCCGTCGGCGACGTCCTGCAGCAACAGGCGCACGGTCATGACAGGAACACCCTTCGGCGCCTTGGTTCGCGAACGCGTCACTTCGCGCGGCAAGATGTTCGGATCATAGTGACCCCACCGGTGAGAGGCCAGCCCATAGTGAAGGCGTTCCAGTCCGGTTGAAGGACAACGCGATGCGCATCACGCGCGCCCACCCGGCGACCCGTGATATTGAACTCGCATGGGCAACCCCGGGTTCGTACGCAGGGCGCTGGTGGTGTCGGCGGCAGGGTGGGTGTTGGTAACCGGATGTACGTCGACTCCTGCGAGCCAAACGACCGTCATCGTCAACGGGCCGCTGTCTCAGAAGCTCGCGCAGGCTTACTGCGCGCGGCAAGCCGCGTGCTGCACTTCGGCTCCTGACGGCGGCGCGACGCCTGACGGCGGCGTGACCGTGCCCTGCACCGCGATCGGGACTGATGCGGGCGCAGCGGAATGCCTGGCGCGCGCGCAACTGGCCGCCGATCAGCAGCTCGCGCTGGTCGGGACCGCCTACGCCGAAGGGTTGGTCGGCATCAACACGACCATCGTCGCGGACTGCGTCGCCGCGTATCAGGGCCGCGCCTGCGACGCTGTCCTGGACGTCGACCAGGCGCTGTCGGACCCTGCGTGCGCAGGCCTCTTCACCGGCAACATTCCCATCGGCGAGCGCTGCGACACCACTCTTGAATGCGTGGCCACCTCCTACTGCCTCGCGCAGGAGACGGGCCAGCACATCTCGTCCCTGGCCGGGGGCGGCACGCTGGGCGTTTGCTTTCCGTACCAGCAGGCCGGCAAAGCGTGCAACACGACGGCCGACTGCGCGCCACCGCTCACGTGCGCGCCGGCCACCGGCGTTTGCCAGTAACCGACTGCAGTCGGTTCGGTCAGCGCAGCACGGCGACACGACCGCCGAAGATCTGCTCGATGCGCGCCAGCAGATCGTCGGTGGCGGCGATCTTGTATTCGTCGCCCAGGGCCAGCACCGTCTCGCTGCGCAGCGGGATCTCCATCCGCAACACCGCCTTGCAGCCCCCCTGGTGGTTGCGCAGCAGCTTCTCCAGCGCGACCAGCTGATCCTCCTTCACGACGTCGGCGTTCAGCTTGATGTCCAGCAGCGAGCTCTTCTCGGCGCGCACCTTGGACAGCAGCTTGGCGTCCAGGAACCGCAGCCGCTCGCGTGCCGCTTCCCCTTCGCCGAACGGAGTGTCGACCGAACCGGTGACCAGCAGCGGCTCGTCGCGCGAGAGCAGGTCGCGGTACTCCTCGACCTTTCGTGAATTGACGATCAGCTCGATCTGCCCGCTGTGGTCCTCCAGCGTGAGGAAGGCGTACTTGCCCTGCCCGTTCTTCATCGGGCGTTCCTGATAGTTGGTCACCACGCCCGCCAGGACCACCTCCGCCCGCTCGCCCTTCTGCGTGCAGTTGGCGGCGGTCGCGTTCGTGAACCGGCGAATCTCGCCCGCGTAGCGGTCCAGCGGGTGGCCGCTGATGTAGAAGCCCAGCGCCTCTTTCTCGTTGGCCAGCAGCTCCTTCGGCATCCACTCGTCGCAGGGCGGGTACTTGTCGTCCTGGACGTGCGGTCCCCCCTTGCTCGGACCGCCGCTCAGCAGCGACAGCAGGTTGGTCTGGCCGCTCTCGCGATCGCGCTGCGCCTCGGCGGCCCGCTCGCTGGCGAGGCCGATCGCGCCGAACACGCGGGCCCGCGTGACGCCGTTCTGCTCGGCGATGCCGTCGAAGGCGCCGGCCTTCACCAGCGCTTCCATCACCTTGCGGTTCACCTTGCGACCGTCGACGCGCCGGCAGAAGTCGAACAGCGACAGGAACGGCCCGCCCTGCATGCGCGCCGCGCGGATCACCTCGACGGCGCCCTCGCCCACGCCCTTGACGGCGCCCAGACCGAAACGAATCACCTTCTTGTCGCCTGCCAGTGAGACAGTGAAGTCGGTTTCGGATTCGTTGACGTCGGGGCGCAGGACGGCGATGCCCTGGGCCTTGGCCTCGGCGATGAACTTCACCACTGCGTCGGTGTCGTCCTTGTCGCAGGTCAGCAGCGCCGCGAAAAATTCGACGGCCCAGTACCGCTTGAGGAACGCCGTCTGGTACGTCAGCAGGCCGTACGCGGCCGAGTGGCTGCGGTTGAAGCCGTAGCCGGCGAACTTCTCCATCAGGTCGAAGACGCGCTCGGCGATCTTGGGATCGACGCCCTTTACCTTGGCGCCCTCCATGAAGCCAGCCTTCTCCTTGGCCATGACCTCGGCCTTCTTCTTCCCCATC
>JBJMQQ010000277.1:0-13752 GCA_045802645.1 Polyangia bacterium
GACATCGGGAACATGTCCGTCAGCGGCGTCCAGGTCGCCGTCGCGCCGTTCCAGCGGTAAAACCCGCCCACGTCGGTTCGGGCGTAGCCAAGGCCGCTCTCGACGGGGCTGAACACGATTCCGGTGACGAAGCCGCCACCGCCGATCGCGACGCTCTTCCAGGTGTAGGGCCCGGTCATGGCGGTGCCGCCGCCACCCGATCTGCCTGCTGAACCGCCGGAGCCGGAGCTGCCCCCCGAGCCGACCTGTCCGCCGGTGGCGGGCGCGCCGCCGGATGCGGGGGCACCACCTGACGCCGGCGACCCGCCCGACGCCGGCGCGCCGCCCGACGCTGGCGCGCCGCCCGAGGCCGGCGCGCCGCCGGTTCCACCGGGGCCCGCCGAATTTTTCCCACAACCGAAAGTTGAAAGACAGGCGGACAGAAAACAGATCGCGGTGCGGGCCGCCGTGCGGCCACGAGCATGTCGAATCAAGAGCGCTCCTGGGCTGGGCTAGATTTCGAAAACGCCAGATTAATCCATGCAGTCGGGAAGCGACTGCATTTTCCCCGCCCAGGAGGTCGCGCCGCGGCGCGGAAAAGGGTCAGGTCCCGGCGAACGGCGACGACGAGTCGGCGGCCATCAGCTCACGCTTGGCGAAGCGGGCGACGGCCCGCTGGACCAGCGCCAGGTGATCTTCTTCCTCGTGCAACCGCCGCTTGAATTGCTTCTTCAGGTCGTGGTCATTCGCTTCGTCGGCCAGCGCGACCAGCAGATCCCAGCCGGCGTTGTCGACCAGCTCCGCCGCCAGCAGCGCGTGCAGCATCTGGGTCAACGTGGCGCGGTCGTCGAAGATCACTTCCTCGAGGCCGCGCGACTCGGTCTTGACCAGATTGGCCTTGCCCGTCATCGCGTGGGCGCTGCCGCCCAGCTCGCGAATCTTCGCCTCCAGCCACTCCTCATGCTCTTTCTCTTGATCGCGGTGGACGGTCATCGGCGCGTGGAGCTTCGCCACGTCCGGATCGCCGGTCGCCCGTATGCGTTCCAGCACGCGATCGTAGAGGCGGACCCCGGTTCGCTCGAAGGTCAGCCGCTCCGTGAGCACGTCGATGAAGTTGCTGCGGTTCTGCTTGGCCAGATTGTTCATGACACCCTCCTGCCTCGCCCGTACTCAGAAACATGAGTCCCGACCGGCCGTTTCCAAGACGCCCGAAGCGATCACCCGGGGTGAGTCAGGCGGCGGCGGACCTCGTGGGCCGCGCGAGCGCCCGTCGCCAGGGCGCCGTGCACGGTGCCGGGGTCGCCCCCCACGTCGGTCGCTTCGCCCGCGAAGTACAGGCATTCCCCGACGGGCACGGCGAGCGCGGCGGGCGTGTCCAGCGCGCCCACCGGCACCCAGCTGTACGCGCCGCGCGCGAAGGGATCGTTCGCCCAATCAAACACGCGCGCGTCCTCCAGCGCCGCGGCCACCGTGCTGGTCGGTAGGCCCAGCCCCCGGGCGAGACCGCGGATCGCCACGCCGACCGCGGTATCTGCCTGCAGCCGGTCAGCGGCCGGCCCGGCGGCCCACCCGACGAGGCAAGTGGACGGGCGTGGCGCGGCGACCCACCACGTCGGTACCGCCGCGCCCGGCACGTGCACGAACGTGGTGGCCGGCGGGATCTTCTGGAAAGCCCCCTGCCCGAACGGCGCCCGGAAGCGCGCCACGACCTTGATGACGTTGCCGATCGCGAGGCGCGCGATGGCCCGGCGCTTCGCATTCGGCAGCGGCGGGTGAAACCGAATGGCGCCCGGCGCGGGGGGACGGGCCTGCAACACCCCCAGTGAAACGGTGATCAGCGCGGCGCGCGCCCGGACCTGCGGCAGCGGACCACCCCACAGACCGCGTGCGTCGATCGCGACGCCGCCAGCGCCCCACGCGACGCGGGTGACGACCGTCGCGAGACGAAGCGCGCCCGGCGTCCGGAGCAGCGGCCGCGCGAGGAACGCGGGAAGCGCGTCGTAGCCGTCGCGCGTCCGGAACAGGCGATCCCCCTGCTCTTCCTCCGACGCCTCGGTCTGCTTGTTCAGCCCGCGCACGGAGATCCGCCGCGCGTCGGCGGCGTTGAACCCTTCGACGAAGCTTTGCAGGAAGGCGCGCCCGTCGCGGTCCAGCGCGCGCGCCATAGCCGGCCGGCGCATGACGTCGGCGAACGACACGTCCTCGTCGGGGAGCTGGTCCATGAAGCTCATCGCGCGCCGCCACGACTTGCCCACAGGCCGGACCCGGCCGCCGCGGGCGAGCATGTGGCGCGCGGACAGCTCGACCAGGTGGACACCAGCGCTGTCGAGCGCACTGACCAGGCCACGTGGCTGGCCGTGGACAAACTCGGCGCCCCCCTCGATCGGGCCCGGCCAACCGTCCGGCCGGTGCGTATCGATGCGCCCCCCGATGCGCGCGCGCGCCTCGAGCACGATCACGGACAGCCCGGCCTGCACCAGGCGCCGCGCCGCCTCGAGCCCGGCCACCCCGGCCCCGACCACCACCACATCCGCGTCTTCGCTTCCCTTCATGTTCGTCTTTCTAAGCTTAGGTTCGTCTGGGCATGGCCGTGCGGTCTCTCAACGTCTTGCGCGCGCAGGCGCGCGACTGCCGCAACTGCGACCTGTGGGCCCGCGCGACGCAGACCGTTTTCGGCGAAGGGCCGGCGCACGCGAGCATCCTGCTGGTCGGCGAGCAGCCGGGGGACCAGGAAGACCGGCAGGGGCACCCGTTCGTGGGACCGGCGGGACACCTGCTGCAAACGGCGCTCGAGCGGGCCGGCATCGAGCGCGCGGCGACGTACGTGACGAACGCCGTGAAGCATTTCAAATGGGTCGCCAGCGACGAGCGCGGCAAGCGGCGCATTCACCAGAAGCCGAACACGACCGAGGTGCGCGCCTGCCAGCCCTGGCTGCTCGCCGAGATCGAGGCCATCGCGCCGCGCGTGATCGTCTGCCTGGGCGCGACCGCGGCGCAGTCGCTGCTGGGGAGCGCCTTTCGCGTGACGCAAAACCGAGGCGTGCCCCTGCCCGGCCCTCACGGCGCCGCCATCGTCGCGACGGTCCACCCGGCCTCGATCCTGCGCGGAAACCCGGCCGAGCGCGAGGCGGCGCTGGCGGGACTCGTCGAAGACCTGCGGGCCGCGGCAACGGCGGCCGGCACTTCGTCTAGCGGCCATTCCGCTGGCGCGAGCGCGCGGCGGCCGGCGCGGTCGGCAAGCGGCCGGCCACGTCCCGGATCACCGCGCCGATCTGCTTGAGCGCCGGACCAAGGGGCGACGTGCGCCGCCAGACCAGCCCCAGCGTGCGGTAGGCGCGATCGTCCGCCAGCGGGCGAATCGCCAGCGCCGCGTGCCGGCTCTCGGCGGGCACCGCCAGCCGCGGCAGCAGCGTGATCCCCACGCCCGCCGCCACCATCTGCGACAGCGTCGAAAGGCTGGTGGCCCGGAAGTCCAGCTCCTGCGTACCGGCCAGCGAACAGACGGCCAGCGCCTGGTCTCGCAAGCAGTGACCGTCGTCCAGCAACAGCATGCTGGCGCCGTGCAACTCCGCAAGCTCGGCGGGGCCTGCCGGCTTGGCCAGCGGGTGCGTCCGGGGCACCGCCAGCACGAAGGGATCGCGGGCCAGCTCCTCGCGCTCGAGATCGCCCAGGTCCACCTCCAGCGCCAGCAACGCCCCTTCCAGGGTCCCGTCGCGCACCGCGCGGACCAGAGTGCTGGTCTTGTCCTCCGTCCAGCGGACGACGAGGCGCGGCTGGGCCCGCCGAAGCGCCGGCACCAGCTCCGGCAGCAAGTAGGGCGAGATGGTCGGGATGACCCCCAGACGCAGCGTGGCGGCCAGCGGATCGCCCAGCCGGCGCGCCGAGTCCGTCAAATCGTCTGTCTCGACCAGCAGCCGCCGGGCGCGCGCGATCAGGTCCTCGCCGGCGTGGGTGACCAGGACCTGCCGCCGGTCGCGCTCGAAGAGCCGCACGCCCAGGGCCTGTTCCAGCTGGGCCAGCTGGGCCGAGAGCGACGGCTGGGAAACGCCGCACAGCGCAGCCGCCCGGCGGAAGCTGCGCGCGTCGGCCACGGCGACGGCGTACTGGAGCTGCCGGGTCGTGAACGGGTGCGGCGCCAGACGCATGATAGTCCAGGACTATGACATAGATACAAACGATGTGTTGGCCCTATCGACCCCGCACCGGCAAGTTGTCTCCTACACAGGAGGACCGACACATGCTGACCATTGGCGACAAGTTTCCCGCGTTCCATCTCAAGGCCGTGACGAGCCTGGACAAAGGCAAGGAGTTCGAAGACGTGAGCAGCCAGGACCACCCCGGCAAGTGGAAGGTGGTCTTCTTCTGGCCGAAGGACTTCACCTTCGTCTGCCCGACCGAGATCGCGGCGTTCGGCAAGAAGAACCGCGACTTCAACGACCGCGACGCGCAGGTGCTGGGCGTCAGCACCGACAACGAGTTCGTGCACCTGGCCTGGCGCAAGAGCCACCCCGACCTCAAGGACCTGCCGTTCCCGATGGTCTCGGACATCAAGCACGAGCTGACGCGCGCGCTGGGCATCGAGCACGCGACCGAAGGCGTGGCCAACCGCGCGACGTTCATCGTCGACCCGGAGGGGATCATCCGATTCGTGTCGGTGACCGATCTCAGCGTCGGCCGCAGCGTCGACGACGTTCTGCGCGTGCTGGACGCGCTTCAGACGGACGAGCTCTGCCCGTGCAACTGGCAGAAGGGTGAGCCCACCCTGCAGGTGGCCTGACCATGTCCGCCGTCGACGACCTGCGCGAAACCATCCCCGAGGCGGCTCGGGACCTCAAGCTGAACCTGCAGACGGTCCTGTCCGGTGAGGGGCCGCTCTCGACCGCCCAGCGCTGGGGCGTGGCGGTCGCGTCGGCCGTCGCCTCGCGGAACGCGCGGCTGCGGACGGCGGTACTGGCAGACGCCCGCGCCCAGGTCGAGCCGGGCGTCGTCGACGACGGCGTCGCGGCCGCGGCGCTGATGGGGATGAACAACGTGTACTACCGTTTCCGTCACCTCATCGGGCGGGCGGCCTACGCAGACAAGCCGGCCCGCCTGCGCATGAACCGCATCGCCAAGCCGGCCGGCAGCAAGGTCGACTTCGAGCTGTTCTGCCTGGCGGTCAGCGCCATCAACGGCTGCGCCACGTGCCTGCAGGCGCACGAGACGGTGGTGCTGAACGGCGGGTTGACCGAGGACCACGTGCACGACGCCGTCCGGATCGCCGCGGCGATCCAGGGCGCTGCGGTCGCGCTGGACGTGACCGAGCCAACGTGAGATCTGTCCCGCCGGCTCCGCTTGACTGAATCCACCACAACGCGTCTGTGGCCCCTCATCCGTGAAGCGCTGGCGGGATCGCGTCGCGATCTCACCGCCATGCCGCTGCGGCGAGCCATCTTCGTGCTGGCCGTCCCGATGGTGCTGGAGATGGTCATGGAGTCGGTGTTCGCCATCGCCGACATCTTCTGGGTCTCGAAGCTGGGCCCGGAGGCGGTGGCCGCCGTCGGTCTCACCGAGAGCCTGATGACGATCGTCTACGCGATCGCCATCGGGCTGGCGATGGGCGTGGGCGCCGTCGTCGCGCGACGGATTGGCGAGAAGGATCCGGACGCCGCGGCGCGGGCCGCCGTTCAGGCCATCTTCATCGGGGTCGGGCTGTCGGCCGCCGTCGGCCTGGCGGGCGCGCTGCTGGGCCGACCGCTGATTGCGCTCATGGGCGGCTCGCCAGCGGTGGTGGCCGTCGGCGCCCGGTACGCGCAGGTGCTGCTGGGCGGCAGCGCCACGGCCGTCCTGCTGTTCCTGATCAACGCCGCCTTCCGCGGCGCCGGTGACGCGGCCATCTCGATGCGGACGCTGTGGCTGGCGAACGCGATCAACATCGGCCTGGGACCGCTGTTCGTCTTCGGCGTGGGGCCGTTCCCGCGGCTGGGGGTGACCGGCGCGGCCGTGGCCACCACGATCGGCCGCGGCATCGGCGTGGTGTATCTGCTGGTGACGCTGGCCCGCGGGCGCGGTCGGCTGGCCGTCACGCGCGCGCAGCTGCGCCCCGATCGCGAGACGCTGCGGACGATCCTGCGCCTGGCCAAGAACGGCGTCGTGCAGACGCTGATCGGGTTCACCAGCTGGATCGGCCTCGTCCGGATCCTGTCGGCCTTCGGCAGCGTGCCCCTGGCCGGCTACACGATCGCGATGCGTATCGTCATGTTCGCGCTTCTGCCGTCCGTTGGTCTGGGGAACGCGGCGGCGACGCTGGTCGGGCAGAACCTGGGGGCGCGCAACCCCGCCCGCGCCGAGGAAGCCGTCTGGACGGCGGCGCGCACCAACCTGATCTTCCTGGGCCTGGTCGGCCTGGCGCTGATCGCCACCGCGCCGATGGTCATTCGCCTCTTCAGCCCCGACCCGGGCGTGATCGCCGAAGGGAGCCGCTGCCTGCGGATCGTCGGGCTGGGGTTCGGGTTCTATGCGTACGCGATCGTCGTGTCGCAGGCGTTCAACGGCGCCGGCGACACGCGCACGCCGACGCTGATCAACCTGGGCTGCTTCTGGCTGGGCGAGATCCCGCTGGCCGCATTTCTCGCCAAGGGGCTGTCCCTGGGGCCCGTGGGCGCCTACGCGTCGATCACGGCGGGTTTCTCGGTGGCGGCGCTGGTGTCGGTGGCGCTGTTTCGCCGGGGACGGTGGAAGACCACTGTCGTCTGATGATCGGGACGGCGCTGACGATCGGGCTGTGCGGGGCGGCGTTCGTGGCCGGCCTCGTCGACGCCATCGCGGGCGGCGGCGGGCTGGTGACCCTGCCCGCCCTGCTGGCGGCCGGGCTGCCGCCGCAGCTGGCGCTGGGAACGAACAAGGGGCAAGCGGTGTTTGGCGCGGTCACGTCCGCCGCCTCGTTCTGGCGGCGGCGTTCGCTGGATCGCGAGCGGGCGGCGCTGGGCTTCGCCGCCGGGTTCGTGGGGTCGTGGCTGGGCGCGCGGGCGGTGCTGGCGGTGCCAGCCCGGCCGCTGCGGATCGTCGTCATCGTGCTGCTGCTGGTGGCGGTGTCGATCGTGCTGCTGCGCCGCAATGTGCGGCCGCGCGCGCGCGCGATGAAACCCGCCGGGGCCCGGGCGGCGCTGATCGGGATCGCGCTGGGGCTGGGCGCCTACGACGGGTTCTTCGGCCCCGGAACCGGCTCGATGCTGGTCGTCGCGTTCGCGACGGTGTTCGGCGACACGCTGACGCGCGCGTCCGGCAACGCCAAGATCGTCAACCTGGCCTCCAACCTGGCGGCCTTCACGCTGTTCGCGTGGCGTGGCACGGTCCTGTGGCACCTGGCCCTGCCGATGGCGGCCGCCAACGCGGCCGGCGCGGCGACGGGCGCGCACCTCGCGATCCGCAACGGCGACCGTTTGGTCGGCGCGGTCGTCGTCGTCGTGGTGCTGGCGGTCGCCGCTAAGCTGGCGGTGGATCTGTTGCGCTGAGACGCGCCGGCGCGTCGGTCGCCGTCATCTGTCCGATCAGCGCCGCGAACCGCGCGCCCGAGTCCCATTCAGCGAAGCTGCGCGCCACGCCGGCGGCGGCCTGCCCGTAGCCCGGCTCGGCCGCGACCTTTTCCAGCGCCGCGACGACGCTGGCCTCGTCGAGGCTGCCGGCCCGCAGCAGCACGCCCGCGCCGGCCTTTTCGATGGCCGTCATCGCCAGGTACTGATCCAGGTTGCTGGCGACGCCGACCACGGGACGCGCGGCCGCCAGCGCCTGGTACCCGGTGGTGCTGCCGCCGTTCGAGACGACCAGGGTCGCGCGGGCGGCGGCGACGTCGCCCGGAATCAGCTCGGCGACGTGCACGTGCGGCAGCCCCTCCGGGACCTGGGCCCGCCCGGCGGTCGCGACGATCGCCTGGAATCCGAGCCGGACGATCGCGCGCAGCACCATCGGTAAGCGATCGGCCCGCCCCGACGAGCCCATCGTCACGTAGACCGTCGGGCGCGCCGGCTCCAGCGCGGGCCACCAGGCGGGCAGCGGCACGCGCGGCGCCCAGAGCACCGGCCCCAGATAGTGGTGGTGCGGCGGCGCGCTGGCCGTCGGCACAAGCGACGGAACGTCCGGAAAGATCGTCGCGTCACCGTGCAACAGCACCTCGGGCAGTGAACCGAGGGCGGGCAAGCCGTGCTGCCGGCGCAAGGCATTCACGGGCCGCGCGAAATGCGCGAACACCTTGGGCAGCGCCTTCGGAAAGTAACGGGTCGCGATCCGCTCGCCCAGGATGCGCACGATCGGGTGATCGGGCAGCGGGAACCCGTCGCGGACCGCGTGCGGGCTCCAGTAGGCGTTGATGAGCGCCACGTGCTGCACCTTTTCCAGCGGCGCCGAGATCGCCAGCGACAGGCGCAGATCGCCCACGACCACCGCCGGGCGAAGCTCGCGCAGGAGCGCCCGCTCCTCCGCCACGTAGCCGGCCAGCGTGTCTTGCTCGTAGATGCGCTTGCCCGACGCGACGGCGCGATCGACGACGTCGGCGGCCAGCGACCGGATCGGCCAGCGGCGCAGCGGGATGCCCCCCTGCTCGAAGATCCGTTCGTCGAATCGGGCCGACGCGAAGTGGATCTCGTAGCGCGCCGGGTCCAGCGCCTGCGCCAGCGTCCAGAGGCGCACCACCTGGGCCAGCGTGACCGCCTCGACCACGAAAAGAACTCGCGTCCGCGCGCGCTCCGCCATGGCTCGCCTCAGTGGCAATCGTCGGCGACGTGCGCGGCGATCTCGCGCCACTCGCGCCCGTCGACGCCGAACCGGTCCAGATCCCCCGCCGCCCGCAACCGGTCGGCCAGCGGCTTCGCGCGCGCGCAGTCGTGCCGGTCCAGGTAAAAGTCCGCGGCGAACGCCCAGTTCCCGGGGAACTCCGGCGCGCGCGCCAGCGCCTCTTCCAGATAAGCGGCCGCTTTGCGGCTGGACCCGACGGAGATCAGGGCCGGCGCCTTGTGATACAGGCGCCCGAGCACGCGCGCGGCGGCCGCGTGATCGTACGCGGGGTCGTCGCGTTCCAGCTGCAGCAGCGTGCGTTCGATCTCGCCGATCACGCGCAGCGCGTAGAGCTTGCCGTGCGTCAGCGCCTCGCCACCCAGGTTGGCCGCCAGCCACAGCAGCGCCGACGGATCGTGCGGATCGCGCTGCAGCGCCTGTCGGGCCAGGCCAATTCCCTCGGCAAACCGCTGTCGCGCCTCGGGGCTGTCGCCCGCGAGCTGGCCGGACCGGTACGCCCGCTCCGACGCTTGCCCCAGCGGCGATGCTGCCGCGGGTGTCACCGCAACCCCGATGGTCATCGACGCGGCCAGGACCGCGCCCGCGAGCTTGCGGTCACGCATGGGACCCCGACGCAGGGTTCCTGTCTGATCTCAGCCAGGCGTCCAGGCGCGGAAGGTCGTGGAAGCGAACCGCCCGCGGCACCCCCTCGGCGGCCTCTCCCCCGGCGCCGCCCACCAGCAACGCCACGCCGCGCGGAAGGCGCGTGGCCAGCTCGGTGACGGAGGCCTTCACGGCGGCCACCTCTTCGCGATCGGCGACGTGAACGATCGACAACGCCACCGCCGCCGCGCCGCTGGTCTGCGTGGCCGTGAGGATCTCCTCGGCCGGTAGGTTCGGCCCCAGGTACAGAACGTCCCATCCGGCGACGGCGGCCAGCAGCGCGACCAGCAACGCCCCCAGCTCGTGTAGCTCGCCGCCGGGTGTCGCGACCACGATCGTGCGGGCGCGCGGGCCGGGCGGCTGCGTCGCGAGCAGGCTTCCCAGCACGGTGCGGATGATCGCGGAGGCGACGTGCTCGTGGCAGACGCGCACGCTGCCCGCCACCCAGCGCTCGCCGATCTCGTGCAGCAGCGGCACGACCAGGTCCAGGATCAGCGCGCGCGTGCCGAGGAGCAGCGCCGCCCGCCCCAGCAGCTGCTGGGCGGAGCGCGCGTCCATGCGATCGACGGCCGAGATGAACCGGGCGCGCAGCTCGGCCAGATCGGGCGCGCCGGCGCCGCTGGTGCGCTCCAGCAGCGCCTGGATCTGCGCCTCTTCCAGGCCCGCCACCTGCCCGATGGCGTGGCCGCGGTCGACCAGCTGCTTGATGCGCCGCAAGCGCGCCACGTGAACGTCCGTGTACAGACGCCCGCCGCGCGGGCTGCGCTCGGGCGTGACCACCCGATACCGGCGCTCCCAGATGCGCAACGTCTCGACGGGGATTCCGGTCTCGTGCGCGACCGCGCCGATGCGGTAGCGAGCCTCCGCGGCGGGATCATCGACGTCCGGGCTCAACTCGTCACCCCCAGCGTGCGAAGCGTGGTGCCGACGCCCGGGTACCCGAGCAGGTAGAAGCCCCACCAGCCCGCCATCATGGTGCCGTGGCCGATCAGGATGAAGACGTGGCTCCACATCTCGACGACGTCAGAGTGGCGCGTGAGGTAGCGGCGCCAGTGCATGATCTCGTCGGCCAGGCTGTAGACGAAGGAGACCACCGTGAGCACCGCCGCGGGAACGGCGGCCAGCCTGTGATGCGGATAGGCTGCGCACAGCAGGATGCAGCTTGCCGCGGCGGCGACGATGATGATGTGGTGGACCAGCGCTTCTCCCCCCCGAAGGACCTCTTTGTACACTGTCCGGTGTCCAATCGTGTCGACGGCGATGGCGACGGTGAACACCGCGGCGCCCAGCGGCACCAGGTAGGCCTCGGCCGGGAACACGGCGCCCGCGCGCCGGCCCACCGCCAGGAACGCGGCGGTCACGGCGACCAGCAGCAGCATTCCGCCGACCCACGCCAGGTAGACCGCCCAGTCGACCGGCTCGAACTCGCGGATGCGACCGACGTACACACGCACCGCCGCCAGCGCCCGCGTCACGGCAGCACCTCGGGCACGGCCCCGAACGCCCGTCGTCCCCGCAGCGCGGCCTCGGCGAGGAACGCGCGCGCGACCAGCCACAGCTTTCTTGCGCGCGACACCACCGCGCGCCCGCGCCGGATGTCGTGTCCGTTCGCGGCGATCACCCGGCCGATGTCCGCGTAGATCAACCGCGCGGCGCGAATGGCGGCGGCGCAGCGAAACCGCAGCGCGGCCAGCCCGCCCTCGCCCGATTCGTAAAATCCTTCGGCGCGGGACAGAAGGCGCTCGATGGCGCCGGACGCGACGGCGGGGTGCAGCGCCACCTCCGGCGACGGCATCGGCGCCGCGCCCAACAGCTCCTCCGGTAGGTAGAGGCGTCCGTTGCGCCAGTCCTCGTCGAGGTCGCGGCAGATGTTGGTCAGCTGCATCGCGATGCCCAGATGCGCCGCCCGCCGCAGCGGCTCCGTGCCGCTGGCGCCCAGGAGGTGCGCCATCATGACGCCGACGGTCCCGGCGACGCGGTAGGCGTAGCCCAGCAACTCGGCGACGGTCGCGTAGCGAACGCCGTCGACGTCCATCTGGAAGCCGTCCAGCAGCTCGGACGGATAGCGCCGCGGGATGTTGCAGCGACGGACGACCGCGGCGAACGCCGCCAGGGCCGGGTCGGCCATCGGTGCGCCCGCGTAGACGGCGTCCAGCTCGACGCGCATCCGCCGCAGCGCCGCCGGCCTTTCGGGGCGCGGCGCCAGGTCGATGGCGTCGTCGCACCGGCGGCACCACGCATAAAGCACGGCCGCGTCGTCGCGATAGCCGCGCGGCAACAGCTTGCCGGCCAGCGCGAAGCTCTTCGAACCGGCGGCCAGCGCCGCGCGCGCCGCGCGTTCCGCCTCCATCACGCCGGCTCCTCTGGTCGCAGCGGCGGAACCCAGCGGCGCCCCACCTGGGCCGGCGCGTGCGCCAGCAGATCCTTCAGCAGAACGCCGACCGTCGCTTTCGCCGAGCTGACCACTCCCGGGACGCCGGCGCCCGGATGCGTGCCGGCGCCGACGATGTAGAGGCCCGGGATGCGCGGGTCGCGGTTGTGCGGGCGAAGCGAAGCACTCTGCGTCAGCGTCGGCGCCAGCGAGAACGCCGAGCCCTGGAAGGCCGCCAACTGGCTCTGGAAGTCGAGCGGCGTGAAGATCCGCCGTGTCACGATCTCGCGCCGCAGGTCGGGGAGCACCGTTTCCAGGGACGCCAGCACGCGGTCGGCATACCCCTCCCCCACCGTGGCCCAGTCGACGGCCGCGCTGCCGAGGTGCGGGACGGGAGCCAGCACGTAAAACGTCTCGCCGCCGTCCGGCGCCAGCGACGGATCCGTCACCGTCGGCGCGTGCAGATACAGGCTGAAGTCGTCGGGCAGCGCGGGCCCGTGGAAGATCTCACGCAGCAGCTCGCGGTAGCGCGGCCCGAACAGAACCGTATGATGCGCGAGCCCCGGATAGCGCCGGCGCGTGCCGAAGTAGATCACGAACAGAGACATCGACCAGTCCATGCGTTCGAGGCGAGCCTGGGTCCGGGCGGCGCCGGCCGCCCCGCGATAGAGGCGCGCGTACGTGTGGTGGACGTCCGCGTTCGACACGACGGCGTCGAACGTATCGCTCGCGGCCTGCCCGCGAACGTGAACGCGGTGGGTGGCCCACGGCCCGGCGCCCTCGACGTCGATGCGCTCGACGGGCGCCGAGAGCCGCAGCTCGCCGCCGAGCCGCCTGAAGAGAGCCACCAGCGCCGTGACCAGCGCGCCCGTGCCGCCGCGCGGAAAGAACACGCCCCACTTCCGCTCGAGAAACGGAATCATCGTGTAGATCGCGCTCGTCTCGAATGGGTTCCCGCCGATCAGCAGCGCGTGAAACGACAGCGCCTCGCGAAGCTTCGGGTGGCGCACGAACCGGCTGACGGCGCCGTAGACGGACCGGTCCGCGCGCAGGCGCATCAGCGCCGGCGCGACGCGCACCATGTCCGCGAAACGCAGGAACGGCGTCGACACCAGCCCCTCGTAGCCGGCCTCGAAGACGCGGCGGCTGTACTCCAGGAACCGCGCGTAGCCGGCCACGTCGTCGGGCGCCAGCGCCGCGATCTGCCGCTTCATACTCTCTGGATCGCCCTCGTAGTCGAAGCTGGTCCCGTCCGACCAGCGCAGCCGGTAGAACGGCTTCACGGGCAGCATCTCGACGTGATCGGCCAGACGTTCGCCGGCGATCGTGAACAGCTCTTCCAGCGTCTCCGGTGCCGTGATCACCGTCGGCCCGGCGTCGAACGTGTAGCCCGCGTCCTCGTAGACGTACGCCCGCCCGCCGGGACGATCGCGGGCCTCGAAGAGCACGGTCTGGACGCCCGCCGCGGCCAGCCGTATCGCCGCCGCCAGCCCGCCAAACCCGCTGCCGACGACGGCGACCCGCGCCCCGTCAACCATAGGACGCCTCCAGCCGGGCGATCTCGGCGGTGATGTCGGGAATCTCCGGGCGCGGGCCGAGCGCCTGCGCCAGCTCGCCCACGCCGCGCGCCAGCTCCTGGCGGGCCACCCGCCGCCCCCGCACACCCAGCGCATTGCGCAGCGCGATCGCCAGCGCCTCGGTCGCGGCGGGCCGCCCGGCCCCCGCTTGCGCGTGAACGACGCGCGCATCCGCCTGAAGCGCCGCGAACGAGATCTCGTCCAGCGCCTCGGCTGCCCACGCCCACGGCCAGGTCGGACGGCCGAGGCGTAGATCCTCGTGCCGCTTCGGGTTGTCGGCGTCCGCCGCCGGGCCGATGTTGCCGAGATCATCCAGCATCTGCAGGCCGCGCCCCAGGCGGCGCCCGAAACGCGCCAGCGCGTCGGCTATCGGCGGGGCGGCGCCCCCCCCGATAGCGCCGGCCCCCGCCGCCC
>JBJMQQ010000278.1:0-4885 GCA_045802645.1 Polyangia bacterium
GCGCCGTACCCGTCAATGCGTCGACGAGCTTGAGATCGTTCCACTGATCCATGCTCGTGAAGACCAGCGTGTCGCCCGCCGTGCACACCAGGCGATACGGATTGCCGGCCCAGGTCCCGACCGTCGTGTCGACGAAGATGGAACCCGCCAGCGCGTGCGTCGTGAGATCGACCATCGCGATCTCCGTGCTGCCGAAGTTCGCCACGTACAGCGTCGTCCCCTTGATGTTGATGTCCAGGTCGACCGGCGTCGATCCCACGAAGATCGTCTTGTCGACGGTGTTGGTGGTGAGATTGATGAAGTGAAGGGAGTTGTTCACCTTGTCCACGCCGTACAGATACGGTCGCGTGGGGTCGACCTTCATGCGCTCGATCTGCGAGCCGACGTCGATATAGACGCCGCCGACGATCGTTTGCGAATTGCTCAGGACTTCGATCCCGCCGGCAGTCACGCCGCCGACCTGGTACATGTACGAGACGCCCAGCTGCCCGGTGTCGTCGCGGTACTGCACGGAGGTGCCGTCCTGCAGGATGTTGATGACGGAGGCGTTTCGGTGGATCCGGTAGCTCGTGAAGGCGTTGGCCGGCGTCGCCGTCCAGCTCAGGTTGATGGCGTTCGTGTCCTTGGTCGGCGTCTTCAGGACCACGGCAGAGCCGGCGGCGCCGCCCGCTGCCGCCGCGCCGGCCGTTCCACCGGTTCCGCCACCGGTCCCGCCACCGTGCAGGCCGGCCTGTCCCCCGGCACCACCGGACCCGGCGCGACCCGCGGCGCCGCCATGGCCGGCGGCGCCGCCGACACCGCCGCCGTTGCCGGCCATTCCGTTCGGCAAGGTCACGCCAGGCGTCAGCGTGATCGTCACGTGCGCGACGTTGTTCGCCATCACCTCGCCCGCGGTGCGCCCCGAGCCGGCCGTCGGGTGAACGGCCGTGATCGCGTATCCGCCGGCTGTCACCTTGGCGAAAAACGCCGTGCCCACGGCGTCGGTGGCCTGGGACTCGGTCGCCGGCGTGGTGCTCACCGTCGCGCCCGCAACCGGCGTGCCCAATCTGTCGGTGACGACCACGAACAGGCTGCCCGTGGGCGAGCTGCTGCTGCTGCAAGCCACTCCCGCCGTCGCGGCCAGGAGCAGCACAGCGACGCCGGCCGCGCTCCGAAGTCGTTTGCTCGACATGGTCAGTTCAACCCGTAAAGGTAGATACGGCTGGTTGTCGTGTCGTACAGGTAGAGGGTCTTGTCGTCCGGGCTCACCGCCATCGTGCCGGTGGAGATCGGCGTCGCGCGCTTGGCGGCGAAGGTGGTTCCGTCGAACATGTGGGTGGCGCCGATGGCCAGCGAGCCGTCGCTGTTGATGGCCGCGATCGGCTCCGAGAACGAGCCGAGCACCGACTTCAGGTTCTTGGCCAGGAACTTCATGCCCGCATAAAAGACGTACTGGCCGTCCTTTGTCATGAGGACCGTTGCGTTGGTGAACGCGTTGATGCCCGCCGACGTGTCGACCGGCATCAACTTGCCGCTCACGAGGTCGAACCGGTAGAGATACGCCGTCGAGATCCCGCTCTCGCTGG
The DNA here is from genome assembly GCA_045802645.1 of Polyangia bacterium. Taxonomy (GTDB): domain Bacteria; phylum Myxococcota_A; class Polyangia; order Fen-1088; family Fen-1088; genus JADGRB01. The sequence goes on from JBJMQQ010000278.1 coordinate 1,566, forward strand.
CGTAGACGCTGGTGCCAGTGGGATTGGCCACCAGGTCCGGTTCATAAATCGACGCCGCGACGTCCATCGAGGCGCCCGTGAGCGCATTGACCAGCTTGAGGTCGTTCCATTGGTCCATGCTGGTGTAGACCAGCGTGTCGCCCGCGGTGCAGGCCAGGCGGTACGGATTGCCGTCCCACGTGCCGATCGTCGTGTCGACGAAGATCGTCCCCGCCAGCGTGCGCGTGGCGAGGTCGACCATCGCGATCTGCGTGCTGCCGAAGTTGGCGACGTAGAGCGTCGTGCCCGCCAAATTGATGTCGAGGTCGACCGGCGACGACCCCACGTAAATCGTCTTCTCGACCGTGTTGGAGGTCAGATTGATGAAGTGCAGCGAGTTGTTGACCTTGTCGACGCCGTAGAGATACGGCCGCGCCGGGTCCACCATCATCCGTTCAATCTGTGAGCCGACGTCGATGTAAACGCCGGTCTGCACCGTCTGCGTGTTGCTGCGAACCTCGACCCCGCCGGCCGTGACGCCGCCGACCTGGTAGGTGTACGACACAGCCAGCTGGCCGGTGTCGTCGCGGTACTGCGCCGACGTGCCGTCTTGCAAGATGTTGATGACCGCGCTGTTCCGGTAAATGCGATAGCTGGCGAACGCATTGGCGGGCGTGGCCGCCCAGCTGAGGTTGACCGCGTTGGTGTCCTTCGTGAGCGGGGCGAGGGCCAGCGTTGCCGTGGACCCGGCCGCGCCACCGACGCCGCCGCTTGCCCCGCCCGAACCGGGCAATCCGCCGGAGCCGGCGGCGCCGCCGGTCCCCGCCCGGCCTGCCGCGCCGCCCGTCCCTGGGACGCCGCCCGTTCCGGCGCGCCCTGCCGCGCCGCCGGTTCCGGTGACCGCGGAGCCTGCCGCACCGCCCGTGCCCGTGCCGGCTGCTGTTCCGCCGGCGCCACCCGCTCCCGCGTTTCCCGCGGCGCCCCCGGCCGCTCCGGCGTGTCCGCCGTTCCCGCCGTTACTGATGGGGACGGTGGTCAGCAGCACCGTCACGCTCGCAACAGCGCCCGCTGTCACCTGCTGCGTGGTCCGGCCCGCGCCCTTGGTCACATGGTTCGCCGTGATCGCGTAGGCGGCGGCCGGGATCTTCGGGAAGAACACGGTCCCCAGCGCGTCGGTCACCAGCGCTTGTGTCGCGGGGACCGTGGTCACCGTCGCGTCGGCGACCGGGGACATGGACTTGTCCATCACCGTGACGTACAAACTTCCCGTGGGTTGGTTGTCGCCGTCGCCGCAGCCTGCAACGGTCGCGAGCAAACCAATGGCGCCCAGTACGGCCGCCCACACTGTCACCCTGTGGGCCAAGTGGTGGTCCAAGCGGTCCACCACGGCCTGCCTCCGCGTCACACGCCGGCTCATTTTGGCCATCATGGTACTGCCGTTTTGCGCTCACCGACAAGCAGCCGCTGACGGCGCGGTCTGGTGGTTTGTGGACGGCACCGACGCCGCGGGTGTGCGTTCAGCCCACAGTTACGACGTCGTTCCAATCACCGAACCGCAAAAGGCCGCGGGCGGTGTCGCGGCCGGCGACTTCGATAATGACGGTTACACGGACCTTTACGTTCTGGCCGGAACCGCCGGTCACAACTTCCTGTTTCGAAACCAGGGTGACGGCACCTTCGCCGACGTTGCGGATTCGGCGGGCGTCGGGGTGGCCGGCGCGTCGGGCAGTGGCCCGCTGTTCTTCGACTACGACGGCGACGGTTGGCTGGATCTGTTCGTCGGGGCCGTACACGGCGACCCGCCGGTCCTCTTTCATAACCGCGGCGACGGCACGTTCGAAGACGTGACCGCGTCCAGTGGCCTGTCGTTTCCGTCCGAGACACTGTCGGCGACCGCGGGTGACTACGACGGGGATGGCTGGCTGGATCTGTTCGTGTCGCACTGGGGCTCCGTCGCAGGCGCCTGCCACCTGTGGCACAACGACGCAGCTCAGGGATTCTCCTGCGCCGACACCGGCGCGGGCCTGGCGGGCCTGGTTCGCGACCTCACCGACCGAACCTTCGCCGCCAACTTCGTCGACCTCGACCGCGACGGGCGCCCGGACCTCGTCGTCACCGAGGACTACGGCCAGTCGACGGTCTGGCTCAACGAAGGTGGCGGCCGGTTCAGGAACGCGACCAGCGCCGTCATCTCGGATCAGAACGGGATGGGCAGCGCCATCGGCGACTACGACGGCGACGGCGACTTCGACTGGTTCGTCTCGGCGATCCGCGACGGCGACGGCGTCACGGAAGGGAACTGGGGGACCACGGGCAACCGGCTCTACCGGAACCGCGGCGACGGAACCTTCGAAGACGCGACGGACGCGGCCGGCGTCCGTGACGGCGACTGGGGGTGGGGCGCCAGCTTCGCCGATTTCGACAACGACGGGCTTCTGGATCTGGTGCACGTCAACGGCTGGCCGCAGGGATCACCCCAGTTCCGGGGGACGCGCGCGCGGCTGTTCATCGCCGGGCCGGGCGGACGGTTCGAAGACCAGGCCGCCGCGCGCGGCTTCGACGAGCGCGTGGGTGGGCGCGGCGTCGTCTGCTTCGACTTCGACGGCGACGGGGATCTCGACGTGTTCGTCGCCAACAACAGCGGTCCCCATCACCTGTGGCGCAACGAGGGCGGGCGCGCGGGCGGCCACTATCTCGACGTTCGGGTGCTGGGGACGTCGCCCAACACCTTCGCGGTCGGCGCCAAGGTCTTCGTGACGGCAGGCGGGCACGAGCAGGCGCGCGACGTGCACGCCGGCTCGAACTACGTCTCACAGAACCCGCGGGAGCTGCATTTCGGCCTGGGCGCCAGCGCTCACGCGGATCGTGTGCGCGTCGAATGGCCGGACGGCCACCAGCTCACGCTGGGCAGGGTCGACGGGGACCGGACGCTGGTCGTCAGCCCGGATCACCGGGAGTGGATCGGCGGCAGCGGGTGCGGTCTGTGAGTCAGGGGCAGCGGCTGCCGAGCACGTAGCCGGCGCCGCACTGGCACTTGCAGGTTGCGGCGTTCGAAGCCGCCGCGCATGTCGGCACCACGGTCGCAGACGCCTCCCCATGACGGCCGGCGAGGTCGTCGATCTGCACGGTGATCTGGAACGATTCGCCGTCGACCGCCTGGCCGAGCCCGGCGATTGGACAGGCGGGAACATTGGCGAAGTTGGCGAGGCCCGTTGGGTTCTGCGGTTCCAGCCATCCGTCCGCGGCGGGTTGCAGAATCACCGGCCGGCGCTCCAACGCCGCGATCGCGCCGCTGGACGGCACGATCAGCGCGGTCGACATCGTCAGCGGGCAGCCGTCGA
>JBJMQQ010000020.1:0-30084 GCA_045802645.1 Polyangia bacterium
GCCGGCGCCGAGCCGCTGCCCGGGCCGGGACCTCCCCCGCTGGGCGCCGGGCCGCGTGCCCGGGCGGAACCGTCGCGTGTCGGCGCGGGCGCGGGCATCCCCAGCGCGGCGAAGATCTCCGGCGCCGGGCGAAACCGCAACGCCGCGTTCGGCACCCGCAACACGTCGTCCTTCTCGGCCGCCACGAACGTCACGTTGGCGGTCATGCCCGGCCGCAGCTTCAGGTCCGGGTTGTCGACGTCGATGACGGCGTCGTACGTGACGACGTTCTGAACCGTCTGCGGCGCGTTGCGGATCTGGCGCACCTTGCCCTTGAACCGCTCGCCCGGAAACGCGTCGACCGTGAACGTGGCCGGCATTCCCGGTGAAAGCCGGCCGACGTCGGCCTCGGCCACGGACGTGTCGACCTGCATCTCGCGTAGGTCCTTGGCGATCACGAACAGCGTCGGCGCCGACAGCGAGGCCGCCACAGTCTGCCCGACGTCCACGCTGCGCGAGATGACCGTCCCGTCGGTGGGCGACAGGATCGACGTCATGCTCAGGTTCACCTGGGCTTGCGACAGCGCCGCCTTGGCCTGCGCCAGCGAGCCGCGCGCCGCGGCGGTCTGTCCACGCGCGACCTCCAGGTTCGCTTCCGACGTGTCGTAGTCGGCCTGCGCGATCAGCTTGCGGTCGAGGAGGTTCTTCTGCCGCTCGAACTGCCGCCCCGCGTCCCGCTCCTGCGCTTCGGCCTTGGCGACGTTCCCGGCGGCCGCCGCGTAGTTGGCCTTGGCCTGCTCCAGCGCGGCCTGAAACAGCTGCGGGTCGATCTTGGCGATGAGCTGTCCTTTCTTCACCGGGGAGTTGAAGTCGACCAGCAGCTTCTGCACCGTCCCCGAGACCTGCGTCCCAACCTGGACCGTCACCAGCGCCGACAACGTCCCCGTCGCGGTGACCCGCGCGACCAGCCGCCCGCGGTCGACGGTCGCGGTCTCGAAGTCGACGGGCGGCTTCCGATGCGCCGCCCGCCAGCGCCAAACCCCGACACCAGCCGTCGCCAGCACCGCCACCGGCAGCACCGCCAGCGCAGCCCGCCGCGCATTAATCAAAACAGTTCACCCGCACGACGCATTCAAAGAACCACGAGACCGCCGCAAGATTAGATCGATCCGGCACGGTTCGCGCAGACCGCGCGCCCCGCTTTTACCGCCAGAGGGCGCGGAGGCGGGTGCGGTCCAGGTGGCTGGCCCAATTTTTCGCGGCGCGGGCCATGATGAGGGCCTGGTCGCGGCGGCGGATGGAGGGGCGGCGGGCGAAGATGTCGAAGTCGGCGGCCTCGATCTTCTCGAGCAGCGTGTTGCCCACCAGCCAGATCAACGTCAGCTCCATCCGCAGGTCGCCGCCAACCTTATCCAGCAGCGGGCGGCCGCGCTCGTAAAGCGCGCGGGTGCGGGCGACCTCGAACCGCAGCAGGTTCTTCATGGCCGGCGTCAGCTTCAGCGCCTTGACCTCGGCCTCCGTCACGCCGAAGTGGTGCAGATCCTCGGCCGGAATGTAGATGTGGTCACGTGCGGCGTCGGCAGCGATGTCCTGCCAGAAGTTGGTCAGCTGCAGCGCCGTCGAGATCTCGTCGGCGTAACGCACCAGCATCGGGTCGCGGTACCCGAACAAGGCCAGCAGGAGACGCCCCACCGGGTCGGCCGAACGCACGGTGTAGCCGCGCAGGGCCTGGAACGTGGCGTAGCGGCGAACCTCCATGTCCATCCGGAACGCCGTCAGCATGTCGTGCAGCGGCGGCACGGGCAGGTCGCGCTTGTCGATCGTGTCCGCCAGCGCGATGAACACGGGGTGCTCCGCCTCGCCGTGAAAGCAGCGGTGCAGCGCCTCTTCCCAGCGGCCCAGCGCCTCCGTGCGGCGCCCCTCGTACTCGGGCTCGTCGGCGAAGTCGTCGGCGCTCCGCGCGAACGCGTACAGCGCGAACACATGCGGGCGCAGCTCGGGCGCGACGAACCGGGAAGCGACTGGGTAGCTCTCCGTGTGGGCCCGCGCGAACTCCTCGCAATACTCGTAAGAGCGTGCGACGGTCCACGGCCCGGCCGGCGGGTCCAGCCAGCGAATGGGTGGCCGCGGGACGGCCGACAGGGACGGCACGCCGTCGACGACCACGTCGCGCGCCTCCCGGATGATCTGTCGGATCATCATGTCGTCCCCTCCGCGCGCGGCGCCTCCAACGGCTGTACCGGGCCGCTCGATCGCCGGTGCAGCGCCATGTGGCCGCGCTGGATCCCGTCGGTGGCCAGCGCGCGCAGCGCCGCCAGGTTCGAGGCCAGCCCCGCGCTGGCCACGATCATCCCCAGCGCCGTCGCGTCGGTCGCGCCCAGCAGCTTCAACGCCAGCCGCGCGCCTGCGTGCGCGTGCAGCGTGCCGCCCACCGTGCCCAGCGCCATCGGCATCTCCAGCTTGCCCACGAGGTCGCCGTTCTCCGCGCGCCAGGTGGCCAGCGGGCGGTACCGTCCGCTGATGGCCGCGAACGCGTGCGCGCCTGCCTCGACCCCGCGCCAGTCGTTCCCGGTCGCGATCACGACGGCGTCGACACCGTACATGATGCCCTTGTTGTGGGTGGCGGCGCGGTAGGCGTCATCCTCGGCGAAGCGCGACGCGGCCACGATGCCGTCGCGCACGGTCGGTCCGTCCATGGTCTTCGACGCCAGCGCCGCCGCGGGGACCCGCGCGCGCACGCGCACGCAGCGTCGATCGCACAGGTTCGTGAGGATGCGCAGGCCCGAGCGCCCGCCCGCCAGCGCCGCCACGCGCTCCGCCAGCGCCTCTGCGACGGTGTTCACCATGTTGGCGCCCATCGCGTTCCGGCAATCGACGTGCACGTGCACGACGACGCGCCGCGGGTGGGCGCGCACCTCGATCTCGCGCGCTCCGCCGCCGCGCGCAGCCAGCCGGGGCAGCGTCGCGTGGGCCAGCGCCAGCAGCTCGCCCGCGGCCGCTTGCAGCCGCGCGGCGGACGCATCCGGGTCGGCCACGTCGACGATCTCGATCTGCGCCGTCATGACCGGCTCGTCAGCCTCGGCGACGAACCCGCCGCCCGCGCGCACCATGCGCGCCGCGTTCGACGCCGCGGCGATCACCGACGGCTCTTCGACGGCCATCGGGACCAGCACGTCGCGCCCGTTGACGCGGAAGTTGAGCCCCACGCCCAGCGGCAGCGCGTACACCCCGACCGCGTTCTCGACGATCTTGTCGGCCGTCTGCGTGTCGAGCCCCCCGCCGTCCAGCGTCTCCAGGTCCTGCGCCGTCAGATCGGCGACGGCCCGCAGCGCCTCGCGCCGCTGGTCGACCGACAGCCGGTAGAACCCCGGGATGCGCGTCCCTTGCTGCCCGTCGTCATGCCCGTCGTTCTTCATTTGACCTTTCTAAACATCACGCGAAAGCCCCCGCGCGCCGGTCGTTATACTAAGAATCTGCAACCCCAGCCGGCTGGCACGGGCGCGAAACGCCTCGGCCGCCTCAGGATCGGGAAAGAACCCGATGCCGACGTCACCGCCGCCGGCGCCCGAGCCCTTGGCGGCCCCGCCGCAGCCCCGGGCCAGCGCGGCCGCCGTCTCCAGCGCGGACGTGACGATCGGAACGTCGGCCGCGTGACCCAGCGCCTGCAGCGCCTCGTGCGCGGCGGCGACCGCATCGATCATCGCGCCGCCGGCGCCCGCCTCGTGCGCTTCGACGAAGCGGGTGGCTGCCAGCGTGATCGGCTGGACGCGCGACGCGTGCTCGGCGGGATCGCGCAACGCCAGGCGCTCGACGGCGTTCAGAAAGTGAACCGTCGCCGCCGGATCGCCGGCGCGAAAGACCACCAGTTCCGCCGGCAGCGCGGCGGACAGTGAGCGGATCGTCGGGTCGCCTTCACCCGCGCGCGCATACGCAATGACGCCGCCGAACAGCGACGCGGCGACATCTCCGCCCGAGCCGCGCCCGCCCTGTGCCGCCCGATGCGCCCCGACCGCCAGCGGCAGCAGCGTGGCCGCGTCGAGGGGCTGCCCCAGCGCGTCCCACAACGCGCCGACGGCTGCGACGACGGCGGCGGCGCTGGACCCGAGACCCAGCTTTTGGCCGTCCTGGCTCAGCGCCGCGCTGTCCACGGCCGGCGCACCGTCGGGCAACGTCCGGCCGTCCCGGGCTGCCCGCGCCGCGACCGTTTGCACGGCCGCCGCGATCAGCGGGGTCGACGGTTGCCCGCCCGGCACGAACCTGGCCGTGGCGCGCCGGTCGACGGCCGCGACGACCGCCGTCCCGCCGTGCAGCACGCCGTATTCACCGATCAGGAACAGCTTGCCGGGCGCGCTGAAGGTGCTCATGCCGCCTCCACGACGCGGGCGCCCGGTCCGGGCGCGGCGATCAGCGTCCGCAGCACCCCCGGCGTGTCCCCCAGGACCGCCGCCACCCGGCCCGCGTCGGCTGCCGCGCACAGCACCTTCACGTGCGGGCCGGCGTCGATCGTGAAGAACGCGGCGACGCCGCCCTCGCGCAACGCCCGCACCGCCCCGATCGCGCTGACCGTCGCCGCGTTCCAGTAGAGAATCGGCGGGTCCGCGGCCATCGCGCTGGCGTGCATCCGCATCGCGCTCCGTTCGGCGACGGCGCCCAGCGCCTTCAGGTCGCGCGCCGCGATCGCCGCGCGCGCATCGACCAGATCGCCCTCCACGCCCCGCACCCACGCATCGTAGTACGGCGACGTCGCGGCCGTGCGCGCCATCGCCGCCGTCGAGCCGATCGTCTTTTCGCCGGCGGCGGTGATCGCCACCACCAGCCGCACGTCCCAGCCCGCGCGGCCCTCCCCCTCGTCGATCGGCCGGGCCACCGCGTCGCGACCGTCCGGACGCTGGCCGCGCGCCATCTCGACGAAGCCGCCGAAGATCGACCGGGCCGCCGACCCCGATCCCAGCCGCGCCAGCTCGGAGAGCTCGCCGGGCGACAGCGGCAACCCGGCGGCGCGCGCGGCGGCGACGGCCAGCGCGGCGAACCCGGACGCGGAGGATGCCAGTCCGGCAGCCGTCGGCACGGTGTTCGCCGTATCGACGGTGGCGCGCGTCGTGATTCCCGCCCGCGCCCGCACGCGATCGAGGAACGCCGTCGCGCGAGCGGCGAACTTCTCGCCCGCCGGGGCGCCGTCCAGCGTCACGCGATCGGCGTTGCTCGACCCGCCGTCGAACGCCACCCGCGTGCGCGTGCCCAGCCGATCCAGCGTCAGCGACAGGCTGCCCGTGGCGGGCAGGTTCAGGGCCGCGTCGCGCTTGCCCCAGTACTTCACCAGCGCGATGTTGGTGCCCGACACGGCGGTCACGCCGCTGCTGGTCGCGCTCATGACGCGCGCTCCGTCGAACCGGCGCCCGGCGCGGCGGCGATCTCCGCCAGGAATCCTTCGAAGCCGGCGGCCTTCCAGCGCGCCAGCACATCCCGCTCGTGCCCGGGCGCCAGCGCGACGACGGCGCCACCGCCGCCCGCGCCGGTCAGCTTGGCGCCGACCGCGCCCGCCCCGCGCGCCGCGTGCACCAGCGCGTCCAGCTCGGGCGACGACAGCCGCAGCGCGGACAGCAACCCGTGCGCCGCATCGAAGATCCGTCCGAGCCCGTCGACGTCGCCCTTGCCCAGCGCGACGACCGCGTCCTCGGCGAGCCGGCCCAGCAACGCCAGCACGTCGCCCGCGACGGGCAACCGCCCACGCAACCGCGCGACGGACGCGACCTGCGCGGCCGTGTCGCGCGGTTTGCCGGACAGGCCGACGCAGATCGTGAACGGCTGCAGCACCGCTATCGGCTCCCAGCCGCGGGCCCGCGTGTAAAGGCCGGTCCGACCGCTCTTGGCGGCAGCCGCGTCGATTCCCGACGGCGTTCCGTGAAAAACCTCTTCGGCCGCGTGCACCGCGGCGTCCATCGTCTCGGGCGAGACGACCCGGTCGCTGGCCGCGGCCGCCGCGCGCGCGACGGCGACAGCCATCGCCGCCGAGCTGCCCAGTCCCGCCCGCGACGGGATCTGCGCGTCGCCCTCGAAATCCAGCGGGGGCGCCTCGATGCGCCGGACGATGGCCTCCAGCGCGCGGCCGATGGACGTCCCGTCGCCGGCGGCGGCCTCGAGCCCCCAGGCCGGGATGCGCAGCCGTCCCGTGCCGGGCCGCGCCACGACCGTGATCCCCGTCGAGATCCCGGCCGCTACCGCCGCGTGGCCGTGCACGACGGCGTGCTCACCGACCAGGATCACCTTGGCGTGCCCGAAGCCGCGACCGGTCCCGGCGACGGTCATCGCGGCCTTCCCGCCAGCCAGGTGGCCAGCTCGCCCGTGACGACGCGGGGGACCCTCGCCAGCTCACGGGCGCTGCCCGCGCCGGTCAGCAGCACCGCCGCCCGCAACCCGTCGATGACACCCGCCAGGTACGCGGCCCCGCCGTCGCGGCCGCCTTCCTGGACCGCGCGCAACGCCGGCTGCGCGACACCTGCGACGGTGGCACCCAGCGCCAGCGCCCGCGCGACGTCGAGCCCGTTGCGAATGCCCCCGGACGCGACGACGTCGACTCCGGACGCCGGCAGCCCTTCGGCGGCCAACCAGGCGACCGCGGCCGCCGTCGGGATTCCCCAGTCCCACAGCTCCTCGCCGCGGGCTTTATCGGCGCCCTGCGCCCGGTGTGACTCGACCGCCGTCCACGACGTGCCGCCGCCCCCCGCCACGTCGATCGCGCGCACGCCGGCGGTCACGAGCTTGCGGGCCACCGCCGGCGAGATCCCGCAACCGGTCTCTTTCACCATGACCGGCCGCCCAAGCTCGGCCACCACGCGCGCGATCGCGTCCAGCGCGCCCCGAAAATCCCGGTCGCCGCCCGGCTGCGCCATCTCCTGCGCCGGATTGAGGTGGATGCAGAGCGCGTCCGCCTCGACACGCGCGACGATCTCGCGCAGCACCGACGTCGGCAGCGCCGCGATCTGCACGGCGCCGAAGTTCGCGAAGAGGTAGACGTCGGGCGCCGCGCGCCGGACCTCGTACGTCCCCGCCAGCTCTGGGTGCACCAGCATCGCGCGCTGGCTGCCCAGGCCGAAGGGAATGCCGTTCGCGGCGGCGGCCGCCGCCAGAGCTCGATTGATCTCGCCGGCAGCGTCCGTGCCGCCGGTCATCCCGGTGACCATCAGCGGCGCCCGGATCTTGCGGCCAAGCAGCGTCGTTTCGAGGTCGATGTCGGCCACCGCGCGCTCCGGCAGCGCACAATGAAGAAGGCGCACGTCCTCGAACAGCGTCGGTCGCCGGAAGTCGGCGGCGCCCGACGCGGCGATCGTCAGATGCTCAGCCTTACGCTGACTGATTCCGGCGTCGGCCATGACCTGACTTGCGTATAGGCTGCCGACCCCCGGGGCTGCAAGGGGACGAATAATATTTTCAAAATAATTTGAAGCTCTACCGTGCGCACCGACACAGACGCATCGCGGCGGGGATCGAAGTTACCGAGCGCGACCGAGTCGGGGCTGGTTGTTAGCGAGCGCGACCCAGTGCGGGGCTGCTTCGGGGGTCGGGTATTGCTCCGCGGGCACCGGGCAGCCTAACTGCCGCGAAGACGCGGCAGATGGCGCCCTCCTACTCGCCTTAGCATCCCGCCGCAGACGGCGGGAGCAGGCTCGTAGGTGCCCGCTGCGCAATACCCGACCCCCTCGCGCGCCCCTTCCCGTCGGACTTTGACGGCCTCCTTCCCTCCGTCCCCTCATTGACAGACGGCTCGCCGAGTCTGGACGGCGCCGACACCAGGGAGCTGTTCGATCTTTTCGATCAATGAGCAGAGGGAGGGAAGGAGGCGGTCAGGGCCCCACGGGAAGGGGCGCGCGAGGGGGCCCGCACTGGGTCGCGCTCGCTAACAACCAGCCCCGACTCGGTCGCGTCGCTAACAAGCCCCGACCCGCAATGATCGAGATTCTTGCGGTGACCTGAACGGGTGGATAGTATCGCGCTTCATGGAGTCGTCCTGGCTGGCCATCGCGGGGGTGGCTTTCGTGATTGGGGCAGCGGGGGCTGGGGGGCTGGCGTGGGTGCTCGCCGCGGCGCGTGGGCGGGAGATGGCCGAAGCGGCGCTGCGCGACGGCCTGGCCCGGACCAGCGCGGCTGAGGCGCGCGCCGAAACGCTGGCCGCGCAGGCGCGCCAATCAGAGGCGCGGGCCAACGGCCTCGAAGCCGCCTTGCGCCAGGCCGACAGCCAGCGCGCGGCCGAAGAAGCGCGCGCGGACACCCTGGCGGAGGCCCTGGACGAGCACCGCGCGCGGAACCAGACGGCGGCCGAGCAACAGGCCCGCGAGAAGAGCCACGAGAAGCTGATCGAAGGCATGGTCGCGCCGGTGCGCGCGTCGCTGGAGAAGGTCGACGAACAGATCCGCGCGATGGAGCGCGAGCGCGGCACGGCGTACGGCGCCCTCCGGCAGCAGATGCAGGCGATCTCCGAAACTCAAGAGCGGCTGCGCGACGCCGCGACGAACCTGGTCGGCGCGCTGAAGTCGTCCAGCGTGCGCGGCCGCTGGGGCGAGATGCAGCTGCGCCGGGTCGTCGAGATGGCCGGCATGCTGGAACACTGCGACTTCGTCGAGCAGGCGACGGTCGCGTCCGCGGGCGGCGAGACCCGGTTACGCCCCGACATGATCGTGAAGCTGGCGGGCGGCCGGAACATCGTCATCGACGCGAAGGTGCCGCTGTCCGCCTACCTCGAAGCGCGCGAGGCCCCGACCGAGGAAGCGCGGCTGGCCAAGCTACGGCAGCACGCGACGCAGGTGCAGGCACACATCGCGAAGCTGTCCGCCAAGAGCTACTGGGACGATTTGGGCGTCGCGCCCGAGGTGGTCGTGATGTTCCTGCCGGGCGAAGCGCTGTACACGGCGGCGCTGGAGCAGATGCCCGAGCTCATCGAACAGGGCTTCGCGCAGCGCGTGCTGGTCGCGACGCCGACCACGCTACTCGGCCTGCTGCGCGCGATTGCGTGTGGTTGGCGCGAAGAGCGGCTGGCCGAGAACGCGCAGCGCATCAGCGAGGAAGGTCGCCGCCTGCACGAGCGGGTCGCGACGGTGCTGGACCATTTCAGCGACCTCGGCAAATCGCTGGGACAAGCGGTGAAGCACTTCAACGTCGCCATGGTGTCGTTCGAACGGCGCACGGTCGTGTCGGCGCGCAAGCTGGAAGAGCTGGGCGCCAAGGGCAAGAAAGAGCTGACCGATCGCCCCCAGATCGACGTGCGGCCGTTCTCGGTCACGGCCCCCGAGGAGCCGCGCCAGAAGCTGTCACAGGCGCCTCTGACGCTGGCGCTGTCGCCCGCCACGACCGACGCGGGGTAAGCGGGCGGCGGTGGACTTCGTCGAGCCGGCACGCGCGTTCACGCTGGAGCTGGTGGGCGGACGCGGCCACTACGACCGCGTCGTCCAGGCCGTGATGGACGCCCGCCGCAGCGTCTGGATCGCCACCGCCAACCTGAAGGAGTTGATGGTCGAGGATCACCGGGCGGCGCCCGGCCGCCGGCGCACGTTGCGGGTGGGGGCCCGGGCCTCCGCGCGCGAATACCGGTCGATCCTGGGGGTCTTCGACGAGCTGGCGGCGCGCGGCGTCGAGCTCCGGATCCTGCACGCCGGAGTCCCCTCCCGGGCGTTCCGGGCGGCGCTGGCCAAGCGGCCCCGGCTCAAACGCGCGCTGGCCATGCGGGCCTGCCCGCGCGTCCACTTCAAGACGGTCATCGTGGACGGCACGTTCATCTACGTGGGCAGCGCGAACTGGACCGGCGCCGGGCTGGGGGCGAAGGGCACGGGGCGCCGCAACTTCGAGCTGGGGTTCGCTGGAACGGACGACGGCCTGCTGGATCGCGCGCAAGAGATGATCGACAGCATCTGGCGGGGCCTGCCCTGCAAGACGTGCAAGCTGCACGACGTCTGTCCAACCTGGAAAAATCAACCCGCCTGAACCAACGGCCACGCGCTTGCAGCGCAAACGGCCGTGCTTAGGTTCCAGCCGTGATGTCGCGGCAGGCGGGACAGGACGCGCCCGATGGGGTCGTCGGGCTTCTTCGGGAGACAGCGGACGGCCTAGGCCAGCTGATCGCGGACCACATCAAGCTGGCCCGGCTGGAGCTGGCGGCCGACGTGCGCAGCTACGGGCAAGGCGTGGCGATGCTGGTCGTCGCGGGGTTGGTCCTGACCGTGGGCTACGGTTTCGCGTGGTTGGCGATTGGCCTGGCGCTGACCCGTATCTGTCCCGCGCCCATCGCGTTCGGCGGAATCGCCGCGCTGCACCTGATCGCCGGCGGCATCGCGATATCGGTAGCCATCAAGCGGATGAAGAAGACGCGTCTCATGCGCGAGTCGGCGGCCGAAGCGAGCCGCAGCGTCAGCGCTCTGACGCGACCTCTGGAAAGGCATGCTTCATGAGCGCAGGGGATCCACTGAACGGACAGGCCACCGACCCTTCGCTGTCGGACGAGCTGGCGCGCGCCGAATCGGACGTGGAGCGCGCCCGGGAGCGGGTCGCGCAATCGATGATGGCGCTGCGCAACGAAGTCGCGCGGCAGGTGGACTGGAAATCCTGGGTGCAACGCCGCCCGTTGGCCTTCGTGGGCGGCGCCTTGGTTTTGGGGTTCTGGCTGGGAAACCGGCGTTAGCGACGGGGGTCGCACAATGGCATCGGCAAGAAAGTCGGGAGGAGACACCATGGAAATGACGGAGCAGATCGAGGCGACCGTCCGCGAGGTCGGGGCCCGCGTGCGGCCGCAGATCGACGAGGCCAAGCGGCGCCTGTCGTCGCTGGACGAGACGGTCACGGAGTACATCAAGGAGAATCCCGGCACGTGCCTGCTCGGCGCGCTGGCCGTCGGTTTTCTCATCGGCAAGATCGCCCGGAAGGCGTGAGCGGGGAGGCGCACATGGAAACTCACGATCAGCCGAACATGGCAAACGGCCGCAGCGAAGACCCGTCCAAGACGATCGGTCAGCGCATGGATCGCGTGAGCGATTCGGCGCAGCAGGCGTGGGACCGCACGCGCGGCGCAGTGACGGATCTCAAGCGCGCGGCGGACATCGACGGGCGCGTACGGCGTAACCCGTACGGCACCGTGGCGGCTGCGCTGGGCGTCGGGTACGTGCTGGGCGGCGGCATCTTCACGCCGCTCACTGCACGGATCGTCGGCTTGGGGCTGCGGCTGGGCGTGCGCCTGGCGCTGCTCCCGATGTTGAAGGACCAGATCTCCGAGCTCGCCGACTCGTTCGGCGGCGAGATCGAAACGAACAAGGGACGGCGGGGCGGTGCAAAAGCCCCCAAGTCGGGCGAACGGTAGCGGGCGAAGGCGAAGAACTCAGGAGGCGACGATGAATCTCAAGGATATCAAGAACCTGGACAAAGACGACCTGCTTGGCCTCCTCGGGCTCGAGCAGAAGGGCTCAACGGGAGCCTGGGTGGCCGGCACGCTGGGCACCTTCGGCATCGGTCTGCTGGTCGGCGCGGGCATCGCGTTGATCCTGGCGCCGAAGCCGGGGCGCGAGCTGCGCGAAGACATTCGCGACAAGCTCCGCCGCGCGCCCAACGAGGCCTCCGAGGCCATCTCGTCGGCGGTCGGCCGCACCGAGACCCTGGGCGGCGTCGGCAAGACGTACTAGTCAGATTTCGGTTTTTGCGAGGGATCCCGTCGGGCTGCGCCCGGCGGGATTTCGTGCGTTCAGGGCTCCCATCGTGACGGCAGGTGGGAAAATGGACGGGGCTTCGGGGCGCCCCGATACTGGGACGGGCGGGAAGCTCGCATGCGCCGTGAAACGAAGACCTGGGCGGGGCGGCTGGCCGCGGCGGCCATGGTGGCATTCGTGCTGGCTTACCTGCCGTACTTCCTCTACACGCGGTCGGGGCTGGGGCGAACGCTGGCGCTGGCGCGCGACCTGAAGACGCTGCGCGCGCGGAACCAGGAGCTGGCGGCCGAGAACGACCGGCTGGCGCGCGAGGCGGAGGCGCTGCGCAACGACCCCGGCGCGATCGAGCGCGTCGCGCGCTCGGACCTGGGCTGGGTGAAGCCGGGTGAGATTGTCGTCGATCTGAGCGACGCTTTGACCGGCGACGCCGTGAGGGCACCGCCGCCGCGGGCCCGATGAAGATGCGCCTCAGCGAGCGGATCGGGTACCACGGCGGCCGCTTCGTGCGGGCGACGATGGCGTTCGCCGTGTGCGGCGCGTTCCTGGTGCTGTTCTGGCAAGGCTGGTTCCCCGACCTCCGCGCGCCCGGGGCCGACCTGCGCCGGGTCATGGCGGCGACGGTCCTGACGGGCCTCCTGGCCTACAAGATCGCGGCGCGCGTCCGCACGGCCGAACGCCGCCGCACCGCCCAGCGAGAGGCGCTGTCGGACGCGGAGCTGGGCCTGCTGCTGCTGACGACGGTCTACCTGCTGCTGGCGCTGTCGGGCAGCGTGACCTCGGCGATCTACCCGCTGGTGTACGCGGTCGTCAGCTTCCTGGTGACCTTCCACCGCCTGTCCGTCGGCCTGCCGCTGGCCGGGGCCGCCATCGGCTTCGAGGCGGTCCTGTCGTTCGGCCCCAACGCGGCGCCCGAGGCGGCGGGGACGTTCCCGGGACACGTCGCGTTCATCGCGGTGTTCGCGCTGCTGAACGTGGTTTTTCTTCACGCCGAGGTCGCCCGCCAGCGACGCGAGCGCCGCAACCGCCTCGAGGGCGAGGTCGAGGCGATGCGCGAGGAAGCCCGCGAGTTCCGCCTGATCTCGACGGCGCTCTCGTCCGAAAGCCGCGTCCGCAGCCGCGATGAGGAGCAGGAGAAGCTTTCCCAGGGGTCGATCCAGACCATTCACCAGCAGCTCTATTACAACCTGGCGCTGCTGCGCTCGGCGCTGGACCTGCAGACCTGCGCGCTCTTGTGGCTGGACGAGAGCGGCGAGCGGCTGAAGGTCAAGGAGCTCTGCACCGACTCGACGCTGGTGGTCGAGGGCTCGATTCCCGCCGGCGGTGGCGTCCTGGGCGCGATCCTCAAGGAGCGGCACCCCTTCGTCCTCGAGTCGCCGCGCCTGTCGTTGATCCCCTACTACGCGGGCCCGGCGACGGTCGGCGCATTCGTCGGCGTCCCGGTCGTCGAGGGGCAGGTGGCGCGCGGCATCCTGGTCGGCGATCGCGCGAGCGCCGACAAGTTCGACGACCCCGCCGTCGCGTTGATGACCAACGCCGCCGACCAGGTGGTGCGCGTCGTCCAATCCGAGCGGGTCTTCCAGGCTGTCGAACGGTCGAAGCACGAGCACGAGCGGTTCTATCGGGCCTCCGCCGAGCTCAATCGCGCGCTGACGCTGGACCAGGTCTACGAAGCCGCCATCGCGGGCGCGCGCGGCGTGTGCGACTTCGACTTCGCCGCCATCGCCACCTACGACGACGCGCGCGGCAGCCACACGATCCGCTGTGTCGTCGGCGAGGCGGCGGACAAGCTGCTGGGGACCAGCCACAAGGACCCGTCGTCGATCGCCTCGATGGCCGCCAAGAACAAGCTCGCGCTGCCGGCGGGCGGCGAATGGCGCGAGCGCGACGTGCCGGTGTTCTCGCACCCGATGCGCATCAAGGATTACGAGTCGCTGCTGGTCGTGCCGCTCATCGTCAAGGACCAGGTGATCGGCACGTTCACCGTCGCCGCGCAGCGCGCCGCCGCCTTCCCCACCGACCGCCGCGAGATGCTGGGCGTGATCGCCAACCAGGTCGCGACGTCGATGCAGAACGCCCGCATGTACGAGGTCGTCGAGGAGCAGGCCACCACCGACGGGCTCACGGGCCTGGTCAACCACCGCACGTTCCAGGAGCGGTTCTCGGCGATGCTGGGGCGCGCGGACCGGCGCAGCTTCCCCGTGTCGCTGCTGCTGACGGACATCGACCACTTCAAGAAGGTCAACGACACCTACGGGCACCCCACGGGCGATGAGGTTCTGCGCCGGGTCGCCGCCATCCTGAAGGCGAGCGCCCGCAAGATCGACATCACCGCCCGCTACGGCGGCGAGGAGTTCGCGATCGTGCTGGAGGCCACCGACCGCGCCGGCGCGCGCCAGCTGGCCGAGCGCATCCGCCAGGAGGTCGCGCAGCAGTCGTTCGGATCGCCCAAGGGGAACTTCCAGGCGACGCTGTCGATCGGCGTCGCGAGCTACCCGGACGACGGGCGTGACAAGGCCGAGATCATCGCCCGCGCCGACCAGTCCCTCTACGCCGCCAAGCACGGCGGCCGCAATCGCACCGTCTGCTGGGGCGAGATCGACCGCGGCAAGCTCAAGGTCGCCGGCGCCGCCAAATAGGGCCACGACGGGACCAAGTCAGGGGCAAGTAGGCGCCGCGCAACGGCCGCCACTGCAGCGCGGCGCGCAGGCTGTGTGCGAAGGTGGTTGCCGTCCTACTTCGTCGTTTGCTTCCTACATTGTGCTCGCCTCCGCGCGAGGGCGAGAATTCCGCCAATGTTCGCCCCCCTGGCGCGCCAGCTCGCGCTGGCTTCGCTGCTGCTTTCCCTCGGCGCCGCCTCCGCGCGCGCCGCGACGATCAACGTCTCGCCGGGCGACACTTACGCGAAGATCGAAGCGGCGAAGCCCGGTGATGACGTCGTCATCGCGCCGGGCACCTACAAATTCCGCGTATTTTTGACCCAGCAGGCGCCGGCCAACAACCCGATCACGATCCGCGCAGCCGACCCGACGAACCCGCCCGTGTGGGACCTGGGGAACACGCTGGTCGAGAACGCGCCCGGCAGCTACACCGCCGGCGATCGCGGACGCGGCTGCTGGCAGCTGTCCGGCGCGACGAACATCCACATCTCCGGGCTGGTGATCGCGGGCTGCCACAACCTGGGCGCGAACTCGGCGGGCCTGCGCTACTACAACGGCTCGACGGGGATCGTCCTCTCCGACGTCGTCTTTCGCGACAACGACAACGGCCTCACCGGCGGCACGCAGGAGAGCGAGATCCTGGTGCAGTTCTGTGAGTTCGATTCGAACGGCACCTTGCTGGCCTCGTCCAGCGCGCCGTCGCACAACATCTACATCTACGGCGGCACGTTCAGGCTGCTGTACTCGTACGCGCACGACCCGATCCAGGGGCAGAACTTTCACATCCGCGCGCAGCACGCGCAGATCGCCTACAACTGGTTCGCTCGCGCCAAGGCGTACCAAGGCGACCTGATGGCCGACGACGACTACGACGGCAGCGGCACGTTCACGCAGCAGCTGACCTTCCTCGGGAATGTCGTCTTCCAGGGGACGACCCAGCAGAACGGCGGGCAGATCATCGCCGTGTACAACGACGCGGGGGCTCCGGGCCTGACGTTGAACGTGACGCTGGCCTACAACACCTTCATCGGCCCGGCGGGCGGGCACGCCGCGCTGGTGCACCTGTCGAACGCCGACGGCACGCCGATGAGCGCCGAGCTGGACGACAACCTGATCGTCGGCGCCGGCGCCGCGGTCAACGTCGAGGACAGCAGCGCCGGGCACATCAGCGGGACGCACAACTGGTTGACGACCGGGACGGTCGCCACCGGGCTCACGGGCACCGTCTTCGGCCTCAACCCGATGTTCAAGGACGCCGCGAACGAGGATTTCACGCTGACCGCGACGTCGACCGCAATCGGGGCAGCCAGCGAGACGATCGGCCTCACCTTGATCCCCGTCGAGGAGTACTACCGGAACGAGACGATCGCGCGCATGACCCGCGCCCGCGCCTCCGCCCATGACATCGGCGCATTCGAGTCCACGACGATGGGCGACGGGACCGGACCCACCGGTGCCGGTGGCGAGAGCGGTTCGCCGGGCACCGGCGGGGTCAAGGGGACCGGCGGCACAGGCGGCTCGAAGACCGGTGTCACGGGCGCCGGGGGCAGCGGTATCGGCGGCCGGACCGGCAGCGCCGGCACCGGCGGCACGCGGACGGGAGGCAGCGGCGGCAGCCACGTGCTCACCGGCACCGGCGGTCACGGGACCGGCGCGGCGGGAACGCAGGGCGGCGGCGGCAACGAGGTCGTCGCGGGCGCCCCGGGGACCGGCGGCACGGGCGACAACGGCAGCGGCTGCTCTTGCGGCGTGGCGGGCGGCGCGCCGGGTGGCGGCGTCGCCCTGCTCCTGATGGCGGCGTCGATCCTGCGGCGGCGTCGCCGCGCCTGATCGCTGCGAAAGCGCGGGCCGCTCAGCGGCTGGGCGGCTTGACCTTCACTTCGTTCGTCGTCTCGGGGACCATCCGTCCGTCCTCCGCGGGACGAAACCGAATCTCCGTCTTCACCTCGATCACCATCTTCGCGAGCGCCTTCGCGACCTCCTCGTTCAGATTGAGGTGCTCGAGCCAGCTGCGCACCTCACCCGCCGCGGCCCGCATGATGTCGTCCTTCGAGCTGCGCGCCGCGCCGACGCCGGCCGAGACGGCGCGCCGGACGAAGTCGGAGATCCGGCGGTCGTCCGGGCGCCCCGTCGGATCGTCGGTGGCGGGATCGGGCGCCGCGTCTTCGGGCGCGACGCCCGGCTTCTTGTTGTCCTCGTCGCCCATGTCCGCAAGGTTACCGCGAAATATCCGCCTGGCGGCTATGATGGCGCCGTGTCCGGCCGCGCCCGCCTCTTCACCGCGTACCTCGTCACGACGCAGGTCGCGCTGTCGTACCTGGGGCTGGCCGTGGCGCGCCGGTTTCGCCGCCCGGAGTCCATCGCGCGCCTGACGCTGGAAAAGCACCGCCGAAACGCGCGGCGCATCGAGGCCGGGATCCTGAAGCTGCGGGGGCTGTTCATCAAGGTCGGCCAGCTCATCAGCATCATGGCCAACGTCCTGCCGGACGCCTTCCGCGAGGAGCTGCAGCGGCTGCAGGACCAGGTGCCGCCGCGCCCGTACGCCGACATCGAGGCCCGCCTGCGCGAGGAGTTCGGCGGCCGCGCCCCCGGCGAGGTGTTCGCCGAGTTCTCGCCGGAGCCGGTGGCCTCGGCGTCGATCGGGCAGGTGCACCGCGCGCGGTTGCCGTCGGGCGAGACGGTGGCGGTGAAGGTTCAGTACCCGGACATCGAGGAAATCGTGCGGGTCGACCTGCACGCTCTTCAGCGCATCTTCGGCGTGCTGCGCTGGTTCATGCCCGACTACGGCTTCGACACCATCTACCGCGAGATCCGCGAGATGGTGCTGGCCGAGCTCGACTACCGGCGCGAGGCGGCGGCCATCGAGAAGATCTCGGGCAACTTCGCCAAGCGGCCCGAGACGGCGGCGCACGTCCGATTTCCGCGCGTGATGGCGGCCTACTCGACGGCCCGCGTGCTGACGACCGAATGGATGGAAGGGGTGAAGGTCGCCGACCTCGAGAAGCTGCACGCGCTGAACGTCGACCGCCGGGCCGCCGCGCGCCTGTGCGTCGAGGCCTACTGCCAGCAGATCTTCATCGACGGCGTGTACCACGCGGATCCGCACCCCGGGAACTTGCTGGTGCGGAAGACGGCCAGCGCGAGCGGCGGTCCTGCCATCGTGTTCCTGGACTTCGGCGCCACGGCCACGGTCAGCGAGCAGATGCGGCGTGGAATGATGTCCTTCATCCAGGGGGCCATCACCCGCGACAGCAATCGCATCGTGGGCGCGATGAAGGACATGGGGTTCATCTCGCGGCGCGCCGACCCCGAGGTCTTCGACCGCGTCGTGCAGTACTTCCACGACAAGCTCCGCGTCCAGATGTCGGCCGAGGGGTTCTCGCTGAAAGACCTGAAGTTCGAGCCCGAAGGGGGCCTCGGCAGCCTGCTCGACCTGCGCGATCTCAACGTCAGCCTGGCCGACCTGCGCGACGCCTTCCACATCCCCAAGGAGTGGATCCTGCTCGAGCGGACGCTGCTCTTGTTGCTGGGGGTCTGCACGACGCTGGACCCCGAGATGAACCCGGCGGAGATCATCGAGCCATACCTCGAGCGCTTCCTTCTCGGCGAGAAGAAGCAGTGGTCGGAGATTGTCATCGAGGCTTCGCGCGAGATGGCGGTCTCGGCGCTGTCGTTGCCGGGCGAGCTGCAGCGGTTCATGTCCCGGGCGCTGCACGGCGAGATCGAGGTCGGCGTCCGGAACCTGGACGATAGCGCGCGGGTCGTCTACTACGCCGGCCAGCAGCTGCTCTGGGGCGGGCTGGGCGCCACGGGCGCCGTGCTGGCGACCATCTTCGACGGCCGCGGCAACCGCGCCGGGACCTGGGTGAGCGCGGTCAGCGCCGGGCTCTGCGGGCTGCTCCTTCTGCTTTCCTGGTTCGCCGGCCGCCCGCCCCGGACCCGCGGGCGCAGGTAGCCGGCCTCCCCGGTCAGTTTTTCGATTCCGGCTGTTTTGCGCCGATCGAACGAGTCTCTTTCGCATCGGCTGCCCCTTTCTCTTGTGTCCGAACCGCTGGCGGCGACACGCACGTGGCTCGGGCGCGAAAGGAAGCTCGATGAAGCGATTCGTCAACCTGGCCACCTGCGTCGCGTGCGCGCTCGCCCTGCAGGCGTGCGTGGGCAAGATCGACGCCAGCTCGTCCGGACCCAGCACCGGGCAGTCGACGGGCGCCGGGGGGACGGCGGTCGCATCCGGCTCCGGGTCGGCTCCGGGCGCGGGCTCGTCGTCGGGGGCCGGCGGCTCGGGGACGACCACCGGGACTGGCGCAACGCCGGGGACCACCGGGAGCGGCGGCGACACGGGGACGGTCGCCGCCCCGGTCGGCACACCGACGATCGCCCGCCTCAGCGAGGTGCAATGGGCGAACAGCGTGCGTGATCTGCTGCTGCTTCCGGACCCGGGCAACTTGACGCTGCCGACGGCCGACGCCGTGGTGCGGCTCGACAATGAGGCCGATTCGCTGTTCGTGAACCAGCCCCTTCACGATGACCTGCAGGCGGCGGCGCAGCGGCTGGCCGGGCAGGTGGCGGCGGACACGACGGCCATCAACCGGCTGCTGCCCGCCAACGCTCCGACAGATGCGACCGGGAAGGCGACGGCGTTCATCCAGACGTTCGGACGGCGCGCGTATCGGCGTCCGCTGACCAGCAGCGAGGTGCAGGCCTACCTGACGCTGTTCAATCAGGGGCCGAGCCTCACGACCGGGCTGTCGACGTTCGCGGCCGGCGTGCGGGTCACGGTGGAGGCGTTCCTGCAATCGCCGAACTTCCTCTACCGGACCGGGTTCGGCGGAACGGCCACGCAAGGCAAGTCGCGGCTGACCGACTACGAGATCGCCGCCAACCTGGCCTACGCGCTCACGAACTCGACGCCGGACGCGACGCTGTCGGCCGCCGCCGACGCCGGCCAGCTCAAGACGACCGACGCCATCGCCACACAGGCCAAACGGCTGATCGCGACCACCGCCGGCAAGGCCGCCGTCGATCGCTTCTACTTCCAGTTCTTCGGGCTGGGCCAGTACGACACGCTCGAGAAGGACCCGTCCGTCGCGCCCAAGTTCACCACCGCGGTCGGCCCGATGCTGGACTCGGAGACGCAGCAGTTCCTGCAGTACATCTTCGGTCAGAGCGGAACGCTGCGGGACATCTTCACGTCGCAGGTGACGTTCGTGAACAGCACGGTGGCCAGCCTCTACGGCCTCACGGGTTCGTACTCGGCGACGACCTGGAAGCAGGTCAGCCTGGACGCGACGCGACCGGGCGTACTGACCCGGCTGGGCTTCCTGGCCTACTACGGGCACGACGGCACCACGCAGGACTCGATCCACCGCGGCGTGTACATCAACCGCCGGCTGCTGTGCAAAGACATGTCGCCGCCGCCCGGCGTGGTGTTGCCGACCATCCCGCCCGTGACCGGCACGAACCAGACCAACCGGCAGATCGTCAACGGCATCACCGGCCCGGGAACCTGCGGCGCGAGCTGCCACGGCGTCTACATCAACCCGGCCGGGTTCGCGTTCGAGAACTTCAACGGCATCGGCGCCTACCAGGCAACCGAGAACGGCCAGACGGTCGACGCGTCGGGGTCGTACCCGTTCACCGACGGGACGAAGACGTTCACCAATCAGGCCGACTTCAGCAAGGCGCTGGCCGAGAGCCAGCAGCTGCACGCCTGCTACGCGACCAGCTGGACGGCTGATCTGTACGCGCGCATTCCGCGCGCCGGCGACCTGACGGCAGCCGCCGCCGCGGCGCAGAGCTCGCTGAAGCAGAACATCTCGAGCTCGGACCTGGTGATCGCGCTCGTGACCAACGACGCGTTCGTGACCCGCGTGGAGGGCCCCTGATGAAGTCGAACCGAGACGAGCGCGGCTGGAAGTTCGGCCGGCGGCAATTCCTGATCGGCGCGGGCGGCGTGACGCTGGGGCTGCCGATCCTGGACGCCTTCCTTCCCAAGCGCGTCCACGCCGCGACGCCGCCGTTCCTGGGGATCATCTGCAGCGCCAACGGCGTGGTCCAGGCCAAGAGCGGCGAGGCGGAGGCCTGGTGGCCCATGAAGACCGGCGCGCTGACCAGCGCGGCGATGGCGGCGGACAAATCGACCCGCGCCACGGGCGAGCTGTCTGACTACGCCGATCGCCTGCTGCTGGTGAAGGGCGTGGGGCACCCGCTGACCAACACGGGGTGCAACCACGCGTCGGCTTGCGCGCAGATCCTGACCGGCACGGCCAAGATCAACGGGACGGGCAGCCAGGCCACGTCATCCAGCGCGTCGGTCGACACCGTGATCGCCAAGGCCATCAACCCGGCCGGTGTGGATCCGCTGTTCCTGCACGCCGGGATGTATTCGGCCGGCGGCTCCGGGTTCAACATCCCGTCCTATATCTCGTACATCTCGGGCGGGCAGCAGCGGCCGGGGATCGATTCGCCTCTCAAGGCCTACCAGCGCATGACCGGAACGCTGGGGACGTCGTCGACCAGCGCGTCGGACCCGGTCGCCATGCGCACGAAGAGCGTCAACGACCTGCTGCGCGGCGAGATCTCGGCGCTTCGCGCGCGGCCCGAGTTGAGCTCGGACGACCAGATGCGGCTGGATCAGCACCTGGCGACCATCCGCGACATCGAGATCAAGATCAGCAACGTCACGCTCCCCGCCGACAAGATCTCGCAGATGACGACGGTCGACCCGGCGCCGTACGCGACCGAGAACCACGAGCTGATTCAGACGCTCCACATGGATCTGATGGTGTTCGCGCTGTCATCCGGATACACGCGCGTCGCCGTGCTGCAGGTCGGCGACCGCGAAGACGATCACGTCTACAACGTCAGTGGCACCAGCGTTCAGTTCCACACGGCATCGCATCGAACGTTGCCGAACTCGTACACGCTCTGCCAGAGCATCGATCGCATCCAGATCAACCACTTCAAGTACTTCCTGGACCAGCTCTCGGCTGTGTCGACGGCGACGGGGCCGCTTCTGGATCAGGGGGTCGCGGTCAACACCAACCAGATCTCGACGGGTCCCGATCACGGCTTCAAGCCGCTGCCGTTCCTGATGGCGGGGACGGCCAGCGGCTTCCTGAAGAAGGGGCAGTTCATCGACGTGGGCTCGGTGACGACGGCAGCCATGCTCAACACGCTGGCCAAGGCCGTCGGCGTCACCACGAACATGGGGGGCGACTCGAGCACCATCTCGCAGATGCTGAAGTAGCGGGCGTGCCGAACGGCGTCGCCCTCCGGCTGAGGCGCCCGGGACTGCTCGTTTGACGGCGCCCGGCGGGCGGAATATCTACTGAGCCAAAGGCGGTTCGCCCCCCATGCGCCCCATCCTGGTCCAGATCCCGTCCAAGCTGCTGTTCGTGGTCGCGCTGCTCGTGGCGGCCGGGACCTTCGTCCGTGAGCTGATCCTCCGGCGGCGCGACCCGTCGCACCCGTTCTCGTCGACGCCGCTCTACGCGCTGGTCGGCGCCGAGCTGCTGATCGGCATGAAGTCGGGGGCCTGGACCCCCAGCGCCGCCGGGTTCGCGCTGCCCTGGACGCCGGTCCCCATCTATTCGTACGGCGTGATGCTGGGGACGTCGCTGGTCGTCGGCTGGTTCCTGGCGATGCGGTTCGCCAAGCAGGACCTCATCGACCAGCAAGCCGCCGGGACCATCTACATGTGGACCGCCGTCTGGTCGATCATCGGATCGCGCGTCCTTTACGTGCTGACGAACCTGGGCGAGTTCGACAGCATCTGGGGGATGCTGGCCGTCAACCGCGGCGGCCTGGTCGCCTACGGCGGGATGATCGGCGGCTTCTTCGCGAGCTGGTACGGCTGCCACAAGCGCGGCATCCCGCTGCTGAAGTGGGCGGACGTGTCGGCGCCCTCCGTCGTGCTGGGGACGGCCATCACGCGCGTCGGGTGCTTGCTCTTCGGCTGCGACTTCGGCGGCCGCACCAACCTGCCGTGGGCCATCCGGTTCCCCGGGCCGAACCCGCTGGCGCCGCAGGGGAGCCCGGCCTGGCAGCACCACGTTCACGACCTGGGGCTGTCGCAGGCCGCCGCCTACTCGTACCCGATCCACCCGACGCAGGTTTACGAATCGCTGGTCGGCCTGGCGCTCTTCGGTCTGATGGTCTGGCTGCGCCACCACCGCCGGTTTTCGGGGCAGGTTTTTCTCGCGTGGGTGCTGGGCTACGGCATCATGCGGCCGCTCATCGAGATCGTTCGCGACGACGACCAGCGCGGCAACGTGGGCGCGCTGTCGACCTCGCAGTTCATCGGCATCGTCTCCGTCGTGCTGGGGATCGCGCTTCTCATCGCGCTGGTCCGTCGCTACCGCCGTGACCCGGACAGCCTGCGCCTCTGGGAGATCCCGACGCTGGCGCCGGCAGGTGGACCGACCGACGGGCCCGCGGCGGAGCGCGACCGCCCCACCCCCAGCAAGCGGCGCAAGCGACGTTGAGCCGCCACCGGACCTCCGTCCAGGCGGGCGCGGCGCTGGCCCTGCTGCTCGGCCTGACGCCTGGCTTGCGGGCGGAGCAGGAAGCCGCCGCCGCCTCACCGGCCGAGACGCAGGCGACGGCCGCGCAGCGCGAGGCGCAAGAAGCCGAGGCCCAGGTGATCGAGCTGCGCCGCGAGCTGCAGGCGCTCGAGCGCCAGCAGGCGGGTTACGACGACGTCCGCCGCCGGCTGGACCAGCTGGACGCCCGCCAGGCCGAGGCCGAGCGGCAGGCCGCCGCCGGCCGCGACGCGGAGGCGCCCGAGACGTCGGTGGTTCGATTCAAGGACGACGGGTTCGAGATCCGCTCGCCCGACAACGGCTTTTACCTGCACCCGCTGCTGCGCGTGCAGGGGATCTACACCGGCCAGATCGCGAGCCGCGGTTCGATGGACCCCGCGGCGCCCAACACGTCCAGCTTCTCGCTGGGCCGCGCCGAGGTCATCCTGGAAGGCCACGTCGGCGGGCCGTTCTTCCAGTACCGGCTGCAGGTGGACGCCGCGCAGGCGCAACCGCTGAAGGACGCGTACGTCACGTGGCGCCCGCATCGGACGGTGGCGATCGAGCTGGGCCAGTTCAAGGTCCCCTACGGCCTTCAGCGCCAGTACTGGAAGGCGGACCTCGAGTTCGTCGACCTCGCGTCGGCGACGACGGCGTTCTCGCTGGAGCGCGACCTGGGCCTCATGGCGATCGGCCGCGTGCTGCCGGGGCGCCTCACCGTGTGGGCCGGGCTTCTCAATGGTTCGGGCCCCAACCAGCCGAACGACAACTTCGACCTGGCGTATGCGGTCCGCATCGTCGCGACGCCGTTCGGGCCGGTGCCGCTCACCGAAGGTGACATCGAGGGGCACCAGCGACCGCTGCTCGCGGTCGGAGCGTCGGGCTACTACAACCTGGCGGTCACGGACATCCGCGCGCGGACGGGCGATCCGAACGCGTCGCTGGATTTCGACGGAAACGGCCGCGTGGACAACGTCGCCGTCTGGCAGGGCGCCGTGGAGCTGCGCGCCCTGTGGCGCGGGGCGGCCGTGCAAGCCGAATGGTTCGGCCGGATGGAGGACCCGGGGGCGGCGGTGCCCTCCGGCTCTCGCAAGTACTGGGGCGGCTACGTCGAGGCGAGCGCCTTCATCCTGCCCCACCGGCTGCAGGTCGCCGCGCGCGTCAGCCACACGGACCTGCCGATGTACGGCGCCACCGCGCAGCAGCACCTGCTGGCCGGCAGCTACCAGAACGAGCAGAGCGGCGCCGTTTCCGCCTACATTCACGGCCACCGGGTCAAGGCCCAGGTCGAGTTCAACCACCTGACCAGCGACGGGCAGACCGCCCCAGCCGCCGAACAGGTTCGTGCCGCCCTTCAAATCGGGTTTTAGGTTATAAACGCCAGCCCGATCGAAGTAGCCCGGCCTGTACAGGAGACGCGGATGAGCCTCAAGCGAAGCCACTCGAGCAGCAAGAGTTTCGGCGGCAGCGATGCTGGCGCCAAGGTCGACCGCCAAGAGCTGTACGACGAGCTGAAACGGCTCGCCGCCGCCGGTGAGGCGTTCACGCCCGTCGACGTCGCGCTGGCGATCGGCGCCGGTGAGCCCCAGGTCTCGAAGGCCCTCTTGGGCCTGGCCGCCGAGGGTTACATCGAGAAGGCGGAGGTCGGGAAGTACCGCGCCTCGGGCATGGCCGACCTGGGTCAGGCGGAATTTCTGAAGGCGTTCGCCCGTGCGTCGAAGGTCGATTCGACCCGGCAGCGGGACCTTTCGGACATCACGCGCCTCAAGCAGAACAACGACATCATGAGGCAGCGCCTGCTGGCCGCCATCGCCGAGCGGGACCACTACCTGGCCGCGCTCAAGCGGGCTGGAATCGACCCCGGCCCGCCGCCCGTCCCCGTGGCCGCGGCTCCGGCAGCCGAACAGGTCGCCGCCCCCGCGTCGCCCGCCCCCGCGGCGACGGAAGAAGAAGACGACGACGAGAGCGCTCCCGGCCCCAACGCCGTGGCGGTCCCATCGCCGCCGTCCGAGTCGGCGCCGTCGGGCCCCGGCGACACCGGCGCGCGATGAGCGCGCCATGCGGATCACCCTGATCCGGCACGCCGAGGCCGGCGACGACGCCCCCCGCGACGAGGCCCGTGCGCTGACCGCGCGCGGGCGCCAGGACGCGCGCCGGATGGGGCGGGCGATGGCCCGTCGCGACGTGACGTTCTCGGTCATCGTGACCAGCCCGCTGGTGCGGGCGGTGCAGACCGCCGAGATCGTGGCCGCCATGGTCGATTACCGCGAGCGGGTCCTGGTCACGGACGCCCTGGTCCCCGAAGCCGCCGTCTCGCAGGCGATCGGGTTTTTGGCGTCTCTGGCCCGCGACGCCGAGGTGGTCTCGTCGGTGGCGCTGGTCGCGCACGAGCCGATCCTATCGGCGCTGGCTGCCGAGCTGACCGGCCGGCCGCGCCACCCGCCGCTGAAGAAGGCCGAGGCCCTCCGCATCAGGATGGCGGACGGCCCGCAAGGCACCGGGGCCGCCAAATGGCGCATCGACGCGCGGGGCCGCCGCGAGAGGTTATGAAAATTGGCCCCTTCGTTCTAGGATGAACGGGGGGCGATGAGCGCCAAGTCCAGGGGCTCGAAAGACCAGACGCAGACCAAACCGGCGATCCCGCCGGAGGGCGGCGAGCAAAAGCGCAACCTGGCCTATCTGGTCGTGCTGGCCGGGGTCAGCGCGGGCGAGATGTTCAAGCTCGAAGACCAGCGCACGGTCGTGGGGCGGGGCACGAAGGTCAAGGTGCGGCTGAACGACGAAGGTGTCTCGCGCGAGCACTGCGCGTTCGTGCGTGAGGGCGAGAAGATCACCCTGGTCGACCTCGGATCGACGAACGGCACCTACTGCAATGGCATCAAGATCGAGCGCAAGGAGCTGACCGACGGCGACAAGGTGACGCTGGTCGACCTGGGCTCGACGAACGGCACGTATTGCAACGGCATGAAGGTCGATCGCAAGGAGCTGACCGACGGAGACAAGGTCATGGTCGGCTCGACGAGCATCCTCAAGTTCACGTACCACGACCACCTGGACGAGGTGTTCCAGCGCCAGATGTACGAGTCGGCGCTGCGCGACGGGCTCACGAAAGTCTTCAACAAGAAGTACTTCACGGATTACCTCGAAAAAGAGTTCGCGTTCGCGGTTCGCCACGGCGGGCCGCTGGCGCTGATCTTCCTGGACATCGATCACTTCAAGAAGATCAACGACGGCCACGGCCACCCGGCCGGCGACTTCGTGCTGGCCGAGCTGTCGCAGATGATGACCGAGCTGCTGCGCACCGAGGACGTCCTGGCCCGGTTCGGCGGCGAAGAGTTCACGATCCTCTGTCGCGGGTCCGACTTGCAGGGGGCGCTCATCGTGGCCGAACGGCTGCGGGCCTCCGTCCAGCAGCGCAAGTTCACGTTCGGCGGCAAGGACATCCCGGTCACGATCAGCCTGGGCGTGGCGGCGGTCCCCGAAAGTGGCGTCAACGACCACGCGGCGTTCCTGGCGGCCGCCGACAAGGCGCTTTACGAGGCCAAGCGCACCGGCCGCAACCGGGTCTGCGTGCACGGCTCGGAATCGACGCCCAAGCCCGACAAGCGCAACACCGGCCCGCAGCGCACGGGCTGATCAGGTCGTCGCAACCAGCAGCTCTTCGGCGTTCTTCGGCGGGCGCAGTCCGTCGGCGCGGCCGGCGAAGTAGCGCTGCGCGAGGTCGTCCGCCGAGACGTGCCGCACCTGCCTGAAGCCGGCGTCGCGCGCCAGCGCCTGCATTTGCTCGGGCGTGAAGAAGCTGATGAACGGCGTCCCGCTGGCGCGCGCGCCCTGGACCGCCCGCTCCAGCCCGGGACGAACAGCGGGGTCGGCCATCTCGAGCGGGAGCAGGAAGGTCATCACCAGCGTCGACCCCGGTGCCAGCGCCGCGATTTCGCGCAACGTCGCCGCGTTGGCCTCGCGCGTGAGGTACATGCTGACGCCCGTCGAGGCGACGACGGCTGGATGGACCGCGTCGAACCCTTCGACTGCCAGCCGCTGCCGCCAGAACTCACCGGCTTCGAAGTCCACCGGCACGAACCGAAGCCATTCCGGAACGCCGAACCCCAGGTCCACCAGCCGCTGGCGTTTCCAGGCCTGCGTGCCGGGCTGATCGATCTCGAACACCCGCATGCGCGACGCCACCTCGGCGCGGCGCTGCGCGAAGGTGTCGAGGCCAGCGCCCAGAATCACGTACTGGGCGACGCCGCGTCCCGCCTGTTCGACCACCAGGTCCTCGAGGAACCGCGCCCGCCCGACGATGGACGCGCGGAAGGCGGCGGTCCCCTGCGGGTGCATGTCGCCGCGCTCTCGCCAGCCGGCCGGCGGATCCGCCAGGCGCAGCCCGACGTCGTCTTCGAACACGTGCGGCGGCGCATCGACGAGGACGTGCAGTGCCCGCCACAGGGCGACCCGCACGGCTGTGCTGTCCGGGGCCGAGCTCACATCAAAAGGGTAATCACCGCAGCCGCGCGAAGGCCAGCAAGGCAGCCAGCCCGAAGCCGGCGGCGCCGACCAGGTACGGCGCGCGTGGGTTGAACCCGGCGTAAAGTGCCCCGCCGACCATCGGGCCAAGCGCGCGGGCCAGCGCGCCGGCCGACTGCAGGGCGCCCAGCGTCGTGCCCTGGCCGGTCTCCGCCGCGCGCCGGGAGACGTAGGCCGGCATGCAGGGGCTCTGCAGCCCGCTGCCAAGCGCAATGAGCGCGGCCGACGTCCACAGCCCCGCGCGGGCCGCCCCGCCCATCAGCGGGCACAGACCGAGCAGCGCGAACGCGATCCCCTGGACGATGAGCCCCGTGCGAACCAGCTGCGCCTCGCCCGCGCGCGGCACCAGCCGCGGGACGATGCCGCCCTGCACGGTGGCGCTGACGATCCCGACGACGCCGAAGATCCGCCCCGTCCCGGCGTCGGACATGCCGAACGCGTCGGCGGTGAACAGCCGAAACGTCTGCTCCATCCCGGCGAACCAGAGGTACGAGATGAAGTTGATCGCGACCGCCGCGCCGATTCCCGGCACGGCCACCGCCGCCCGGAAGGCCCGCATGTCGATCGGCGACGCCCGCCGCACGGACACGCCACGCCGCTCGGGCGGCAGCGACTCCGGCAGCGTGCGAAACGCCAGCACCAGGTTGATCAGCGACAGGCCCGCCGCGACCAGCGGGGGCAGCATGCCGGGGCGGCCGTGGATCGGAAAGCGCGCCAGCTCGCCGCCGATGAACGGGCCGAAGATGAAACCCAGCCCGAACGCGATGCCGATGATGGCCATGCCGCGCGCGCGCCGCTCGGGCGCGGTGACGTCGGCGATGTAGGCCTGCGCGACGGCGATGTTGCCGGTCGCGATGCCGCTCCAGATGCGCGCGATGAACATCCAGGTCAGGTCGGGCGCGAAACCCAGCACCGCCATCCCGATCGCCGAAGCTGCGATGCTCCACAGCAGCACCGGGCGGCGGCCAATCCGGTCCGACAGGCGGCCCCAGATCGGAATGAACAGGAACTGCATCACGGAGAACACGGCGCCCGGCAGCGTGGCGACGAAGTCCCCCGCCCCCAGGCTGCGCGCGAGCCCGGGCAGGAACGGAATCACGAGCCCGAACCCGAGCAGGTCCAGGAAGATCGTCAGAAACAGCGTCCCCAGCGACGCGCGGCGCAGTGTCCCCGTCGGAGCGGCCGTCTGGACGGGCACGCTCACGGACGCAATCCGCTGCAAGGAATCGCGCGACTCTCCGCGGCGCGGGCGCGGCGCCACCAGGTTCCGGACGCGCGACGTTCGGCGGCGCTCGCGAACTGGTACTGCCAGTAGACGATGCGCACGGCGGTCGGGTGAGGTGAGAGCGGATCGCGGAAGAGCGGCTGCACGGACGCGGCATCGTTGCACAGTTTCTCGACCAGCGCCGTCACATACGGCGGCTCGCGCCGCTGGAACGCCAGGCCGTAGAACCAGAGCTGAAAATCGACGCGCGGCTGGTGCGGCGCCACGAAGCCGGGCGCGCGCCCCGGATCGCCGGCCTTCCAGCGCAGATCGTGTTCCGTCCAGGCGCCCTCGTCTTGCTCTTCGGTCAACGGAGCGTCGCGGGTCTCGAACTGCGGCTCGATGCGCTCGCGCGTGACGGACGCGAACAGGTGGTAGCTGTTCACGAGGCGAAAGCGCTGGTTCAGCTCGAAGATCGGCGCGACCAGCGACAGCCCGGGCCCGGTCTCCGTGAACAGCGCCAGCGCCTCGACCAGCGAGACGAGCAGGAAGAGCCCCACCCCCGCGCGCGCGGCCCAGACGGTCACCGGCGACGGAGCATTCTGATCCTGGCGGGCGCCTGACGTCTTCCAGCGGGCAGGAATCACGCGCGCGAGCCGGGCGCCGGCCCGCTGGACGTCGGCGTCGTCCAGCAGGAAGACGCTCAGCGCCGCCGACAGGTAGCAGAAGATGCCGTAGTTGGCGGTGGCGGCGTTGCCGATCTGAAAGACGCAGAACGTGACGGCCGCCGCCAGCCGCAACGGTCGCGGCCCGAAGATGAACAGCGGGACGACCAGCTCCAGCACCAGCACGGCGCGGCTCTCGAGGTGGTGCCACCAGACCGGCAGGTGGTGCGCGGCGACCGCCACCCACGTCGGCAGCGGCGCGGTCTCGTAATAGAACGTCATCGCGCTGCCGTCCGTCCAGTCGTGGATCGGCGACTGCCACTTGGCGAGGCCCGACTCGAAGTACAGCTTGAACAGCACCACCCGGAACAGGAAATGCACCAGCGGCGCCGCGCGACTCGCCGGCAAGAACGCGGCGAGCAGGCCGCATTCGAGCAGCAGGTTGTCCCACTGGAACGAGAGAAAATCGCGGCTGATCGTGGCGTACGACAGGTACAGCGCCGTCGAGATCGCAAAGCAGATCCGGGGCCGCCAGCCGAACAGCGCGGCGACCGACAGCGCCGCGCCGACGACGGTCCCGCCCACCAGCACGCCGTCGCCGTGGAACGTCCGGAACAGCGTCGGCACATCGAAGGGCGACACGCCCGCCGCCCGCACCGCCTCCATGAAATCGGCCGCCGGCAACAGCCCGTGGCTGCCGATCAGCACGCGGACCTGGCTGCCCAGCGACCACCACGCGGCCAGCGAGATCAGCGCGAACAGGCGATGGAACAACGACGCGACCGCCGGACCGGAGCCGGGCGCCCACCTCCGCCACCCGGTCATGCCTTCAGTCACGTCTTCGGAACGAGC